>PMMJ01000270.1:2537-20176 GCA_003162255.1 Acidobacteriaceae bacterium | reverse complement strand
TCGGGCTTCGTGAGCTTGACTTGTTCCTCCTTGAACTTGCCGAAGCTAAAGCCGGCCACCGTCTGCGGATTCTCGCTTTTCCACACCGTTACATTCTGACCGCCCTCATTGCTTTCGGAAACGAGTACCCCCGTCGCCGCCATCTTCATACCCTTCGGAATGCGGAGAGTCATATCATACAGCACGTACTCTCCCAAGTCCCCGCCCGGATCATTGGGATACCAATCGTCGCGCGCTACAGGAAAATAGTTTCCGCTGCCGGTGTTAACGACCGCTTCTTTGCCTTCGTACGCCGTCGTGATCGAGATCTTCTTTCCCTCGGCAAGAACTTTGGGCAAGATGACCGCGAAATCGCCGTCTTCGTTCTTGTCCTCCTGAATAAACGACAGCGCCTGGCCGTTTGCCGTCACACTCTGCACCCGCAGGGGCCGGAACAAGTCGAAACCCACGACCGGCAATCCCTTTCGTCGCACGACGAGATCTGCAGTGGCTTTGCCCACTAACTTGCCGCTCTTTTCGAAGGTCGCGTCCAGCTGCTGGTGCTCAATTCGGAAGGGCTTGCCGACAGCGTCTGGTGAATGGTCGCCGGAAATATTAAAGGAAGCCCAATCGCCCATTTTGTTCTCGTCGTAGGTCATGAAGCCGACCTGCTCCGAACCTGAGTCGGGATCGATCTGGTAACGCTCCTTGCTGTTGTAGTGTTTGCCGTGGATGAAAGCGATGAACAGCCCTCTCTGCGCGGGGCTCAGCACTTCCGCCAGGATGCGCGCTTCGAGATTGTATTTGAGCTTGTGGCGGGTCGTATTCTGACTCTCTCTCAGTAAACCCGCATCGCAACCAGCGGACGCCGGACTGCCCGCTTTCTTGATCTCGTCATAGGTCGAGTCCGTAAAGCGCAGAACCGCCTGATTGAAGTTCTCGCTGAACTCGTCCTCTTTCGTGAGCAGTTTCAAACTCTTGCGCTCGGAGTCGAGCGGCGGGTCTAGGACAAAGTGGCCTTCGCCCGCGAAAACCGCTCCTGTGACCATGCCCTGCACTGGCGTCACGAAGCACACGGTGCCCGAGTGCAAATGGAATGTGCCGGCATCGCGTTTCAAAGTGAGGTTAGTTACGCTCACGGCTTCGCCTGACAGCGTCAGGTTGCGAAGTTGCTGGTACGTCGGATCGGAGTTAGGCGCAGGGGCCGGAGTATCGGCAGCGTAAAGAGGAAGAAACGAAGCGAGCAAAATGGCGGCAGCAAGCGAAATACGAGAAGCCATGACGGGCAAGAGCCTCCTGTTGGAAAGAGAGCCCTGCAGTATGCACGATTAATGCGTTCTCGGATAGGACTTACATCACAAGATACTGGACACAGATAATCAGCGGAGATTTGGGGAAGAGCTGCACCTTGTCAGGTAACAAGGGGAGTTGCTCCGGAAACGACGGCGGAGTCAGCGGTAGGGAGTCGATCATCGGGGGCCCCACTCATTCGTGCCCTTTGCGAATGAGCGGGCCTCNNATGGCCGACACGGGGCACACCGGAACGCAGGCGCCGCAATCGATGCAACCTTCGGGGTCGACATAGAGCTGGGTCGCCGCCTCAAACTGGGGCTCGTCTTTCTTGGGGTGGATGCAGTCGGTGGGACAGACATCCACGCAAAGCTCGTCTTTGATGCAGTGGTCGGTGATCACATACGCCATGATTGCTTCTCCTGAGAAGTTTGCTGAACTGGCTTCACTGTTACCTTAGCCAGAGGAGTCCGTCTTGGCGGTGACCTGGATCACAGCGTGGCGTGGCCTCGTCACGCAGATTGGTGATCACCATCACAGGCAATCTGAGGCCTGATGCTGTACAAGAGATTCATCTGCAATTGAAGGAAGCACAGAATTGCCCGGCCTCACCCCACGACCCCACACAGCCGCCACCCAAGCGGCGGGCCGGGCAATCTCAAACTTAGAAAATCCGCACCGGGGAATTCGCGCTGGGAAATTAGGACGATAATCGAGGCGCATTTCCTTCTCGAAACACTCGAAGCCATTGCAACGTGAACCGAAGGGTTAAACTGCCATGACCCTCCCGGGCTGAGTCCCCTTCTCAATTCCCTGTGGATGCCGCAGTTACTTCCGTTTCTTAAACTCGGTTACCCGCGTCAAGAATAATTGCTTGTCTTCCGATGGCATGGAAGGGTCCGTGTGCGTGACCCGCTTGCCTGATGAAAATGCTCATAGCGATTCTGGCTCTGGCGGCGATGGCCGGCACGCTGCGCGCGCAGGAAGCGCGTTACGCTTTCGCGGTTCGTCCCCACGTAACCGACAAAGACCTGGCGGCTTCGCGCTTCTGGACACGATCCACGATCGCGCTGGTGGCGCTGGACGGCGCGGCAAAGGCCGCCGATAGCTTTGCCACGCGCAAAAATATCGATGGCGGCGGCGCCGAATATAATCCGCTGGCCCGTCCGTTTGTGCACACGACTGGTGTCCAGGTAGCGGCTATGGCGGCGCTGCTCGGGGCAGAGATCGCCGCTGCTTACTGGACGCACAGGAGACGCCACGACAATGTGGGGCACGCGGTTCTGCTTGGGGGCGCGGCGATGAATGGCCTGGGAGCGGCGTCGAGCATTAAGCATCGGGTCGCCGACTGGTAGGACGCGGGGCTCCGGAATTTGCGCTGGAGAAGTGCTCGAGTCGCTGTATGGGGAAATCAGAAACGGGAAGGGCACGGCTTCAGCCGTGCCGCCAAGGGCCGCAACAGGTTCCGGCTTCAGCCGCTGAGGGCAGCACTCTACACCATCACGAGAACCGCTCGCTAAAAGGGCGCCCTGCCAGCCGCGAGCTACGAGCCCTTTCTCTCGTTCAAGTACGACTTCTTGTAACCCACGTAATTTTCGGCGTAGCGGAGGATCGTCGCCTGGTCGTTTTCATCCAGGTGGCGGCGGAATTTCCCGGGGGAACCCATCCAGAGAGAGTTCGGTTCCACGATTGTTCGCTCGGGAATCAGGGTGCCGGCGGCGATGATCGAGCCGGATCCGATGACCGCGCCGTTGAGGATGATGGAACCCATGCCGATGAGGCAGCGGGCTTCGACGGTGCAGCCGTGGAGAATCACGCTGTGTCCCACGCTGACGTAGTCGCCCAGGTAGACGCCGTATTTTTCCTTCATGCCGTGGAGGACGGAGTTGTCCTGAACATTGGAGTAATGGCCGACGCGGATCTGGTGCACGTCGCCGCGAAGGACGCAGTTCATCCAGATGCTGGAGTGCTCGCCGAGAACGACGTCGCCGATGATCTGGGCGGATTCGTCGATATAGGACGTATTGGGGAACTGGGGAGTGGCGCCATTATAGGAGCGGATCATAAGTTCATCAGATGCTGGACGCGCAATACCGGACCCGCTGTTGCGCAAAATGCGCCTTGGCAGCCTGCGGAAAAACTCCGTTTCGTATCAGGGTATCGCTCTAGCGATACCGTAAGTCCTTCGAAATCAGACGCCCCTTTAGGGGCTGCGCACGGATTGCGACTTTTTCCGCAGCCTTTTATGGCAGGTTGCCGGACGAAGTCAACATACCATGCCGGGCACGGCATTCGAAAGGTTCTACGGCCGCCGTATTTTCTCGTCGGTCGTCAATCGCTCCAAAAAGCGCCGTGCCGTCACAGCCTCCGGGCCATCGCTGTGATTCTTTACTATTTCTCGCAGCACATTCGCTGAATCCTCGTACCGTCCCACGGCCGTGAGCGCCCGTGCAACCAGCAAATCGACCTGCGGCACCCGCCCATTAGACTCCGCCTCCGCCTGCTGCGAGACCTTCAGGGCTTCGTCAAAGCGTTGGCTGTGATAATACGATTCCGCCAATGACCAATGCGTCTCCCAGCCGCCAGACGGATCCAGTCCCAAAGACCTCTCCAGTGGTGGAATGGCCTCTGCGTATTTCTTCTGGTTGCACAGCGCCATTCCCAATGCCGCCAAAGCGCGCGCGCTGTTTGGTTCCATCTGCGCGGCTTTTTCCAGAACACTTTGCGCCTTTGTCCACTCGTGTTTCTTGAGTTCCAAAACACCTTGCACATAAAGCACGTGCGGATTATTGGGAGCGAGTTTCATGGACTGGTCAAGGGCCTTCTCCGCCTCCACCAACTTGTCGTCGCGCAGAGCCTGCATTCCCTTGTCTAAGGCTGCTTTCGCCTTAGGAGCGAGTATCCAATTTTCCGCTGCCCCAGGTGCGGAACTCGAAGATGTCTCCCGTTGCAGGATTATCTCTACCTGGACCTTATCCGGCTCCGGTATTTTCACGTCATTTTGTCCCGGCTTGTAACCAGCCGCTTCCACAACGACGGTAAACTTTCCCGCATCGTCCGGGGCAAATGAGATCCGCCCGTTGGATGTCAATCCCTCGTCGCACGGGGTTCCGTTCACGTAAAGCTTCACGTTCGCCGGCACGGAGAGGATCTCTCCAGAACTATCGCGTACTGTCACGTCGATTTCTGCATGACGACCGCGATTCCCCACACCGGCATTGGGCTGGCACCAGGCAACCACTGAAAACAAGAAATTACATAAGGAGGATCGGCAGCAGAAATGCCACGATTCGCGGCAGCACGCGTTGTTTTGCCCGGTGCATACGTGCCAGCAAAGGCTGGCCCAACCCTGTTCTTTCGAATCCGGTGGGAAGTCTTGTCTCTCTTTGGGACCAGGCCGTTGGAGCTGCCCCGATACTACCGCTTCCAGCCTTCCATGAGAAGGCCGGTGGGTGTCAAACGTGCCCTCACGCGGCGGTTCGAAGGTTGCTTCGCAAGCGGAGCAGAACCGCTCCCAGTGCTGCCACGGCGGCGATCCAGATCGCCAATACTGAATTCACCACCCAAGCTGGCGCTGCTCCGACGCGGCGCAGCAGAAATGGCAGAAAATTCCAGGTGGTGATGTGAACATAATCCCACGCGTCCCATCCCATAGCGTCGGTGTTCAAACCCCAGGCATCCATCTTGCCCAAAGCGAAGGCCACGATGTTTTTGAAGCGCAGAGCAATCACGAACGTCGGATGTCCGAACGTCTCCATCTGGTAAATTTCCAGCGGCAACCAGAAGGCGAGCGATGCTAACTGAACTATCAGGCTGGCTACGATCAGCGCCCATGCCGCGCGCCAGATGGTTCTTCCCAACGGCTCGCGATAGCGAATGAGCAGCGGCACGGCAACGAGCGCGACCAATTCGACCGCGGTGGAAACATAGCGGTCGCCCCAGGCGAAGTCGCCGCTCCAATAGGCGTATCTCGCGTAAAAGCAGATATAGCCCAGCAACAGGAGAACAAAGGCCGTCCCATAAGCGCGCAACTCTGGGGTCAGGCGTTTCCACAGCCATGCTAGGAGGAAGATTGCCAGCACAAGCAGCGGATCGAAGAGAAAGATAGACTTCTCCGGCTGAAATAACGCGCCGAAAAATCCAACGTGAAAAGGCCCGTTCCAGGGAAAGTTCGCCGGCAGCGTAGGATCGCGCTGGCGAATTTCCGAGGCGTAATACGCGACGTATGTATTGGTAAACGATCCGAAACGGTAAAACTGGTAGGCACGATCGAGCAGGAGAAACATAAGATAAACAGGTGCGGCGACTTTGCAGTAGGCGATGAAACGCCGCCACAACGGTCGGCCGCGTGCTCCTTCGGACCTTGTTCGCTCGGACCGCGCTCCTTCGAACCATAGCGTGAGTAAGACAAAGATCCCTGCCGCAATCAGATCCAAACCGGTGGTGAGACGCGTAAGCAGGTTTAGCCCCAGGGCGCAGGAGCCGATGAAGAGCGCGCGGCGGCTGTCGGCGCGCAGCCACTCGTACTGGAATGAAAATCCAGTAAGCGTCAGCAACATGATGTAGTTGTTCTCCATCAGGTTCTGAGTGTAGTGAAGATGGGTGGTGCAGAACATCAAGGCGAGCACGCCGGCCACCGACTCTTTCACGCCAAAGCGCAATTGACAGAGCAATCGGAATGCGATCAGCGCGGTCAGAATGTTCACCAGAATGCTGGTGCTGTAGCTGACCACAATGCTGCGCACGGCAGGTTCGTCGCTGTAACCCGAAAAGATTGGCCAGTGTGCAATCCACGTCCCCAGCAGGTCGGCGGGCAGCATGAGCAGTGACTGGCCGATGCCGTATGTGCTGTAAAGACGCCCGCCGCGGCCATGCGCGCCAAACTCGGGATATTCGTTGGGGAAAACCTGCGGCTCCGCCGTCCAGAGCCAGTGCGTGGTTTGCAGCCGATGCATGGTGTCGGCCGTCCCCAACTCCCCCGATTGCACCACGAAAGCAAGCAGCCCCGCGGTCAGACACAAAAGAAAAAGCGGATCGCGCAGCCATTGGCTTAAGCGAGAAGTCATCGTTTGGATGGTAATTCAAAGGCGATCATTTGCTCAGTGGAATTAGCGAAGTATGCTTTGACAAGACCGCACCTCTGGAATTAGGTTGAACGATCCTTTGAGCCGGAGGGCTTCCCGATGAAAGTGGCAGATTTCCGCAGGATTGCCCTGAGCCTCGAAGGGGCGGTGGAAGGCTCACACATGGGGGCGTCCGACTTCCGTGTCGGAGGCAGGATCTTCGCCACGCTAGCCTCCCAAGATCAGGGCTACGGTAGCTTGAAATTCACGCCGGAGCAGAAGGCCGAATTTGTGGCGGAGTTGCCGGAAGTTTTCCTGCCCATCTCAGGCGGATGGGGAAGGATGGGCATGACCCACATCCGCCTCGCGCAAGCGAGCGGGGATGTGCTAGCCGGCGCTCTCCGAGCGGCGTGGGCGCTTAGGGTCGAAAAGAATACGAACACGAAAAAAAGGAAGCGTTCTCCGAAGCGCAATTGACCGCAATGAACAGGGTAAGCGGAATCGCCTGGCAAGTGACCATCGATTTTGACCACCTTTACCGAACCCCTGACGTCCCCCAATGGCACCACTGCCATCGCCCCAGGTGTTTCCGAGACTCGGTCAGACTGCCGCGCAGAAGATGCGTTTCCACAGCCTGCCAAAGAGAAACTGAACATATTGCCAGTACCTGCGTCACATTCTGGCGAGACTCACTTTGATATATAGATGGACAGGGTTTCTGGAATCCCCTCCGGTTCTGGAGTCTCGGACTCGAGGGGATTGGCATGTGCCTCCGCAGTGAGCGATTTCCAGTTGCGGTTCATCGCGTTTTTCGCGTAGTTGTCTTCCGCGTATTTCTCTTGCAACTTATTTTTGCGGCTGGCGTGGCTTGGGGGCAGGATGCTTCCACGGGCGCGCTGCGAGGCGTGGTCTTGGACACGCAGGGGGCGGCGATTACGAACGCGGACATCGTGGCCATCAGGGCGGAGACGGGGATCCGCTATCACACGGCCACCGATTCGGCGGGACGATTTGCGGTGGACCTGCTGCCCCCGGGCCAGTATTCGGCGGGCGGAGGCGGAAGCCATGTCTCCGGAGATTTCGCGGGTGGTTCGCGTGGAGATAGGAGCGGCAACGCTGTTGACGTTTAAGCTGAGGGTGGCCGGGCCAAAGGAAACGATCACCGTGTCGGAAGCGCCGCGAATGCTAGAGATGGATCCGAGTTCGTTATCGGCGCTGGTCGATGAGCACGATATTAAGGATCTGCCGCTGAACGGGCGCAGGTTCACCGATCTGTTGTTGCTGATGCCGGGCGTGACGCAGGATCCGCGAGGGTTGACGTCGGGATCGAATGGGGATCTTTCCTATGGCGGAATTCGCGGATACAACACGAGCTTTTTGGTCGATGGAGGCGACGACAATAACGGGTTCTTCGCGCAAGCGTCGGGACGATATCGCGCGCCTTACCAGTCTTCGAACGAGGTGGTGCAGGAGTTCCGCGTAACCTCGAGCGGTTACGGGTCGGAGTCGGGTCGGGCCGGCGGCGCGGTGGTGAATGTAGTGACCAAGTCGGGAACGAACCACTGGCACGGGGGCACCTTCTATTACTTGCGCGACAGTGCGCTGGGAGGAGCGGCGCCTCCCTTCATGACTTTCAATCCAAGCAATGTGCAGCACCAGTTTGGAGCGACCACCGGCGGCCCGATCCAGCCGAGTAGGACGTTCCTGTTTGCCAGTTACGATCAGCACATTTTCAATGTGCCCAGGGTGGTGCAGTTCGACAACGGTTCGAGCGTCGTGACTCCGCAACTGGGCACGTACCCGAATTTCTTGGACTATACGCCGAACGCATACTGCCCTCCCAGTGTGGGTGGGTCGGCCTGTGACCAGACCACCGGTATTTGCGGCGGCGGCGCAGCTTTCGCAAAATGGGGGGACGTTTCCTGCGAAGTTGCTGGGGGAAACGGGATCTTTGAAGCTCGACCGGGTGCTGACGCCGCATCAGTATCTTTCGGCGCGGCTGAGCGCCGCGCGGTCTTATGGGACCAACAACGTCTCTTTCGATGCGAGGAGTCCGATTACAAATTATGCGATGAGCGGGAATGGGGAAGAGAACGTGGCGACGGAAAGCGCGTCGCTCAGTTTGTCGGGCAGCATTGCGCCGCGGCTGACCAGCCATCTGCGGGTACAGTTTTCGCGCGACCTGGAGCGGTCGTTTCCAAACACGACCGGAACACGGACGCGCCTTTACGGTTGGATGATGGACTTGGGGCAGTCTTCGACGTTGCCGCGGGCGACGCGGGAACAACGACTGCATCTGGCGGAGACTTTGAGCCTGACCCGGGGCCGCAACCAGTGGAAGTTCGGGGCCGACGCGATGCGGACCTGGGACTATGACTATTTTCCGTCGCTGTACAGTGGGGAGTACTACTTCGACGACATTGCGGTGAATCCGCTTACCTTTGAGCCGATGCGCGGGGGACTGTATCTAACGCCGCTGCGGGCGTATGCCCACATCATCATGCCGAGCTGGGATTGGGACGCTGGCAACTGGACAGGACCGCCCGCCAACGTGCCGCGATATTACATGCAGAATTTTGGAAATCCCGTGTCGCATCCCGACAGCAACGACTACGCCGCGTTCGCCCAGGACACGGCCCGTCTGACGCCAAAGTTCAGCTTGAGCCTGGGAGTGCGCTACGATCTGCAGACGTTCTCGAAAAAGGGAACGGAGAGCAATCCGCTGTGGCCGCAGGCGGAAAAAATGCCGCTCCGAGGAACGAATTTTGCGCCGCGGGTGGGAATTGGGTATGCCTTCGGCAACGATCGTCCGCTGATGGTGCGGGCCGGATTTGGAATCTTCTATACCCGTATTCCAGGGATTTATCAGTCGGCGATAATCAATAACAATGGATTGAGCGATAACTTCCTTTTCCTGGACAATGCGGATTACTACCAGCATCAGGTGTTTCCGGCGTATCCAAACGCGGCGGTGAACTGTCCTCGAGGAGCGGTCTCCTGCACCATGCCGGCGGCGTGGCAGCAGTATGCGACCAGCGAGTTGTCGGCATTTGCGCCCGACTTTCGGACGCCGCGGGTGCAGCAGGCAAGTCTGAGCCTGGAGCGGGAACTGGCTGGNNTGATCCGGGCGCGAGATGTGAATCTGCCGGCGCCAACTTACTACAGCTATCCGGTCTACGACCCGACCGGCAGCATTTTTCAAAACTCGTTCTACAACGTGGAGTCGTTTTCGACCTGGCAGACGAGTCACGCGATTAGTTGCCCCTATCCGCCGTGTATTAACACATTGGATCGTCCGATCTCGCAACTGGGAGCAATCGACCAGCTCGAGAGCGCGGCCTCCAGCGTCTATCACGGCATGACCGTGTCGCTGCGCAAGCGCATGTCGGGTGGCTTGGATTTCCGGCTGGCCTATACCTGGGCGCATGCCATCGACAGCGGGCAGGATGCGCTGGCGACAGGAGCGCCGACAGTCCAGAACTCGTATTCAACCAAGAGTGAGAAGGCGTCGAGTGTGACGGATCAAAGGCAACGGTTGTCGATTTCAGCGATTGAGGAGCCGAATCCGTTTGCGGCGGGACAGAAAGTTCTGGCCGCGATGTTCGATCACTGGAAAATCTCGGGGATTATGACCTACGGCAGTGGACGCCCGGCGAGCGCGATGGTGTCCGGTGATCCGAATCAGGATGGGAACACGAGCAATGACCGTTTGTCCGGGTATGGGCGCAATTCATTTGTCGGCCCGGATTACGCGACCATGGATTTGAGGTTGGCGAGGAAAATGAATCTGGGCGAAAGATGTCACCTGGAACTGACGGCAGAGTCGTTCAATTTGTTCAATCGCGACAATCAGCGAGAGGACTTGAGCGACAGTGGTTACTATAATTCGGCCGGACAATTCATAAAGTATAACCAGCCCGGAACTAACTATCCGGCTTATTATCAGCAACCTACAAGTTTAATGAAAGCGATGAGCGCGTTTGCTCCGCGCCAGATGCAATTGTCGATGCGGCTGAATTTCTGAGGCGGGGTGAACATTTCTGCATATTCCCCTTGACTTAAGGGTGCAATGCTTGCCATAACTAACAAGTCCACTTAGGACAAGTGGGGGGGTGTAGTCCGTTGGCGGAAGTTCGACTTCAAGAGGGTGAATCCCTCGAAAACGCGCTGCGGCGGTTCAAGCGGAAGGTACAAACCGAGGACATTATCAAAGAAGTAAAACGTCACTCGTTCTACCTGAAGCCCGGCGAGAGGAAGCGCGTAAAAGAAGCGCTGGCTCGCAAGCGCAGCCGCAAGAAAGCGCGCAAGGAACAAGACTGAGAAAAGGCGGGCCGTTCGTTTGGAACGGCCTGCTTCTCGCACTCGAAAATTGATTCGAGGCGAAGACGGTTGGCAACGACAATAGTTCGAATTTCCCAGCAGTTGCTTGAATCAGTAACCGTGCGGTGCACACCGCATGGCGGGCCGAATCCAAGGGTCAGCACGAGGGGGATGTAAATCTCCTGCCCACGATGTGAACCGGATCCTTCCCTATTCGGGTCTCCCGTGCAGAGCAGGGACGCAAAATGGGAGCGCCTCTCCAATGGAATACCAGGACAAGGTTTTGAAGTGTATCGATTGTGGCACGGATTTCGTGTTCACAGCGGGTGAACAGCTGTTCTTCCACGACAAGCAGTTCAAGAACGAACCCAAACGCTGCAAAAACTGCAAAGGCAAGCGGGTGGCAGTGCTTGGAGTCACGTCGCAAGGACCGTCGCGCGGGCACTCGTACGCGAAGACGGAGACCCGGACGAACTGCTCACAGTGCGGAAAAGAGACTACGGTGCCGTTCCGGCCGACACAAGGACGGCCGGTGCTGTGTCGCGAGTGTTTCCAGCACGGGCGGCAGGTCGCGAGCGCCTAACCATTTTTGGGACGTTGAAGGAATCGGGGCAGCGGGATTACTTATCCCGCGCGGTTGGCGTCTTGTGCCTTGGCGGCGGAACTGCGCTGTCGGACTTGCTTGTCGGCGTGGCGGATGAGCAGGGCTTCCACCTGACGCAGAAGATCGCCGGTGCCGAGCGGTTTGATGAGCAGCGATTCCGAGTTCTCTCCGCTCCAATCTTCACCGTCCCACTGCTGTCCATCCCTCTGTTCGCCGGATGGCGGATAAGCCGTGAGCAGAGCGGTCGCGGGATCGTAAGCCTGCCGATGCGCGGCGCGAAGCACTTCCAGGCCCGCCTCTTCGGTTTCCATGCGCAAGTCGCTGATCACCATCTGGTAAACGCCGGACTTCATGCGGACAAAAGCTTCCGCGGAACTGGCGGCAGTGTCGACGGCAAATCCGTGGAGTTCGAGAACGGCCTTGAGGGTCAGCAGCACGGCGAGATCGTCGTCGACAACAAGAATGCGGCGTTTCATGGTGCACCTCTTACGGGGGACTTGGAGATGCAGTGCTCTGCGGAGTCCGTTCGCAGCGGTTGCCGGCGGAACAATTGCCGGGACAGCGATCGCTGGGAACTTCAGCCGCAGCATCCATTCGTTTAGTATAGGAGCGTGGCTCGCTTCTACATAGAGAATTTTGGCTGTCGCGCGACGCAAGCGGATGGGGCCGCACTGGAACGGCAATTTCTGGAGCGTGGACTGCAGCGCGCCGCGGCGGCACGCGACGCCGAAATTGTTGTGCTCAATACCTGCACCGTGACCGAGGCCGCCGATAAGGACGCCCGCGCATCGATACGCCGGTTGCAGCGGGTGAATCCGGATTGCCGCATTCTGGTAACGGGTTGCTACGCGCAACGCGCGCCGCAGGAGTTGGCGGCGCTGCCCGGTGTGACCTGGGTCGTGGGTAATTCGCACAAGCACCAGGCGGCGGAGATTGCGACTGCCCCTTTTCCTGCGACTCATTCTTCTTCCTCAAGTGCCGGTTTCGTGCCGCTGGCGCAACTTGCTCCGCCGCTGTTTAGGAATCGGCCTGCTAACGACCGACCTTCCGCGGATCAATCCGCCAATGTGATCGTGGGCGATATTTTTGCTCATACTGAATTGCTGGCGGCTCCGGTATTTGAAGCGGCCAACGAGCGGACGCGTCCGAACCTGAAGGTGCAGGATGGATGCGACAACCGCTGCTCGTTCTGCGTGATTCCGTATGTGCGAGGACAGAGCCGCTCGCTGCCGCAGGAGCGCGTCATCGCGGAAGTCCGAACGCTCGTGGAGGCCGGCTATCGCGAGGTCGTGATTTCGGGGATTAATCTGGGCCGGTGGGGGAGGGACCTACCCGCTGTTCGCTATTCGTCGTTGGTGGTTCGCGAAACCCCGCCCAAAAGTCCTTCGACTTCAAACTCCCCCAAGGCGCAAACGAGTGCTGCTAAGCGCGAAGCGAACAGCGAACGACGAACGACCAACGACCAACGACTAGTCACCCTCATCCACGCCATCCTCGATCAGACATCTCTTCAGAAGTTGCGAATCAGTTCGGTCGAGCCCATGGATTGGAGCGATGAACTGATCGGGTTGGTCGCGGCATCACCGCGCATCGCCAAACATGCTCATGTGCCAATGCAGTCGGGGAGCGATGCCGTGCTACGGCGTATGCATCGCAAGTACCGGCCCTGGCATTACCGGGAGAAGATCCTGAAGATCCGAGCCGCCATGCCCACGGCTGCCATCGGCGCCGATGTGATGGTNNGAGACGCGGCGCATGATCGAAGAGCTGCCGTTTACGTATCTGCACGTATTCACATATTCGGCGCGTCCGGGAACGCCGGCGGCGGAGCAGCCCGTGCAGGTTCCGGCGGCCGTGGCTCGGGAAAGAAACCGCGTGCTGCGGGAGATTGCATCTAAGAAGAGAGCGGCGTTTATGCGGTCGCTGGTGGGAACAGTGGTCGAGGCGATCACACTGCAATCGGGCGGAGTGGAGTTCACCGAAGCGCTGTCTGGCAATTATTTAAAGATGAAAGTTCTCGGGCATCAGGAGGCGAACCGCTGGATGGATGTGAAAGTGGAAGGGGTGAGCGGCGAGATGCTCCTGGGGAATCCGGTGGCGGAAGTGGCTCCGGCGCGCCTGTTTTGATCCGAGCCGGGCGAAACGGTCGCGCCTAGCACCCAACCCACGGTAATTACGCAGAAATGCACCAAGGTAATAAATGCATTTGACCTGTAACCATTTACAGCTTACGATTGGGAAAACCCAGAAATGCGGGAGTGATCCGAACCCATGTCACAGTCAGCGTTTCGGTCTGGCGTGTGCTGCTTGCTGGCGATCCTGTTTCCGGCGCAAATGATGCTGGCGGGAGAGACGGCATCGGCCATGTTGTACACCAACGGCGCGGCTTGGCTGAACGGGAGCGAGGTGCCGAAATCGGCCGCCGTGTTCTCGGGAGACATGTTGCAGACGCGGCCCGATTCCACCGCCAGTATTCAATCGAACGGATCGAGCGTGATGGTGCTGGCGGACTCGCTGGTGAAATTTGAGGAGCCGGCAGTGGAGCTTGAACATGGCGCAGTGCGCGTAACGACCTCGCGCGGCTTGGCGGCGCGCGANNGACGTGACGGTGCAGGACGACAAAGGAACCACCACCGTGACGCAGGGGCAACAGACCACGCGCGACGACACGGCCAATACCGAAAAGAAGAAAAAAAAGCGCCGGCGCGGAGCCGGGGCTGCTACGGCGGCGAGCGGAGGAATCATGAGTTCGCCTCCAGTGGTCTACGGCGGATTGGCTGCCATCGGCGGGGCTGCGATCTGGATATGGACGCGAGATGAAAGTCCGGTAAGTCCATCGTGCCCGTCGAATCCTTGTCAGTAATTTCCTTGCAATTGTGTGGTTGCGATCGGTTCTTGCCAATGAGTTCTGGGGTCGGCGACTGAATCCATGTCGCGCTACGTTTCCTACCGAGATTTCGACTGGGTNNAGATCCACAGCGCGACCGAGCACACTAAGTTCGCCGGCGCCCACCTCCGGCAGATGTACTGGATTGTCGCCGGTGTGGGCGCGATGTTCCTGGTCAGCCTGCTCAACTATCAAACCGTGCTCGAACAAATCCACTGGATGTACATCGCATCGCTGGCCTCGCTGATCGCAGTGATTCTGTTCGGGCAGAAATATCTGGGCGCGCGGCGCTGGATCAAAATGCCGGGCGGCGGCCATTTTCAGCCGTCGGAATGGGTGAAGCTGATCCTGATTCTGGCGGTGGCCAAGTATTTTCAGGACTTGCATGAGCGGGAACTGTCGTGGTCGGATTTTCTGAAGGCGGGCGCAATCGTCGGTTTCCCCATGCTGATGGTGTTGGCGCAACCGGACCTGGGGACGGCGCTGACCTATCTGCCCGTGGCGGTCATGGGCCTTTTTCTCGGCGGACTGCGATGGAGGCAGGCGCTGATTGTGCTGATGATTGCGGGCCTGCTCATTCCAGTAGCGTGGATGAAGGTGCTCAAACCATATCAGAAGGAGCGCTTGAGCAGTTTTATGAACCCCGATGCGGATCGGCAGGGCTCGGGATATCAAGTGAATCAATCCCTGATTGCGGTGGGGTCCGGCGGGATCTGGGGTAGCAGCCAGGGCTCGCAGACCCATCTGGAGTTCTTGCCGGTGCCGCAGACCGACTTTATTTTTGCCGCGTTCGCCGAGGAACACGGGTTTGTAGGAGCTTTGGCGCTTCTGCTGTTATACTTCATAGTGCTGATGCGTTTGACCCAGAATGCGCAAACGGCGCCCGACCGCGGCGGGGCATTTCTGGTCATGGGTGTGGTGGCTGTGCTTAGCTTTCATATCCTGGTCAACGTCGGCATGGTGGTTGGCTTTATGCCAGTCACAGGAATACCTCTGCCGCTCATGAGTTACGGTGGGTCTTCCGTCCTTTTCATGTTTTTGGCGCTGGGGATGGTTATGAACGTCAGGATGCGCCGTTTCGTGAACTGAAACGGTAGGCCATGTAGTTAGGGCGCCCTGCTTAACAACGAAGACGGCGCTACGAAACAAGATTCGGCAACGAAACAAGATTACGAAGGCCCTCGCGAAAAAGGAGGGCAGAACGCCGGCAGAAATCGAAGCCGGACAGGATTGAAGCCAGTCAGGCGGGGAACGGCCCCCTCAGCGGAATGCGAGAGAGTGGCCACAGACCTGACGGAAGGCTTAACGCGATCAGTGCAGACGAGTGTAAACAGTTCACTGCAGTGTAGGTCCCGGGAAGAACTCCTGGACCCGNNTCGATTTATAAGGGCCGAGTAACACGCGTGCTGCCAGGCATGCAATCCGCCTTCGTCGACATTGGGCTGGAACGCGACGCCTTCCTTTACGTCTCCGATTTCATGGATTTGGAACAGCAGGACGAGGATCTGGATGAAGCCATCCCGACGAATCGTCCGGTGGCCGAGGCGCGTCCGCGCAACGGTTTGGAAGCGGGTGGTCCAGCCCTCAATAGCGAAGTGCAGCTCGCCGATGCCGGAAGCGTGGCGGGCGAGGAAGAGCCGGAAGCGGCTTCGTCGGAAGCGCCGGGTAACGTCGCTGGCACGGGCGCAGCCCGCGATTTTCGCGGACGCCGCCGCCGACGCGGACGTCGTGGAGAGATCGGACGCGGGCCGAGTGCCGACCGTGGCGAGGTTCGCGGTGAACCACGCAACGAAACTCACAGCGAGACACGCAACGACGTGCGCAGTGAGGCCGGCAGCGAACCGCGGAACGAACCACATCACGAATCAAGGAACGAACGTTTTAGCCGCAACGACCGTCCCGGCCGCAGCGCGTCGGACTCGCGATTCCAGCGCCCAGCGCCGGCCGCTCGCGTCGGTCGCGACTACGATTACGGACCGCCTCCGGGATACCAACCCATCATTCTTCCTGGCGAATCGATCTCGAAGTATCAGCACCAGGCGCAGAGTCAGAGTCAAGGCCCGGCTTCGCCGGCCGAGACGGCAGCAGCGGAGCAGCCGGCGTCGACGGCGATCATAGCGAACTTCCCCGAAGATGAGCCTATCTTCGCAATCCAGGTTGCCGAGCCGCTTCACGAACAGCATGAGCATGTGCCGGCGGCGGAAGTTTATGAAGAGGTGGATGAGACCGTTTCCATCGCCGCACCGGAGATAACGGAAGCAGGGAACGAGGCGCAAGCAGTCGAAGAAGCTCATTCCGCGCCTGAGACAACCTCGTATGAGACAGTGCACGAAGCGGACTTCGTGGCCGCTCCGCAGGTTACGCACGAGGTTCCCCACGATGCCACGCACGATGCTACTCACCTCGACGTGGAGGAACAGGAGATCGAGGAAGAAGAGGCCGACCTCGTGTCCTACGGGGAAGAACCGGGAGACGACGAAGGCTTCGAGGAATTGGAAGAAGAGACGCACGCGGCCGGTGGAGAGTTGTCGGGGTCCGCAGTTGGAGAGGCTGCTCCGGAGTTGGCTGCGGCCGGCGAAGCAGCGGCGAACGGCGAGGCAATCCCCGAAGCTGTGCTGGAAGCCGAGGAGCGAGAAGCGGAAGAACTGGAACTCGAAGAGGCGCAAGCGGAAGCTGAGGCGCTGTTGGAGGCCGAGGCGATTGGCGACGGCACCGTGGATGCGAGCGCGGAAGTTCGCGGTCCCGCTCCCGAGGCAAGGTTGTTGCAGCGGACTCAGCGTCGCGGGCCCGATCGTGGACCGGACCGCGGCTCTGATCGAGGGCGCGGACGGCGCGGTGGACGGCGCTTCCGCAGTCGCGAAAACACAGTGGTGCCGCAGATCAGCGAACTGCTCAAGGAAGGGCAGGAAGTGCTGATCCAGATCGCCAAGGAGCCGATCGGGAAGAAAGGCGCGCGCATCACCAGTCACATTGCGCTTCCGGGACGCTTCCTGGTCTTCATGCCGACGGTGAACCACACTGGCGTGTCGCGCAAGATCTCATCCGAAGAAGAGCGGCAGCGTCTGAAGCGGATTATCCAGAGCGAGCGCGAAAACGGCGGCGGCGGTTTCATTGTCCGCACCGCGGCGGCAGGCGCTTCGGACGAGGAATTGCGAGCCGATATCCGCTTTCTGAAGAACCTCTGGAACGAGATCAAGTCGCGCTCCGACAGCAGCAAGTCTCCCGCACTGATCTATCACGATCTGAACGTGGTGGAGCGGGTGCTGCGCGATCAGGTGAGCTCGGAGTTTTCCGTCATCTGGGTCGACACCGAGCAGGAATACGAGCGCATCGTGCGCTTTGCGAACCGCTTCCAGCCCGCTCTGGTCAAGCGCGTCAAACTTTATACGAAGGAGACGCCGCTCTACGATCAGTTCGGACTGAATGAGGAAATCAACAAGGCGCTCAAGTCGAAAGTCTGGCTGAAGAGCGGTGGCTACATCGTGATCAACCAGAC
>PMMJ01000270.1:0-2497 GCA_003162255.1 Acidobacteriaceae bacterium | reverse complement strand
TTCAACGATTTCGGCCTGGTGGCGATCACCCGCAAACGGGTGAAACAGTCTCTCGAACGCACCATTGGATCGCCTTGTCCGTATTGCCAGGCCACGGGCTTCGTGAAAGCGGTGAACACCATCTGCAACGAGGTCTACATCGAAATGCGCAAGATCTCCAGCCATCTCGAGCACAGCGACGTGATGTTGCGCGTGAACCCCGAGGTCGCGAAAGCACTGAAAGCAAACAACGCGAAACTGCTGAATGAGATGGAAGAGCTCACGAAGAAGACAATTATCGTGAAGTCGGATCCGGCGCTGCACCAGGAGCAGTTCGATATTCACTAAAGCTTGATGGAGGGACGGGCGTCTCGCCCGTCCGGGGCTGGGACGCGAGACGCTCCACTAGCGGGATTGGATTTCCTACGCCGCGGCGATGAGCTTTGCGGCCTCGGCAGTGCGCTCGCGCAGCTTTTCGAGCGAGCTGCCGAGAGGCTCGCTGTCTGCCTGCGTCTCCGACTGCTGGCCGATAGTCAGAGTCAGCCGGTCCACCGCTTCCGCGAGCCGCTTGGCAAGGTCAATCAGGATTACCAGGGAATCTGCGTGCAGCTTCCAAATGGAGCGGGAATTCCCCGAGCGCTTCAGCTCTTCCATCTCAGTGGTGATGCGCGCGGTTACAGCGACGATGCGTAGCACCATGCGGGCAGCGTCAGCCCGCGGCCCCGCTTGTTCGAGATAGTCGGCAGTGTAGGCCTCAATCTCGGCGGAACTGAGCATCAGGTTGAAATAGCNNGGATCGGCGACGCGCACGAAGACACGAATCGATTCTTCCACCCTCCGCAACTTCGCTTCTTCCACCGAGAGCGCCTGCGGTGTGATAGCGGCGGGCGCGTACTTGGGAGCGAGCGCTGGAACCGCCGCCGCTCCGCCAGCACCCACTGCTTGGCCGGTAGGCGTGAACTCTGGGACGACTCGCCGGATGGGCGGCCTGCGCTCCAATTCTTTTTTCAACCTTGAGACGCGGCGGAACTTTTCCAGCGCCGTGCCGTAGTCGCCTTTCAACAAGGCTTCCTGGTTCAGGGCGTTGACATGCTCGACGGTGACTTCGACGCCGTCGATGGTGCTGAGGATGCTGCCGCCGAGTTCCTCCAGGCGTTTGGCGAAATCTTTGATCTCTTGCGTGGCGGCGGTGAACAACGTATGGAAACGATCGCCGAACGCGGCATTGTAAGGAGCGAGAGTGGCCAGCACTCCGGGGTGATAAATCGACTCGCCGAGCGCGGATTTCAACTCCCGAACCCGCTGGATGATGCCAGAGTCCATGAGCGCGCTGAAGTCCTGAAAGCGGTGCGCCTGCTCGAGCAAGGGGCCGAATTCACGCAGCAGCTGCACGTCGGCTTCCGACAGTATGGGAACGTCGGACTCAGACAGAATTTCCAGCAGCGCAATTTCAAACGGAGACAGCGGAATCGAGCCATCGAGGCCGTAGCCGCGCTTCTCCCACTGGCCAGGCACGCGGGGATGGCGAAACAGAAATGTCGCAACCAGATCGGTCTTGTCGCGATTGGCGCCGGAATCGTCGCGATGTCGTGCGAAGTAGCGCAGCAGCGCTTCGGCCACCTCGGGATCTAGGTCGGATTGCACTCCAATCCGCAGCATGGCGGGGGTGATCGCCATGTCGAGCAGTTGGATCCAAAGATGCATTTGATCGAGAGTGGAGCGCACGTCGTCGGCGTGGCTGATGACGTCTGGGGCGAGTTCGGCCGGCGCGGGCAGCTCTCCGCCGAGTTGGTTACTCAGCAGACGCTGATAGAAACTCTGCACCGTGGCCAGCAACGCGAGTTCCCATTTGGGATCCTCAACCAAAGTCCGCTCCTTCGAGGTCGCGCAGTAATGTGTCTGACTGGGTGGCCTCCTTTAGTAAAACCGAAAGGGAACCGCAGCGCAATTGGTTTACTGGTTACGGAAGTGACTGCCCTACCACCCAGTTCTCGGTTCTCAGTTCTAAGTTGCCAGTACCCAGCGCAGCGGGAGAGAAAGACGCGCGGCTAGAAATCTTGCAAATGGCTCTGCCGAATTGTGGGAAGGGCACGGCTTCAGCTGTGCCGCTCAGGCCAAACAATACGGGCTTTAGCTCCTGGGGGCCTCGGTTTAGCGGTTCGAGGCGGCTATTGGAAGACCACGGTCTTGTTTCCATAAAGCAGGATGCGGTTTTCCACGTGCCAGCGGACGGCCCGCGACAGGACGACTTTTTCGATGTCGCGCCCCTTCTGGACCAGGTCGTCAACCGTGTCGCGGTGGTGGATGCGGACGACGTCCTGTTCGATGATGGGGCCATCGTCGAGTACTTGAGTAACGTAGTGAGCGGTGGCGCCGATCAGCTTGACGCCCCGCTGGAAGGCCTGGTGGTAGGGCTTGGAGCCCACGAACGCGGGCAAGAAAGAATGGTGAATGTTGATGAGGTTTTCCGAGCCCACGGTGGCAATGAACTCGTTCGAGAGCACCTGCATGTAGCGCG
>PMMJ01000105.1 GCA_003162255.1 Acidobacteriaceae bacterium | reverse complement strand
CCAGCGCTTCAGCGCTGGGAAAGAGGAACAAACAATTCAAGTCCCGGAGGGACGACCGAGTTTTCACGCCCGGAAGTGGCCATTCTGCGCGG
Source organism: Acidobacteriaceae bacterium (assembly GCA_003162255.1). Lineage (GTDB taxonomy): Bacteria > Acidobacteriota > Terriglobia > Terriglobales > Acidobacteriaceae > Acidiflorens. The sequence continues at coordinate 8,836 of PMMJ01000105.1, read as the reverse complement.
AAGCACTTGACGCTGGCGAGGACCAGCTCCAGTATTGCTCTGTGATGTGGACGCTGCCCCTGAGTGCGCCCCAGAAGATCGGCATCATCCTTTCCGGACTGGCGGTTGCTGCATGCGTGCCTGTGGGCACATCCGCCGCGTTCGGACTGCTCAGGATTGGGATTACGGAGTTTGCTCAATCCACGGGACGGATCCACCTTGGGGAGTACCAGCCGTGGCTGCCGATCATCGGATTGGAGCAAGGATTTCTGCTCGGGGTTGTCCTTGGCGCGATCATCAGCCGGAAGGTGATCAAGGCTCGTCTGCGCGGAACACCAACTCAATGAGAGTATTTTATTCGCCATCAATCCGCCGTAGTCCCTTCTTTCCTCCGCGCTCTCTGCGTTCTCGGCGGTGAAACACTACCCGGACAGTAGAATGGTAGGGATCGGTCTATACACAGAATGTACGCAAAATGGTGTATACTATACCCTATGGGCAGAACCAACATTGTGATCGATGAGAGCCTGATCCGGAAGGCGCGTAAACTGACTCGCCTCCGGACTAAGCGGCAGATCGTCGACCGAGCGCTCGATCTGCTGGTGCGTTCAGAAAGCCGCAAGGGAATCCTGAAGTATTACGGAAGCGGCATTTGGCAAGGCGATCTGAAGACCACGCGGAGAAATCGAGTGTGACTCTGGTCGACAGCTCCGTCTGGGTCGACTTCTTTAGTCCGTCACCCGGACGTGGAGGGGCTGAACTGCGACGGATGATTGAGGAGAGCGAGCCGTTCGCGCTGACCGGGATCGTCGTCGCAGAGGTTTTACAGGGTTTAACGCGAGATGCAGGCGTGATTGAGCGTTTCCTGGCACAGTGGGACATGCTGGAACCCAGGGGATTTGACACCTACCGGAGCGCGGCCGCGATTTACCGCACTGGAAGAGGAAAAGGTATCACGTCCAGCACAATTGATACCCTCATCGCAGCCATTGCGCTGGAACACGGCGCCAGCGTTTTTACGCTCGATCAGGACTTTGTGCGAATTGCGCGCATGACGGGCCTGGAACTGTACTCCGGAATATGACCAAGCGTAAATCCAAGGGAGCGTACATGATCTCGGCGGTCAAGGATTGCTTTTAAGGCTGCCCAGTCGACAAGAGCGATTCGCCGCTGCCCGCATCGCGCCCGTGTGGGGATGAGCGCTCCGCAGCCATCGGAGTGCTGTTCCTGCTCCTTACCGCCAGCAGCGCGTGAGGCTCCCTCCTGGACGAATGTGCTCTGCGCGCGCAGACTCGCCCGCTGCTGAAAATATTCGTAGGCAGCCTCTCCGCTTACTTCTTGTTCGTTACTTCTTGCTCGGATCGTCTGCCGGATTCACATAGTTAAATTGCAGCGGCGACATGCCGTGGACCTGAACGACCGTCTCTCCGGATGCCATCGCATAGTGGTGCATATCGGGATCAAGGTAGGCGAAGCTGCCCGCCGGGAAAATCGTCATTTTCGCCTCATCGAACTTGTCGCCCATGCCGACTTTGAACTGACCGGAAATTACCGTTACATTTTCGCGCTTGGGATGCCAGTGGGGAGCGATCTTGTATCCGCTTGGCATTTTGAGGCGGATCGTGAAGTCGCCTGCATTCGCGGTTGGATCTCCTTCCATTACGGCCAACTGCGCACCCGGAGCGACGAACGGTGGTGGTGGTCCGTACTTGATCTGGCCGGGAGTGAACGTATTCTGATGTGTCCCCGATTGAGCGAGCAATCCACCTACGCAAAGCAACAGAGCTCCGAGCATCATTTTCCTCATCGCTGACTCCTTCAATGTTGATTGAACAGCCGATCCCAGCGCAGACTTATACATCAAATCACCGAGAATGGCCACAGGCATTTTCTTTAGGAAACATCTCGCTGAGGCGATCCTCACCGTCTCTTTTCTTGCACCTGGTCGGCGCCCCGGTCTCTTTTCTCTTGGCACTGCACAGTAGGCTGAGCAGTAGAATGAAGTGGAACCGGGACCGAACAGATGACCAAGCGTAAATCCAAGGGCGCGTACATGATCTCGGCGGTAGCCGAGATGTATGAGATCCATCCCCAAACTCTGCGCCTCTACGAGCGCTNNAACATCGCCGGCATGGCCATCATTCTGCAAATGCGCGAGCGCATGGAAGAAATGCAGCGCCAGATTCAGGAGTTCGTGCACTCCATCCAGCAAGAGGTGCTGACGCGAGCCACGGCCGCCGCTGATCCCTCCAAAGGCGCGATCGTCCCCCTGCGTCGAACCCTGCCCACCGTCGATTCATTGCGCCGCAAGAACTAGTTGCCGTGGAGCGAAGGGCGTCCTCGCCCGTCCACTGCAAAGTCAGCCGGAATCGGGAGTTTTCCCCTGGGCCTCTCTGTGATCTCCGTGGCAAAGGGATTTCTCCAACCCAGGCCGAAGTCTCGCTGCCGAGTTTACAGGGGCACGACGCTAAGTCCCCCTGGGAAGCTCAACCACCCTTTTGCAATATTACCGTGTAATAAATACCCGCATGTGCCTCTTTAACCACACTGACACCCGAGCATTATCAATAACTTGCAACCCCGCAGCTAGCGTCCGGACGCAAAACTCGCCTTCGCCCCGGCCACAATATGTACACAAATATATGTACACTCCGATTCAAACGTACGTATACTTTCGCCAGTACAGTGTTTCACGCGAAACACTTTGCACTATTTCTCTCTCTGGAAGCGATACCGCCCGCCCCTGTCCTTGGCCACCTGCTCCGCCACCTTCAAGAACGCTCGTCCCGCATGCGACAACGTGGATTCCCCCCGGTACACCAGCCGCAGCTTGCGCTGAAAATGCAGATCCCGCACCGGAACCCGCACCAGGTCCCCTCGCCCGATCTCGTTCTCCACGCTGATCTCGGGCACCAGCGCCACTCCCTTGCCCATGCAGACGAAGCGCGTAATCGCTTGCAGCGTAGGCAGTTCCACGTCCATGTGCAGCGGAGTCTTGTGCACCCGGAACGATTCGATCACCTTGTCGCGATAAGGAGAGGCAACGATGTGGGCCACGAACGACTCCGCCCCCAGTTGCCGGACGCTGACTTCGCCCGCCGACGCCAGCGGATGCCCGGGAGGAACAATCAGCACCAGCTCGTCCATATACACCACCGCCGAGCGCAACTGCGGCTCTTGCGGATCGTAAGAAAGTATCCCCAGTTCCACGTTGTGCTTGAGCACATCGTCGGGAATGTGACTGGCCAGCGAACGCCGCACCGTGATCTTGATCGTGGGATACAGCCGCCGAAACTCCCCCAGCACCGCCAGCAGATAGAGGGCGGTAAACTCATTGGCCGCGATCGCCAGCCTCCCCTTCTGCAGTTCGCGCATCTCCACCAGCGCCGTCTGCGCGTCCTGCCGCAGGTTGAGCAGTTTCTCCGCATACTCCTGCAAAACGCGTCCGGCGTCGGTGAGCACTCCGTCACGCGAAGAACGGTCGAACAGCGGTTCGCCGATCTCCAGCTCAAGCTTCCGGATGGTCTGGCTGACCGCCGATTGCGTCCGAAACAGCTTCTCGGCCGCCCGCGAAAACCGCCGTTCGCGAGCCACCGTCAGGAAGACTTCGAGTTGCGCAAGGTCCATGGGTCTCTCCTACTGTAGAGAAGGGTCTTGTCCCGTCTCAATGTGCGGGCAGAGCACCGGTATTCGGTGTTGTCAACCTTACATAATTGGTAAGTTATTCTAATACTATCGCAAAGGCTAATGCTTCTGTAAACATAATAACCTTTTCTTTCGCCCCCACTCGCCGATAGAGTAAAGAGATAACTTCCTCGGGAGGTACCGAATCCATGGACCGGCCGCGCATTACTATCTTCGACACCACGCTTCGTGACGGCGAGCAGTCGCCGGGCTGCAGTATGAATGTGCAGGAAAAACTGCATCTGGCCCAGCAACTCGACCGCCTTGGCGTCGACGTAATCGAGGCTGGGTTCCCCATCGCCTCCGATGGCGACTTTGAAGCCGTGCAACGCATCGCCGCTGCTCTGCGCCGTCCCATCATCGCGGGCCTGGCTCGCGCTTGCACCGGCGACGTGGACCGCGCCTGGCAGGCATTGCAGGGAGCCGCGCACCCGCGCATTCACGTTTTTCTGGCGACCTCCGACATTCATCTGAAGTACAAACTGCGCATCACGCGTGAGCAGTGCCTGGCGCAGGCCCGCGAAGCCGTTCGCCATGCCAAGTCTTTGTGCGCCGACGTTGAATTCTCGCCCGAAGACGCCACCCGCACCGATGTCCCATTTCTCTGCCAGGTGGTCGAAGCGGCGATCGCAGCCGGAGCGACCACCGTCAACATTCCCGACACCGTCGGTTACAGCATGCCCGAGGAATACGGCAATCTCATCCGCACGCTGCGGGAGAAAGTCGCCGGCATCGACCGGGTAACGATTTCCACGCACTGCCACAACGACCTCGGATTGGCGGTCGCGAACTCACTCGCCGGAGTGCAGCAGGGCGCGCGCCAGGTGGAGTGCACTATCAACGGCATTGGCGAGCGGGCCGGCAATGCGTCTCTGGAAGAAATCGTCATGGCCATGCGGGTGCGCCCCGACCGTTATCCTTACGAGACCGCGGTCGCCGCCGAGCATCTGTTTTCGTCCAGCCAGACGTTGGCGGAGATCACACGGGTTCCCGTGCAGCCCCACAAGGCCATCACTGGCCGCAACGCGTTTGCGCACGAGGCCGGAATTCACCAGGATGGCATGCTCAAGAACCCTCTGACCTACGAAATCATGACGCCGCAATCGGTGGGCGTGCCCGATTCGCGCCTGGTGCTGGGCAAGCACTCCGGCCGCCACGCGCTGGCTCTGCGCTGTGAACAACTGGGGCACCAGTTTGAACGCCGCGAACTCGATGAGATTTATCGCAAGTTCGTCGTTCTTGCCGACCGCATTAAGAAGGTCCAAGACAGCCATTTGCTCGAACTGATCCAGGATGTCGTGAAAGGCAACGTCAGCCACAGCGATGCCGCGGACAATCAGAGCAAGAAGTTTCCACCGGCCACGGCTGCCTTACCGTTCCAGCGCGCCGCCGCAGCCAATGCTAATGAGCCGCATCCCGCTCAAGTGTCCGGCAGCGCCGGCCAGGCGCAACCACGGCCGGTTTGTCCTGCGCCTACCAACTGGTTCGGCGGGGCATCGGTCCCCCTCGCCGATCATCACAGCGAGCAAGAGGACTATCTCTGGGGTGTATGACAAAGACGTCCAACTAGCACGCATAGTAGCCCGCGCATAGTAGCAGCCGTGGAACGGCCTGAAATCGAGCTACCACAGCGGGTTTCCTCGTAGTATCCTTGCCAAAACGAAGCGGGGGTCCCATGCAGTTCACCGTCACGTCTCTTCCCGGCGACGGAATCGGTCCCGAGGTCACATCCCAAGCTATCTGTGTTCTAGAAGAGGTGGTCACGGGCTTTGGCCACGATCTCGACCTCGACGAAAAAGAGATCGGCGGAGTTGCCCTGGAAAAGTTCGGCGACCCCTTGCCGGCCTCGACCATTCAGGCCTGCCTCGCCTCACACGCCGTCCTCTTGGGAGCCGTCGGCAGTCCGGCCTTTGATCACAATCCTCGCGAACTTCGCCCCGAGGCTGGACTGTTGCGTCTTCGCCAGGAACTTGGAGCCTTCGCCAATCTCCGTCCCGCCGTCTTTTATCCAGCGCTGGCTGCCTGCTCGCCGCTGCGCCCAGAAATCGTCAAGGGAACCGACATCCTCATCGTCCGCGAACTGCTCGGCGGATTGTATTTCGGCGAGCCTCGCTCCATCGACGGCACACCCGGCGCGCGCAGCGCGGTCAACACCATGCGCTACAGCGAGCCTGAGATCGAGCGCATTGCCCGCGTCGCCTTTCAACTGGCACGAACCCGGCGCCGCCGCCTGCTCTCTGTCGATAAGTCGAATGTTCTGGAGTGCTCGCGTCTCTGGCGCGAAGTCGTCACTCGCGTCGCCAGTGATTTTTCCGATGTCCAACTCTCCCACATGTACGTGGACTCTGCCGCCATGTCGCTCGTGCTCAAGCCCGCCCAATTCGACGTCATCCTCACCGAAAACATGTTCGGAGACATCTTGTCCGATCAGGCCGGAGGAATCGTGGGAGCGCTCGGCCTGCTCGCTTCGGCCAGCATCGGAGGCCCGGTCGGTCTCTACGAACCCGTGCACGGTTCTGCCCCCGACATTGCAGGACAGAACATCGCCAATCCGTTAGGCGCCATCCTCTCGGTTGCCCTGATGCTGCGCCACACTTTTCATTTGCCCAAGGAAGCGGAGTGTGTGGAAGCTGGCGTGATCTCAACCTTGATGGGAGGCTTTCGCACTCGCGACCTGGCGCGCCCCGGCGAGCGCACCGTCTCCACCGAAGAAATGGGAGCACAGATCACCGAGTTCGTGCGCCTGGCCGCACACGCAAGCGCTCGGGCCGCGTCGTAGTACGGGACGGCACCCAGCAAATCCAGCCCCGGTAGGGGCGAGCCAGTACGGCTCCGCGCTTCAGCCCGGGGTGGGGTGGGAAAGTCAGCGAAGTCCCGGAGGGACGGACCCAGTTCTCACACGCTTGGCAACGCAACGCGCTCCGCACCTTCTACAATTTCCCCGGAGCGGTCGCCGCCCCCGCCGCATACTCGCCAGTCGCCGCATTCCACCGGATCCGCAAAACTTCCACGAACATTCGCATTCCGTCGCGAAAAGGATGCAGCCGCGTCCCTTCGCTGTGCGCCCACAGAACCGGGACCTCTTCCACCCGCAAGCCTGCGCGACGCGCCAGAAACAGAACTTCCGGATCGAATCCCCAGCGTTCAATTTTTTGCAGAGGAAAAATGCGTTGCGCCGCTTCTCGCCGAAAAGCTTTGAAGCCGCATTGAGTATCGGCGAAATGCAACCCCAGAATCACCCGCAACACCAGATTGAAGATTCGCCCAAACGCCTGGCGGTAAAGTGGCTGCCGCTCAGTCTGCAGTTCCACGCGCAGCCAGCGCGATCCGATCGCGATATCGGCGCCTTGGCCAATCGCGTCGAACAGTTTCTGCGCCTCCGTCATCGGCGAAGAAAGATCGGCATCCGTGAACAGGCAAACGTCGCCCCGCGCATGCAGCATCCCATTGCGCACACTGTACCCTTTTCCGCGATTTCCGGGATTCTCCAGCAGCAGAACCTGCGGATGCAATTTGCCATATTCCCGCACGATCTGTGCCGTATCGTCGCTCGACCCGTCGTTCACCACCAGAATTTCCGCGTCCCAGTTTTGTTCCCGCGTATAGCGGAGAAGCTCATCGAGCGTGGGCCGGATGCGTACGCTTTCGTTGTAGGCGGGAATGACGAAACTGTAGGTCGAAGTCATTGAGTCATTTAGTCATTGAGTCATTGGACGATTGAGCAGCGAATTAATGACTCAATGATTCAATCATTCAATGGCGCAATGATTCACGCCACATGCTGCCCCTGGCCGAGCATCCCAAAGAACTCCGCGACCAACTCCTCGTCCCAAAGTCCGCTTTGCGCCTCGTCGCGCATGGTCACCGCCGCCTGCTCGTGGCCCAGTGCCGGCTTGTATGGCCGCTCCGTGCGCAACGCATCGTAGATATCCACCACCTGCAGTATGCGCGGCAGCAGCGGAATCTCGCCCGCCCGCAGCCCATCCGGATAGCCGCTGCCATCCGAGTGCTCGTGATGATGCCGAATGATCGGAAGCACCAGCCGCAACGACTTCAACGGACGGCAGATCTTCTCGCCCGTGATCGGATGCTGCTTCATGATCGTCCACTCCGCTGGCGTCAGGTCGCTGCCTTTCTTCAGGATTTCGTCCGGCACCGCGATCTTTCCCAGATCATGCAGGAAGCCGCCCCGCTGCAGGGCCACGATGCTCTCTTCGTCCAGTCCGAGAAAGCGCCCCAGATCGGTGGCATAGCGCGCCAGCCGCTCACAGTGGCCTTCGGTGTAAGGATCGCGCGCCTCCACGCTCAGTCCCAGCGTGCACAGCACCGAATCCGCCGTCTCCAGTTCATCGGTGAATTCCTTCAACTTCAGCAGCGAATTCACGCGCGCAAACAATTCCTCGGAACTGATCGGCTTGGTCAGAAAATCGTCGGCGCCCGCTTCAATTCCCTTCAGCCGGTCTTCTCGATCGCTCAATCCTGTAATCATGACGACCGGAATCAGCCGCGTCTTCGAATCCGCTTTGAGTTCGCGGCACAGCTCGTAGCCAGTCTTGTCCGGCATGACCACGTCAAGCAGGATCAGGTCCGGAGCCTCGCGCCGTATCTCCGCCTCCGCCGCCGCCGCGTTCTGCACCGCCATCGTGGGGTAGCCGCGCCTCTCCAGCAGCTCCTTCATCAACATGGCGTTCACCAGGTTGTCGTCGACTACTAGAATCGACTGCTTCCGCCGCCCTGCCGGCAAGTCGCCCATTCCCGCATAAGAACTCGATGGCGGAGAAAAGGTTGTCCGGTTCTGTCGCGGAAGACTCATCACTTCACTTTCCTCAATTCGCTGTCATATTGCAAGCTCGCAAGCGAAGAAAACATGCGCCCCATCGACTACTTCCCCGCAACCTTCGCAGTTTCCCCAGCGACCGGCGCCGCGTTCTTGCTGGCGTCGCACTTGTGCGCGTTGAACTGCTGTTGCACGCCCGCCTGCCCCAGTTGACGAGGATCGGCCGAGAACTGCATATTGCAAGCTTCACAAACTCCCCGTGACGGGACGCTGCTGACTCGCTTCAAGACCCGAAGACTGCGCTTTGCCATGGTCCCAGTTTCCCACACCCCCACAAACCGCGCCACCTCCGGAAAACCCAGGTGTAAAACCAGGGTGCCCCACGTCTCGCGGTTT
>PMMJ01000490.1:2766-2938 GCA_003162255.1 Acidobacteriaceae bacterium | reverse complement strand
ACAGTACAAACCACTGTACGGTAACGCACATTACTGAACCTGTCTGTCGGGCGATTCCTGACAAGTGTCGGCAAATTGCTCGATAGACATGCTCGATAGGAAACTTCACCGTCTGGCGGAAGGGAACATTCGGTTCACCAGGTGATGCCCCATCTGCGGAAAGCCATTCTTC
>PMMJ01000490.1:0-2746 GCA_003162255.1 Acidobacteriaceae bacterium | reverse complement strand
AGGAGGCTGCGATCCGGACATACGCAATGAGCCACGGCTATGCCGTTGTGTCATCCTACGCAGACGCGGGAACCCGCGCCCATCGCCGTGACTCACTCCGCTCTTGTACAATTAGTCCGCATCAAAATGCCCGAGGGGGTAACAATGTCGAATTTGGATAATGCACTACGGGAGCTTCGCGAGAAGCGCAGCCAAGCACAGGTGGAAATTGATAAGTTAGACCAAATAATTGCTGGTATCGAATCTTTGAACGGAATGCGAGCAGCATCCAGCAAGGCAACCCAACCGAAGCGAATAATATCGGCAGCTTCACGGCGCAAAATGGCTCTGGCGCAGAAGGCGCGATGGGCGAGCATTCGGAAGAAATCCCAGCCAGTAGCGGTGGCAATAGCGAAAACGGTTTCGGCTCCTGCCAAACGTAAAATTTCAGCAGCAGGCAGGAAAAGGATCGCGGCGGCTGCACGTGCACGCTGGGCGAAGTTCAGAGCGGCGAAGAAGAAATAGGCGGCCTTTGCAGCTTGGGAGCCTGCTGCGGCGAGTTCGCGGCGGGCTTTTGTGTTGGAGGCTGTACACTAATGACCGGATGGTCAGTGAAATGACGATTCGTGCCAAAGTCTATGCAGTCCGCTTCCGGCTCGCAACTAGGTGGAGTCTTTCTCTGTTTGACTTTTCCCACTCGATGAGTTCGTTCAGGTCATAACGAAACGGGCCATAACCCCGAAATGCTTTCTCGTCGAAGAGCTGCATCGCACCGCAAGTCAGGCAAACTTGGTACGAATATCCCTCAGCCCTTATCGGCCAGCCTTTCTTGCCGTGCCAGCATCCTCTGGATAGCGCGACGGTTGCCCCAGCTAAAGCGCCGACCACGATGGTTGGCCACCACCACTGCTTGAACCGTTTACGTCTTTCAGATATCGGATGTGGCATTGGATCGGGCACTGCATTTCCTGCCGGAACCTCTGGGAGAATGGTTTCGACGGCGATAACGACACGCCCGTTGTCGTTATTTCGAGTGGCACTTTCACCCTTCTGCGTGAGGGGTTGACCACGACCGCTCAAGTTCTTGTTGCTCATTGATTCCTCAGCTTCTTTCGGAAAACGGGACATCTGGTTGAACTCTCCGGTCGTATCCTAATCTTACACTTCGCTTAGTGGAGTCCATGCGGATTGCCTCCGACTCGCGGCGGGGGTGGAAGTGCCCCAACCTTTGTACCTCGATGCTGTCTCCGGTTTTGGGCGGGAGTCCTGAAGTGCTACCGACCTTTGCCGCTCGCAACGCCCATCGAGTCGCACCGCACGGTCGTCATGATGGCGACCCACGCCCACAATGGTCGCCAGACTGGCCCGAAGAGCCCGCAACCGTTACGAGGCGTTCTAACCGACCCAAATCCCTCCGGGCAGCCAAATCGTTGCAGAATCGCTTTGCTGAATGGGGCACGCCAGCCAGAGCCGTCCATGGGAAAATGAACTCTCGCTCAAATCACGACTGCGCTCTATGGAACACGTAAAAGAACACCATCACGCTGAAGCAACCAAACGCGTAGATGAATGACGAGAACACCATTACCGCAGGAACCAAGCCCCGCAGGAGATTGAGGAAGTTGAAGACGAACTGCCACACTAGAAGAGCCGTCATCAGAATCGTCCCGATCAGTGCCAGCAACGCCGCATTTTTGAGTGTCATGGTCGCTCCTATGCAACTGCCATCTCTTCGTTACGCTGCAATAATCCCACCAATTCTTCTAAACTCCAAAGGTGCTCCGAAATTCAAAACAGCCCACTACCGAAAAACGAGAAGTGACGCCAAAGGAGATTCCCCTATGAAAGACAAACCCCTTGCGAACGTGCGCGTTGCCATCTTGGCCACAAACGATTTCGAGCAATCCGAAATGACCGAGCCACGTCAAGCACTGATGGAGGCCGGTGCCCAAACGACTTTGATCGCCCCGGAATCAGGAAAACTTCAGGCGATGAAGCACGATATAAAAGCGGATTACTTCGACGTCGACCTTGTGCTTGAAAGAGCGAACCCTGCTGATTTTGACGCAGTCATGCTTCCCGGTGGCGCATTGAATGCTGATGCTCTGCGGGTGGACCAAAAGGCACGAGAGTTCATTCGCCGAATCGACGAAGCAGGGAAACCCATCGCGGTCATCTGTCACGGGGCGTGGCTTCTGGTCTCGGCGGGACTGACGAAGGGGCGGACATTAACCAGCTATCACACCATCCAGGATGACATTCGCAATTCCGGCGGCCAATGGGTAGACCGTGAAGTGGTCCGAGACCGCAACTGGATCAGCAGTCGGCAGCCTTCTGATCTGCCCGCCTTCAACCGGGAGATGATTGCGCTTTTCCGCGCGAAGAAAGCAAGTACACATAACTCCTGAGCCCAGATAGGGGTTTTTTGTATATCGCCCTGGAAAGGTATAGTTGGCATCATGCCACCATAGCAATGGCGCGGTCCATGGGCATTTCGACCAGTTCCCGAATGATTATGTCCACGTTCAGGAGGGCTGTTTGCTCCAGGAATTCGTAGCGCCCATGAAGATTGATGTGCTGCCAGGCGGCGGGGGCGGCCGCGCAGGGCCGCCCGTAGCGTCTGGTATCCGCGAGTCGCGCCGCGCTGGCGCAGTTCCTGGTTTGGGGTCCAGCGGGCGATCAAAGCGACAACACATGAACAGAAAAAGGAAAACAAGACAATGAGTTCGATCACAACCAAAGACGGCACGCAGATCTATTACAAGGA
>PMMJ01000134.1 GCA_003162255.1 Acidobacteriaceae bacterium | reverse complement strand
CTCCTATGCAACTGCCATCTCTTGGTAGTAGTGCCATTTGATTTCCACAGGGCTAGGACCGTCCCTCCCGATGCGCTAGACTTTGAACATGCCCAATCGCAAATTGCGGATCGTTAAACATGCTGGTCGCATCGCAACACTCGGAATCTGCGAATGCTGCAACGCTCAATTTGGTGTGGCGTCCGAGGCGCTGACAGACTACAACGCGGCTCTTTCCAGTATTGGCGACCAGTTTGATGCCCACAAATGCAAGCCAATAGACAGCAGTCAGAACGCTCTGCGGATCGTTCGCGAAGCGACGGACGGGAAGTAGCTGTTTCACTCATCCTCGCTTTTCAATANNATCTCCTGCATTGCCAAAAAGTGCTCATACTTCAGCAGAACGGCTAGCGGCTTGTCGTTGTCCTGAATGGCCAGCGTCTTGTCGAGTTCCCGGAGTTGAGTGACGTTCAGCGCACGCAAGCGGCTGATCCCCACATGCTGTACGCTCGGGTCAGTCCCGGTGCCCACACGAGGGAGACCCAGCGCAGCACGCCCAAGGTCGGGCGGAATGATCCGTGNNGGGAAGAAATACAAGAAGTGCTGCGGCGGGGCGAGCGTGAACTGACCCTCAGCGCGAAAACAGATTATCAATCTTCCCATGATCCGCTCCGCCCACTGAACCGCAGCAGCAACCAGCGACTCCCGTCCGCGCGTGTTGCCTTACCGGAGGAAGACAGCCGGACACCGCCCGGTTGTAAAATCGGGAAGCGATGAAAAGCGAGACCCGCCGTCTCAACAAGCTCACAGGCGCAAGCAAGAACATAGCAAAACGATATAAGCTCACAACCGCCGCCGCCGAGATAATTGACCAAGCTGGGGAAGTACACGGACAGAAATCCCGAGCCGTGCAAATCGCCGTTGAGATTCTTTGGCGTACTACAGGACTAGGTAAAATCCCGTCCTCGATTCTCGAATCTCCCATTACAGCGAGAACCTACAAGTTGCCTCACCGCACAGTCGCTTTGATTGAGGCTCTAGGGCGTGAGGGTTCTAGAACACGAGGCGAGGTCCTCGCGGCTTGCGCTGGGTTGCTTGCCTCGGACGTGGAAGAGGCAAAAAAGCATTGGCGGGGGAACTAGTTGATTATCGGCGTCCTCGTGAACGTACAGAGTAGCTGCCAACGGTGCGAAAACCCTAGAATGGGAGTCGCGAGCCGCTGGTTTTACCTAGCCTTTACCGGATTTTCCCCGTTACCAGCGAAAATTTGCTTGTAGCGAAAGACGATTGAGCCGTTCGCGAGCTTTTCAGGGGTTGGCGTCCACGACTGGTGATTGAGATAGGTCGGTCGCTTGTAGTTCGCCGTCGCCGACAAAACTGTTTCGCTTGGTCCAGCCATGTCCTGGAGCTTGGCTGCGTTGTTCGCCGCGTCGCCGAAAAACACGATTCGCTTGTTATTCCTGATCCCCACGCATCCGACAACCGCCTCTCCGTAGTCGATCCCGATCCCTAGGCTGAGTTGTCCCAAACCGTCGCCGACGAATGCGGGACCTATCACCTTCTCGAAGATAGTCTGAAACTGGAGTGCAAATGTTATTGCGTCCTCGACCGGCGCATTTGACAGGTCCGCCGACGGCCGATGGAACACAGACAGCACTCGGTCTCCCGCGACATCCATCACTTCGCCGTCGTAGTGCTTAGTGAGCTTAGTCGCCATTTCGACGAACGTGTGCAGGAAAACGAAACTCTTGTTTCCCGGCTGAGTCGCGACCAGTTTCGTAAAGCCATGCAGGTCACTGTAGACGAAGGCCGCCCTGACTTGCCTACCCTCCATGATCGCCAAGTCATCGATGCCAGGCAGAACTCTTCCGAGAGTGACCGCCGCTTTCCTCTTTAGCAGTCCCTTTACGAGCGACTGAGCCCACGAGACTCCGCCTACGGGCGGCGACGGCTTGGACGGAGGAGGCTGAGGAGGGATAGAGATTCTGCCAAGGGCCGAGGGCGGAGCAGGAGGCGTGAAGCTCCTCATCAGACTGACCAAAGAATCGTCGCTTGCAGGACTTTCCGGAATGGCCCTATATCCCGACAGATACCTTAGGCCAGCCAAGCTGGAGAGCGTTTTATCTTCGGGCGGGGGCGGGACTGTCGGCTTGCGAGCAATCGCACTAAACAAATCAGCCATAGAATTCGGGCTCTTGGTCGGCTCCGCCGATGGTATGCCAAATCCGAATAAGTTCTTAAAGGGGTCGTTGTCGTCCCAGCCGCTTCCCATCTTAGTGCCTCCCTAATATCAAACCTGAGCCGATCAAAATGACCCACGAACCAAAGCCCAACCATGCAACCCAGCGGTTCTTGGCTAGGACCTGCATCTTCTCTTTGGATATGTGCGCAAGCTCGTACACCTGGTCCGTCAGGTTGCGCAGAATCAGTTCCGGCGCCGCCGAACTGACTGCGGAGAAGTACTCTTCTTTGTTCTCATGCAGTAGAACGTGCTCCTGCCACATGAGATCACAGCCCTTTTTCGGGGCCGTGTAGCGTGCACCGCGGGGACGAAGAACCTCGAACACAACAACAAAACTCCAGAGAACCGCAGCGAGGAGACCCACGGAGGTGAGAAAAAAGAGGACACTTGCCAGGGCTACGAGACACGGGTGCAGATGAAGCTTAACGACAGCATCTTTTCCTATCTGCAAAGCACTAGCAGCCAAGAACACCATGATCGTCACGGTGACGCCAGCCTTCGCGTCAGACGAGCGGATCAGCGCCTGGTGGTTGTCGAAGTTGTGTCTCGCAAACTGAATCGCGAGTTCCAGCGTCTTATTGTCCGAGTCCATTACTCCACTCAACCCGAGACCCTCACAGCATTATTTTACAGCATTGGAGAGCCCGCCCAGCACGCAGGGATTTAGGTCCGGGATGCGGTCACTGTGACTGGAAACCGGCCAATTACGCGCCCTAATTAACCATTTCGGCAAGAGGTCTGTTCGATCTTTCGAAGTTCGCGCCCATCATGAAAATATGCTGGTCTCGATGGTATAAGGCCCACACGATCGCCGGTGCCTCCGGCGAAGGAGCACGCTCCTCGCCCATCTTTCTTATCAAAACAACCTTATCCACGTTAGCGAGACCCGGCGCATTGCAGGTGAGCGGGCAATCCTCAATTACATTCAGGAAGGAAGCCAAGAACCCATTCCACTCGTCGTCAAAGCGTCGCAATCCCTCGCCGACGAGGAGATTCTCTAGTTCCTGCCGAAACGTACTCATCAAGAAGAATGCGCGCAGCGACCTCTTGTCATCGTCAGTCAGTTGGCCATTTACGATCCTCGGGTATATGGCATCAACCTGTTTGACAATCCGTTTTGCTGCATCTCCTGAAAGCTCGACATGGACTACCCAGTTGCAGCATAGGCGCAGCGTGTCGGACTGGATGCCCTTGCGGTCCATCAGCTTTCGGACTTCTACAAGCAGGTAGACGACCAGCGGCTCGTCCGTTATCGGTTCCTCAAGCAATCGGCCTAGCTTCGCAATGATTTGATCTTGCATTCGGAAAGCTCCTCACATGTTCCGAATTCTAACAATACGGGCAGCGATGCGGAGAAGAAAGGCGTGAAGCCGGGCGATGAGTTATTGGCGCTCAATGGTTACGCTCCCAATCGAGAAAACTTTCTGAAGATGCAATACATCTTCAACGCCTTGCGTCCGCAGACGGCATTGATGCTGGACTTGCGCGATCCGGCTGGCAAGCAGCGCCAGGTGGAGGTGACCACCGCCTTAGCTGCCAGGAAGACTTTTTACAATACGACCAGCAGCGGTGCCGGCAATGCCACCTGGGAAATAACCCTGCAGGCGCAAAACGCTGAACATCTTGGACGTGCCCGATTTGCCGAAGTGAGCGACGATGTTGCTGTCCTGAAGTTGCCTAGATTCTTCTTTACCGAGTCAGAGATCAAAGGCATGATCGACAAAGCGCGCAAGCACAAGGCCCTGGTCCTGGACTTGCGAGGGAACGCCGGTGGCAGTGTCGATACCCTAAAGTATCTGATCGCCGGTTTCTTCGAGAAGGAAGTGAAAATCGGAGATCGTGTCGGCAGATCGGAGCGCAAGCCGCTGATCGCGGAGGCCTCTGGTCATCCATTCACGGGAAAACTCGTGGTACTGGTGGACAGCAAGTCTGCATCGGCATCAGAGCTGTTCGCCCGCGTAGTACAGATCGAAAAACGAGCAACAGTTCTCGGAGACCGTAGCTCCGGAAGTGTGATGGAAGCGAAGCGCTATGGCTACCGCTGTGGAGTCGGCAGCGTGCTTTTCTATGGGGCATCGATTACGGAGGCGGACATGGTCATGACCGACGGAGCGAGTCTCGAACACAATGGCGTGCTTCCGGACGAGGTCACGCTGCCATCAGCGGAGGACCTCGCTAATGGCCGAGATCCGGTGCTGGCCCGCGCTATCGAGACAGTCGGCGCAAAACTCAATCCGGAAGAAGCGGGTAAGCTGTTTCCGTACGAATGGCCAACGTTCTGACAAGAGCACAACTCTCAACGGGTGATCTTCGCTCTGCGCGTCCCAGAGGCCGGGCTCTTTGGGGGGCGTTCGTCGTTACGCCACTGCCTCGCGCACTAGAACCCTGCAATCCATATTGCAATCCGTTGTCCGGCTTAGCATTGCTTTTTGTATACTTTTGTGCCATCCGTGGCCTTGCATGTTATTGAATCTACATTTTGTTGCGGATTCGAATCCCTCCCTCTCCGCCAGATTCTTCCAGTTGAAATACTTAGCTCCCATCACTGGATCGTGACCTTCTTTCCCCCGACCTCGTTCTGGAGAACAAGTGGAGAACAGTTCGTCGGCTCGACTTCATCGGACAGCCGCTGCATCGCTGAAACCGAATCTTTGGAACTAGTTTTGATGTAGCAGCGCTGGGTCACTTCAACAGTGGAATGCCGGAGGATGCTCTGTATTACGATGCGAGTCCTCTCCCTGAGGGCAGTCTCAATGATGTTCTTCCGCGTGCTGGCACGATGGGTAATTCTCGAACACATATTCGCCGGTCCATCCGAGTTCCGTCATACCGATTTCCGACGA
This sequence comes from Acidobacteriaceae bacterium, assembly GCA_003162255.1. Taxonomy (GTDB): domain Bacteria; phylum Acidobacteriota; class Terriglobia; order Terriglobales; family Acidobacteriaceae; genus Acidiflorens. Next base: position 7,876 of record PMMJ01000134.1, on the reverse strand, counting down.
ATAATACGCTCCGCTAATCCAACCCTTCAGGTTTTCGAAGTGGTCGTTGAGCGTAGCTTGGGTATCTCCTGCGTGTTTGCCCTCGGAATCTTGCGCCTCTAAACCCTTGGCCTCGCCCTCGCTGCGGTGCGCATCCTTTTTCGAAGCGGTGGTTAGGAGTTCATTCTGCTGGTCTCCCGTGAGAGCCGCGAAGGGATGCCCGAAGCGCTTCTGCGGTTCGCCGTCCATCGCCGAAATACTCGCCAACAATTTCTTCTGGTTCGCGGGCGTATCTACACTGAGCAGCAAATCGATGAACCGGCTCACTTGAGCCTTGGTTGATCCGGGCACAATCATTTCCGACAGCGCGACGAGCGCCTCATTCTGGGGCGCGCTGAGAAATAACGGTTTCCCATCCGCGGATGCCATCTGCGCCTCCGCATGGAAAAAAATTGCTCCATTCGAAAGAAGCCTGTGAATGGGGTGGGAAGCAGCCACCAATGGCCACGCCGCTCCGGCGCCCATTCCGGCAAGCATCCGTTGCACCATCTCGCGGCGTGTAAGCCTGCGCGTCATCGCGTGTCCATCTTCGATCACCCGTAGCCGCTGATCTTTGATCACGACGATATTCTCAAAGAGTCTTTTATGGTTGGCGTCTCAGTTATGCAGCGAAATTCTTTCGCGGTAATGGTAACACTCGGCTCTTGCACGGTTACAAGTGCCCTGTCAACGAGAGACAGTGTCTTGCATGCCGGCTCCAAAGACAAGTGGATAAAGGTGACCCACCGTTGCGGAGTGTGCTCCATCCTCTTCGATTGACCCGGCTCTGCTTGGCTTGTTAGCATCCGCTAGTCATTACTTTGTTTAGCATGAAAAATCAACCCCTTCGGCGATATCGAACCCATGGCTGAATTGGCAAGGCAGAAATACGACGTCATCGTGGTAGGTTCAGGCGCTGCCGGAGGCTGGGCGTGCAAACGTCTGGCCGAGGCTGGGCTGAAAGTTGCTCTGCTGGAAGCCGGACGCCCGCAATCCAACGAGAATTTCAGCGAGCACACCCCGCCTTTCGAGCTGAAGTATCGCAACCTCGCCCCGGAAATTCTGCGCAAGACTCGCCCCATTCAAATGCAGATGGGGGACGTCTGCAACGAATATACCCAAGATTGGTTCGTCAACGACATCGAAGAACCTTACACCACGCCGGCAGACAAGCCATTCAACTGGCTGGGCCGTTTGCGCATGACCGGTGGCCGCACCAACGTCTGGGGCCGCGTGTCGTTGCGCCTCGGCGAACAGGACTTCAAAGCCGCCTCCCACGACGGCTATGGCGAAGACTGGCCGATCAGCTACAAAGACATCGCGCCTTATTACGATCTGGTGGACAAGTACGTTGGAATCACCGGGATGGCGGAGGGACTCGAAGAGTTGCCAGATGGCCAGTTCCAGCCGCCCATGCCCCTGAACTGTCAAGAATCCGTTTTTCGCAGTCGCTTGAAGGAAAAAATGGGCCGTACCGCGACGCTCGCGCGTTCAGCGACCCTCACCAGACCATTGAATGGCCGCAGCGCATGTCACTATTGCGGCCCGTGCGAACGCGGCTGCATGACCGAGTCTTACTTCAATTCCGCTTTCACCACTGTCGCCGACGCACTGAAGTCCGGAAATTGTACCTTGATTTCGAACGCCATGGCTTTCAAAGTACTGATGGATACGGACCGCAACCGCGCTCGCGGCGTTCTTTACATCGACCGCAACACGCGCGCGCCGCGCGAAATTTACGCTCGCGCCGTCACCCTATGCGCTTCATCGCAGGAATCCGTCCGCATCCTTTTTAACTCCGCAAATCGCCAGTATCCTAATGGCCTTGCCAACTCCAGCGGTGTTCTCGGACACTACCTCATGGCACACGTGCGCAGCGCCGGCGGCAGGGGCGAATTTCCCGAGCTTGCCCCGACGCCTTCTTTTGGCGTTCCCATCAAACCTGTGGGGATTTATGTCGTCCGCTTTCGCAACACGAAAGGCAGCCCGCCCTTCAAGAAATTTCTGCGCGGTTATGGCTTGGAAGGCGACAGCGAAGTCGATTTCAACTGGGGGGCGCCCGGCTTTGGCGAGGCTTACAAGAAGGCGCTTCGTGAACCACGCTCTGAGCTCAGCCTCGCCGGCTTCGGCGAAGTCTTGCCGCGCTGGGACAACTTTGTGGAAATCGACAAGGATGTGAAAGATATCTACGGTATCCCGGTCGTAAAGATTCACATGTCCGACGGTGAGAACGAGAAAGCCATGATCAAGGACATTGCGGAATCTGCCGGAGAAATGCTGGAGGCGGCTGGGGCGAAAAACGTACGCACTCACGCGACTCCCTCCGCGCCGCGCTGGGCGGTTCACGAATCCGGCATCGCCCGCATGGGCAGCGACCCCAAGAAATCCGTGCTCGATCAATTTCAGCAAACCCACGACATCAAGAATCTTTTCGTGATGGACGCGTCAGGGTTTACGTCGATCGGCTGCCAGAATCCCGCGCTAACCATCATGGCCCTGTGCGTGCGGTCATGCGATCACCTGATGGACGAGATGAAGCGCAACAACCTTTAGTTTCACATCGCCTGTGGCGCGCGGTCCAAAATCTCTTCCTTTGCTGAATCCCAGTAAAGTTTCTTGCCCGTCCAGTACGATTCCGCCGCCATGATGCAGGCGACAGAATGTCCGAAGCCATCGTGCACGGTCGCGATGGGCTGCTGCCGCGAACGAATGCACTCGAACCAGTTGGCTATGTGCTCGACGGACATGTCATCGATCCCCATCGGCGCCAACCCCTTGTCACCCGGTAGTTGAATGTAGTGCGCCGCGCGCTCCCTGTCGATCTCCAGATTCTCTTCGTGATTGCCTTTCTCCTCCACAACCTGGTAGCGCGGGCTGCCCTCGTCGCCTATGTTAATCAGCGTCGCCTTCTTGCCCATGTAGCGTGTGTACCCCGGCGCATCATTCCCAAAACTCGTCGCGTAACTTACCAGGAATCCCTTCGGATATTCCAGCAACGCTTGAAACGTGTCCGGATTCTCCCGTCCGTCACGCCAGGCAAATATGCCACCGTGTGCCACAACCGACCGTGGCACGGGATCGTCCATAAAATAGTGCACCAGGTCGATCCCGTGGCTCATCCATTGGTCGGCAATTCCGCTCGAAAACTCCTTGTACAGCCGGAATTCGAAATATAGGCGCGGATCGAACGGACGTTGCGGTTTGGTCATCAGCCATTTCCCCCAATCCGTGTCCGCCTCGCGGATCTGCGCCACTTCTGTCCGTCCGCGCCACCGCGGACCATGATAATTCCACACGATCTCGATCTTACTCACCTGTCCCAGTGCGCCACTCCGCACCATCTCACGCGCCGCTTTCGGATAGGGCTCACTTCGATGCTGCGTCCCACTTTGCACGATCAAGTTGCGGGCCACCACCGCATCGCGCGCAGCCTTCACCTCAGCCAGCACGTTACCCATCGGCTTCTCAACGTACGCGTCTTTGCCCGCCTCCGCCGCCAGCTTCAGGATCGGCGAATGGGAATGCTCGGGCGTGGAAATCATCACTGCGTCCACATCCTTCAGCGTGAGCAGTTCTTCCACATGTTGCATCGCGCGCGGCTCCCTGCCCTGATACTTCCCATATGCCGTGCGCGCCTTGTCCCGGTTCACTGACCACAAATCGCAGACGGCGGTCATGTCCACGTTGTGGCTAATCTTTAGCCGCCCCGCAATCTCAACCAGGTCATTCCCCCGGCTTCCGATTCCGATGTGGCCCAGGGAGATGCGATCATTCGCACCGATAATCCGAGCGTAGGACAACGCCGTGCTCCCGAAAGCCGCGCCCCCGGCGATCACCGCGGCTGTCTTGTTAAGGAATGTTCTGCGATTTATGCCTCCTGCTGCCTTGCCCATGCTCCCCCTTTTGATCAAATCCAAAAAGCGGCGGCGATGTGGTGTCGAGCCGCTGTAGGGACCCTAGATCCAGACATCTGGCTGCCGGCATACACGATATCAGTTTTCTCTCTGTGAACAGCCAGTAGAAATTGGCGACGAGGTGATCTCGGGCCAGGTGCACGTACGACCGACAGGTTTTTGTAATCGCCACCGAAGCGAACAACGGCTCCGGTGCTATAGCTGATTGTACGGGCAGGTGATGCGCCGAATGAAGGCCCTCGCCAGTGATCTGATTGACTTTCTGCCGGAAGAACGGCGCAAACCGCTCTTGCGCCAGCAGAGGCGGCTGAACGCGTCCATTGCACGGTCGTTTGAGACTGCCGAAGAGAAACGCGAGGCTTCCGTCGAAGACCGGCAGGGGCTGGGCGTCACGCGCGAGGACTAACCAGCTGCTCGAAGCCCCCGCTCCCTGTTTCACCGGAACTGTGGCGCTACTCGAGCTTCAGTACTTCTCCGGGACAGAGTGACGCCGCAGCATGTTTGGAACGGACAAGCTTTCTCCACACAGTCCCCGATTGAGAACGTGGTTGCCTGATAAAGCTGACACGGAGTATCGCAACGCGGTTCGCCAGAACGGGTTGCTGTTGTAATATCGCGTCTCTGACAATGCCGGCGCTGTCAATCACTTTTTGAGCGTGCCGCTCCGTGCACTCCGAAGAGCGCGCNNACCCATGCATCTCTTCGGTCACACGTTCGATCATGATTACTATTTCGAACTCCCCCGTGAGGGGGAGCGGGATACGCACTCAATAGCTCGATGTTTTACTTCACACCATCGCGATTTCCGGGCTTTCCCGCGTACGAACCGAACTTTCTCAACTGCTCGTAATCCCATTCCTTCCGTAGCATCCAGTACAAACGAACCGCCAGCTTGCGCGCCATGGCCACCTTGGCGATTTTCCGTCCTCGCCGCATCGTCAGGTGGACATATTTACTCCGCGCAGGATCGGCTGCGCATCATGGCGATCTGTCTTCTGTTTGCGTACCCGCTTCGCACTGATCTCGGCGGCGTCCCCGATCCACAACTCAAACTGCAGTTCCGCAAGCCATCGTTTAAACCAGCGGGCATGCCCACTCGCTTCCATCCCCACACGAACCGTCATTGCCCGTGCCGCCAGATCCCGGTAGAACTTCTCCGCTTCCTCGCGGTGCTGCAGTCGCCGTTCTTGCAGTTCCCCTGTTTCGGTATCTACAAAAGCAATCTGCTGAAAGCTCGGGTGGTAATCGCATCCTATAATGATCATTGTTCGGCTCCCCTCTCCCGAGCGCTGTTGGTTGGTTCGTAGCCACCAAAGCTTACTCGGGTACAGGAGCCGACATTGTCATGGAATCAATAACGCTCAAAACCCCCAATCGGGGGCGAACAAACAGCGCACGCTTGCAAGAACGCCTGATTTACAACAGTTACCTCCCAGTTGCCGTCATTCGGGCGCGACTCCTGCAGGCTCCACCGTTCTTCTGGTCAAAGAAGCAGATCGAGGCAAACACAGGGCCGGAAAGCCAGATTAAGGTTCCGTCAGCCGATACCACGCCAGCCTGGATTGTGCACCCAGCCAACGGAAAGGCTCGTTCGGAACATACTCCAGGCTGGCGTTGAGGAAGGGATACTGCTTCCAGTGTTCCTCACGACCGGCCTCCAGATCAGCGATGATTCTCCCGAAGATCGAGGTCAGATTCACGCCATGTCCGCTGTAGCCCAGTCCATAGAAGATATTCTTATGTTTTCCTGTGTATCCCACGGAAGGGGACTCGTCCAGGGACCAGTCAACCACGCCATCCCAACCTAATTCGAAGCTGACGCCCGACATATTGGGGTAGATTCGCACAAGCTCACGCCGGAGTTGCGCAAAATGGGGGGCAGCGTCGCTGGCATCGCCAACTCCGCTATTGAAAAAGTAGCTGGGGCTGCCTCCGCCGATGTGGATGCGATTGTCCTGTGTCAAGCCGAAATAGAAGACTTCGGTGCGGCTGTCATTGAATGGAACTCGCTTACGCCATCCGATCTCGGCCAGTTGCTGCTCACTGAAGGGCTGGGTCACCGCTACATATTCATGGACGGGCACAAACGAGTTACGGAAGAATCCCAGTCTTGAGGTGAAGGCATTGGTCGCCAACACCAACGACTTTGCCCTGATTACAACAGTTGAAGCACACGGATGGTTGTTTCTTCGAGTGTGGTACTCTCGCCGGCATGAAACTCTTGGCATGCTTGGCGTCATGCTGTTTTCTAGCAATGGCTTCCTATGCTCAAGAAACGACTGCCCTGCCGATTATTGTTGCTGGTGCAACGCAATCTCCAATTCCGGTGCAAGCCTCTGACTTCAAAGTAGAGGTGAACAACGAGCCTGTTGCGGTTGCATCACTAACGTCGCTTTCCGGCAGACTCCTGCAATATGTACTTATCAATGACCAACGACTTCATAACCAGTGGCCCGGGGGCAGGGACCAACAAGCGCATGTCGCAAAGGTACTCCTGAAGCAGGTGGTCTCGTCCGGATCTGATATAGGCACTCTGGTCAACTACAGCGATGCGGTGTTCATGGACGTAAAAGATGAAAGAAATCCCGACAAACTCTCTTCGCAAATACGCGCCACCGGAATCGGCCCGGCCCGGCTTTATGAAGCGGTAGTGGCTGGTACAAAGTGGCTCGCGAAGCAACCCACCACCCGTGATGCACGAAAGGTGATCTTTCTGGTCTGTGATGGCAGCGACACTGGAAGCCGCGTCGGACTGTCGGACGCGATCAAAGCTCTGCAAGAGGCTTCTTTTCCGATATTCGTGGTTGCACCGTCCGAGAGCGAGAAGAAAAAGCAGGGGCAGTATATGCGGGACCTTGCAGAACAGTCAGGGGGCCGAGCCTATTTTCTGGCTCCGAACACGAAGTATCTGACGTTCGAAGATTTAAAGCGCGACTTGGCCGACAGCTTTCTGTTGGTGCTAAACCCGCCTTTTCACAACAAAGGGTTTCAACCTCTCAGGATCACAGGGGTGGCGCATCCTCAGCTCTCTATTTCTTCGTCGTCACGTGTTTTTATGCCGTGACGAAAACCATGCACGGGCGTCTCATTTGGTGAAAAATCGCGGTTACACTCAAAACCCCTGAGGCCGAGAAGTGGTCACCGAGGCTCGTCACCGCGGATCAAATCAGCCCACAAATCAGTTAAGCGCGTGCTAGCGCAGTCTGACAATCTTCGCGTGAGCCTGCCGCATATCCGCCGTGGCTGCTGTGCCGTACACGTTCATCGTCGTTCTGATGTCAGTATGCCGCATGAGCCGTTGCTGTACGCCAACAGGTGTACCAACAGCGTCGAGCCATGATCTGTGCGAGTGCCGGAAAGTATGCGAACTGATGTGACCGATACCAGCCTTGGCTGCTGCTTTGCGAAGTGCTTGCCATACTCCTGCATAGGAGAGCGGTAAACGTCCGATTTGCACCGGCGAAGCGAACATCCAATCATGGGGTGCGGAGAACTGGGTTAGCTGCTTCCACATCTTGAGCACCTCCAGCATATCGCTGTCGATGTACATTGACCGCTGTGACTCAGGTGTTTTTCCGAGCAGTTGTAAACACCGTCGCTCTTCTTCATAAAGACGGAACTGTCCACCGAGACATCAAGCCTGCGAATATCTTTATCGGGAAGGATCACGAGCTTATTCTTGGCGATTTTGGATTAGTTTTCGTACCCGACCGTCCGCCGCGCATATCGCCTTGGTCGTCGCCGTCTACTCGGCGCTAAAGAGGTGTTGGCTACGCGTTGCGCCCCAAAAAAACGGGCGCGATGTGCCGGTTGTAGAGGTTCTCCGTCACGTTCTTCGCAATGACAGCTTCATTGGCTTCCAGCAGGTTCAGATAACGGCTTCCCAGTTTGGCGGCGACCTTGAAACCGACGTGCAGCAACTGGCGCAGGCTGCTGTTGTAGGC
>PMMJ01000138.1 GCA_003162255.1 Acidobacteriaceae bacterium | reverse complement strand
TGTATGGCAAAGGCGCCCACGTGGATCCTGTGGCCTGCGTCGAAGATATCTCGGCGCAGTTGGCGGCCCGGACCGTGGCGGTCTACCCGCATTCCATCTGGCAGATCGTGGAGCACATGAATTATTGGATGGACTACGACCTCGGCAAAATCGCGGGGGAGAACCGGCCTTACCCGGACAAGGCGATTGAAAGCTGGCCAGTGCGTCCAAGTCCAGCCGCCGGAAGTCGCCCGGTCGATGAGCAGTGGCAGGCCACGACTCGCCGCTTTACCGATTTGCTGGCTCGGCTTAGCCATCTCGCGGAATCCGATGCGGCGGAGCTGGGGCGAAAAGTTCAGCATCTGGGTCCGGGACAATCTCCGCGTGAATCCACTGTACATGCCATGCTGTGGCAAATTGCGGCGCATAACAGTTACCACGCTGGCCAGATTGCCTTGCTCCGCCGCCAGTTTGGCGACTGGCCTCCGCAGCGGGGCGGCGATACCTGGTGAGCGATACTCGATAACAACCGCAATCGCACCCAGCCACTCTTCATCAACATCAACAGAAGTTTTACGGAAGGAGGCCTCTCGATGCCGCGCTTTACCTCTCGCACTCTTGCCGTTCTTGCCTTTGCCCTCGTCGCTTGGGCCTCCGCCTTTGCCGGCATTCGCGCCGGACTGCGCGCTTATTCGCCCGCGAATCTCGCCGTCCTGCGCTTTCTGGTTGCGTCGCTGGTGCTCGCCATTTATGCCGGGATCGCACACTTTCGCCGTCCGGAGTGGCGCGACCTTCCGGGGCTTGTCTTGACCGGCGCCGTAGGGATCAGCTTTTACAACCTGGCGCTCAATTACGGAGAGACTCGCGTGACCGCTGGAGCGGCCAGCATGCTGATTGCTTCCGTGCCGATCTGGACCGCGCTGGCGGCTCGATTCTGGCTGCACGAGAAACTGACTGCCCTGGGATGGTGTGGCGTGCTCGTCAGCTTCGCGGGAGTCGTGCTGATTTCGAGCGGAGAAGGCGAAGGCATTCGCCTCTCGCCGCAAGCGCTGATCATTCTTGCCGCCGCGATTACGTCCGCGCTTTACATGATTCTGCAGAAGCACTATCTGGGCAGGTACAGCGCGCTGGAATTTACGGCCTATTCGATCTGGTTCGGAACCGCGCTGATGCTGCCGTTCGGCAACGGCCTGGCGCATACGCTGCGCTACGCTCCCGCCCCGGTGACGCTGGCGGTTGTTTATCTGGGCATTTTTCCGGGAGCGCTCGCCTATGTGGCGTGGGCCTACGTGCTTTCGCACGGCGCCGCCGGACGTACGACGACATTGCTCTACCTGATCCCGATCGTGGCTATCGGCATTGCGTGGATCTGGCTCGGCGAGGTGCCGAAGCTGATCTCTCTGGCTGGCGGCGCGGTCGCGCTCGGCGGCGTGGTGCTGGTGAACACAGTCAGAGCAGGGCGCCGAATTGTACCCGCTGCGCGGTGATCACCATCACAGAACGGGCGGTGCGTACAGGCTAGGGTGAAGATGGGGGTTTTCATGTTCGCTGGACGCCTGACGCAAGCGACACTCCGCGCGCTGGATTGGATAGCGGCAAGAATGCTTTCGCCCGAAGACATGCCTGCGCACCAGCGCACCGGCCGCCGTGGCGAGGAAGACGCTTATTTCTACCTTCGCCAGCGGGGCTACACCATCATCGCCCGCAACTACCGCTCCCCGCATCATCGCGGCGAACTCGATCTGGTCGGCTGGGATCGGGACGTGCTGTGTGTCATTGAAGTGAAAACCCGGACAGCACGCCATTTCAAGCCCGCCGAAGCTGCGGTAGACCGCCATAAACAAAGGGAGTTATCCATGGTTGCCCGTGACTTCCTGCGCCAGATGCCCCCTTCGTGCCAGTGGCGGTTCGACGTGCTCGCCGTATACTATGAGCTTGGACGCAGCCGCCCCTCATTCGAGCTGTTTCAAAATGCGTTTTCCGTGGCGTACAATCGTGGATTCGCAGACTCGCATTGAAAGGATTTAGTACGTGCCTGAACTGAGAAAAGACCCCATCGTGGGCCGGTGGGTGATTATTTCCACGGATCGCGCCAAGCGGCCGACCGATTTTGTGCGCGAACCGGTGAAAATCAAGGGCGGGTTCTGTCCCTTCTGTTACGGCAATGAAAGCAAGACCCCACCGGAGATCCTGGCATATCGTCCCAGCACCAACGGCAATCCTCCGCAGAAAGACACTCCGGGTTGGACGGTCCGCGTCGTTCCGAACAAGTTCCCGGCGCTCGGCATCGAAGGGACTTTGAATAAGCAGGCCGAAGGCATGTTCGACAAGATGAATGGCATCGGCGCCCACGAAGTCATCATCGAAACCCCCGACCACAACGCCACGCTGGCCTCGTTGCCCGCGAAAAAAATCGAAGACGTTCTCTGGGCCTTCCGCGATCGCATTCTCGATCTCAAGAAAGACCGGCGCTTCAAGTACATTCTGCTCTTCAAGAACCACGGAGAAGCAGCCGGCGCCTCGCTCGAGCACTCGCACTCGCAGCTGATCGCGCTGCCAATTGTGCCCATTTATGTGGTGGAGGAACTACAGGGAGCCAAGCAGTATTACATCTACAAAGAGCGCTGTGTGTTCTGCGACGCTATCCGGCAGGAGACCGACAGCGGCATTCGAGTCGTGGCTGAGAACGAGGATTTTCTGACTCTTGCCCCGTATGCTCCGCGGTTTCCTTTCGAAACCTGGCTTCTCCCCAAGCGCCACGAATCTGCCTTCGAGAACTCATCGTCACACATGTTCGAGAATCTCGCGCGGGCTCTCAAGCTGCTGCTGATGAAAGCGGACCGCGTGCTCGACAATCCACCGTACAATCTGGTCGTACACACGTCGCCGGTGCAGGAGCCGACCAACGAGTATTACCACTGGCACATCGAATTCATGCCGAAACTGACCAAGACGGCGGGCTTTGAATGGGGAACCGGCTTCTACATCAATCCCACTCCGCCGGAAGAGGCTGCGAAGTTTTTGCGCGAGGCGGGCGTGGAAGATGCTGCTCCCAGCACGGTAGCCGTCCGCTGATTCTCTTCGGCGCGGCAAGCTGTTTCGCAGTCAAATAGCTCCGAAGCCCGCCTCGATTTTGCTCGGAACCGACGCGAAGTTCGCCGCGCTCTCCGCATCGCGTTTCTGGTGTATTCTTTACGCCGGCTCGGAGACCACTGACATGCGATGCCTTCTACTGATCTTTCTGTTTGCCGCGCTGATCCAGACTGAGATGCCCCAGGCTCAAACGCCGCCTGCCTCGCCGATCGCCAATGTTTCCGGGCGCAAGACGACGAGTCTGAATGGAGCGTGGCACATCATTGTCGACCCCTTGGAGTCGGGCCTGAACGCAAAGTACTTCCGCAATCGCAAGCCGAAGGACAAGAGCGATCTCGTCGAGTATGACTTTGAAGCGTCGGAAACGCTTAACGTACCCGGCGACTGGAATACGCAGAAAGAGAAGTTGCTGTTTTATGAAGGTCCGGTTTGGTACGAAAAGACTTTTTCCTACGCGAAACGCGAACACACCCGCGTATTCGTTTATTTTGGCGCGGTGAATTATCGCTCTCGGATCTATCTAAACGGCGAGGCCCTGGGCGAGCATGAAGGCGGGTTTACGCCCTTCGATTTTGAGGTTACGAAGCTGCTTCGCGACGGCGAGAACTTTATCGTGGTCGAGGCCAGCAACCAGCGCCGCAATGACGCGGTTCCGGGCCTGAACACGGACTGGTGGAATTATGGCGGCATCACGCGCGATGTGCTGCTGATCGAAACGCCAGAGACTTTCATCCACGATTACTGGGTTCAGCTGGCCAAGGGATCGCACGACCAGATCGACGGCTGGGTTCAGGTGGATGGAGACCGCCGGCCGCAGCAACGCGTATCCGTAGAAATTTCCGAAGCTGGGATCAAGACTTCGGCGGTTACGGATGCTGACGGTCGCGCGGCATTTCACCTTCCCGCCAAGTTGCAGCTGTGGTCGCCGAAAAATCCAAAGTTGTACGACGTGCTGATCTCCTCCGGCGGCGATGCCTTTCACGACTCGATTGGCTTTCGAACCATCGAAACCCGAGGCTCGCAGATTCTGCTGAACGGAGAGCCTATTTTCCTGCGTGGCATTTCGCTGCATGAGGAAGCTCCGATTCGTGGTGGGCGGGCCTACAGCGCGGATGACGCGCAAACCCTGCTCGGATGGGCCAAGGAACTTGGTTGCAACTTCGTCCGGCTGGCTCATTATCCGCACAACGAGAATGAGATTCGCCTCGCGGACCGCATGGGCTTGCTGGTGTGGTCGGAAATTCCCGTCTATTGGGATATTGCCTGGGATAGTCCAGCGACGCTGGCGAACGCTCAGTTGCAACTGAAGGATATGATTGCCCGCGATCACAATCGAGCTTCGGTAATCTTGTGGTCGCTCTCGAATGAAACTCCCGTCAAACCAGATCGGCTTACCTTCCTGCGAACCCTGGCGGAAGACGCTCGCAGGCTTGATTCGACACGCCTGATTACTTCGGCGATGAACAGCGCCGAAGACGATGGACCGGATCGGCACATTTTCAGGGATCCGCTGGGAGAGTTCCTCGATGTGCTGGGGTTGAACGAATATTACGGATGGTACGTCGGCCGTCCTGAGGATGCCGATCGTCAGATCTGGACGAGCGTGTATGACAAGCCGCTGATCATCAGTGAATTCGGCGGCGGTGCGGCTTATGGGCGCCATGGGGACGCCGCAACCCGCTGGACGGAGGAATACCAGGCCAATCTGTTTGTCCATCAGTTGAACACGGTGAGCAAGATCCCGCATCTGGCGGGGCTTTCGCCTTGGGTGCTGATGGATTTTCGTTCACCGCGAAGACCGCTGCCCGGAATCCAGGATTACTACAATCGGAAAGGATTGTTTTCGAACGCTGGCCAGCGCAAGCAGGCGTTCTTTGTGCTGCAAAAATTCTATCGGGACAGGCAAGCACACGAGCCGCCGCTGCCGTGATCGACGCAATGATCGATGATCAACAATCAGCCCTGCGTTCGATCCAAGACCTCCGCATGCCACGCCATCTGGATCGCCTCCAGCTTGGCTTCGTTCGACTTCGCGGGATCGTCTGTGAAGCCGGGTAACGCGATCACATATTTGTGCAGGTCGGTGAAACGGATCGCGAGCGGATCGAGTTCGGGATGGCTTTCAGACAGCAGAATCCCAATGTCTTCGGAATCGCTCCAAGTGAGTTCTTTGGGCATAGTAAACACCGCTTTTCGTCTTTCGCTGTTCGCTTCTTGCTTGATCACCTTCGCTATCGTTCATCCGCCCGAGGAAGAGGTAACCAGCGAACGACCAATAGCGAATTGCGAACTGCCGATTCTTAATGCTCTTCCGAAACGTAATTCCGGTTCCAAGCCGGAATCTCGACGACCACTTTGCCCGGTTTCTTGATCACGGTCTGGCATCCGAGGCGCGAATTTAGTTGAAGATCGGCGGCACTGTCAAGCTTGTCGGCTTCGTCGTCTTCCAGTTCCGAGAGCAAGTCCGCGCCTTCTTTCACCCAGATGTGGCAGGTGGTACAGGCGCAGTTCCCTCCGCAAGCATGATCGAGGTGAATGCCGTAATTCAACGCGACATCGAGCAGCGACTCTTCCTTGCCATGATCTTTATAAGGCAGCTTGCCGTGTTCGAAAGTCACCGTCTTGCCTTCGGGAAGAAAGGTGACCTCAACCGTGTTTTCACCAGGAGCATCCACTGTGGTTGTTCCGGTTCCGTGCGTTTTTTCTTCAGACATGTATGGACCCCATAAGAACCCAGGTTTCAGAGTTTCAAGGTTTCAAAGTGCCAGGCGAGGTTTCCACCTTGAAACCTATTTAAATTCTGCTTTCGCCACCGGATGACCGGCCTGCGGGCCTTCCTCAAAATCTGTGCCCTCCATTGCCTTTCCCTTGAGAGCGGACGAGACAGCCGTATCCATCATTAATTCCGCCAAACGCATGGTGGCCTGGTTCAGCGCGTCAATGCCTCCGCGGATCGCGTGATAGTCGTCGCCATCCTTTACCGCAACCAGCGCTTTCTCCAGCGTCTCGACGTGGCGGCGTTCCTCGCTCGTCAGCTCCTGCCAGGCCGGATTCTTTTTCCCTTTCGCGAGCGCAGTTAGGATCGTATCGGCTTCGCGCCGCGCTTCGATAACCTGCCGCTGCCGGAAATCTTCTTCCGCGTAATCGAACGATTCGAGCAGCATGTTTTCGACCTGTTCGTCGGTGAGGCCATAGGTGGGCTGGACGTCGATTTCAGCCTCTTTTCCACTGCGCTGCTCGCGCGCCGAGACGCGCAAAATGCCGTTGGCGTCGATCAAAAACTTTACTTCAATGCGCGGCAGGCCAGCGGGCATTGGCGGAACGCCCTTCAGATCGAATCGCGCCAGCGACCGGCAATCGCGCACCAGTTCACGTTCGCCTTGCAGCACATGAATCGCGACGTTGGTTTGGCCATCGATCTGAGTCGTGTAGTACTGCGTCGCGGACGCCGGTATCGTCGAGTTGCGCAGGATGATTTTATCGGTTACGCCGCCCGCCACTTCGATTCCCAGAGACAGCGGAGTCACGTCGAGCAACAGCATCTCTTTCGTTATTTCGGAGCCGCCACCGAGAATATTCGCCTGTACGGCCGCGCCCAGCGCAACCACTTCGTCCGGATTTAGATCCGTGTGCGGCACGCGTTGAAACAGATCTTGCACCAGCCGCCGCACCTTTGGGATGCGCGTCGAGCCCCCGACCAGCACCACTTCGTCGATTTGTTCTGGCTTCAGGCCCGTGTCTTTGAGCGCCTGCTTGCAGGGGCCGACGGTGCGGTCGATGATCGGTTGGATCATCTGCTCGAAAACTTCGAGCGAAATCTCGCGCTGATACTTCTTTCCACCGGGCAAATCGACATCGAGTTTTGCTGAAGGCTGCGACGAAAGCGCAATCTTGGCTTCAATCACGGCCTGGCGGATGCGAGCTACCGCTTCGCCGCTGCGCCGAACTTCGTTCCCGAATTCGAGTCCGAGGTCGCCGCGAATATCGTCGAGCGCGATCGCGATCAGCAGATTGTCGATGTCGTCTCCGCCGAGATGCGTGTCGCCGTTGGTCGCAATCACCTCGAAAATGCCGTCGTGCAGCTTGAGAATCGAGATGTCGAACGTGCCGCCACCCAG
>PMMJ01000545.1:4677-8214 GCA_003162255.1 Acidobacteriaceae bacterium | reverse complement strand
GGCCGCCGCGATCGAGGTGTCCGAGGATCCCCCACCCGAACCCGACTTCCTTGAAGAGAGTGCCGTCAATGCTGGCCAGGCGGTAGCGGACGGCGTCCACCAGTACGTAGCCCTCCATGCCGGTGAGGACCTCTTCCACGCGCGACGGCGGTGCGTAGCGGGGATTCGGCCGGAACTTCAATTTGACCAGAGTGGCGCCAGCTCGGCCGATGCCAGTTGAGCCCGTTTCTTCTCCTGCGTACTCAAACAGAAAAGCATCGGGCAGTGCGCGCACGATGCGCATAGTGTGCTCGGAGTTCTCGCGCTCCTGTTCACGCTTCCTGCGCAGTTCTTCGGGATTGTCGATGAAGCGTTCGACGCGCGCTTCCTCCGCCCGGCGTTGTTCGGCATCCAGAGGCTTGCCATTGTAGGCGACTACCAAGCCGGCTGTAACATCCTTGGTCTCGACATAGAGTCTTGTCGTGGAACCCTTGGACGTAGTCTTGGTGCCGCGAAACAGAAAGCGGGCGCTGTCGTCATTGGCGGCTTTGATTTCGTTTTGCACGGCTTTGCGCACCAGTTCAACCGGATCGTGATACGAAGAAACGCTCTCCGGCTGCGCCGCGAAACTGGCCGCGGCGAGCAGCAGCATCGAGGCACAGGTATGGGCGACGCTGCAAGCGATACGGTGAGCGACGGAGTTGCACGCGATAGAGGTGACGACCGTCATGATTGGACTGGGCCCATGGATCTGGACAGACGATGGTAGCAAACCAACCCTTTCGCCGGGGGCAGCGCTTTCGGCCTTTGCTGTAAGTTCCGGATGGAGAATGACTTCCGGCGGCCATGCCGAGCGGCAACCGGGCGGAATGATTTACAATCACTTCATTCGCGGCGAACAGAGCGCGAGGAGATGGAGGCTAAAGCATGGATGCTCCGCAGACCGGAGAGTTTGCCCACATCGGCAAGTCGGTGGTCATCAAGGGAGAATTGTCGGGCTCCGAAGACTTGTATGTGGATGGCAGCGTCGAAGGCAAAATTGAGCTCCGCAACCACAGCTTGACGGTCGGGCCCAACGGAAACGTCAAGGCCGACGTCACCGCCAAAGCAGTGGTGATTCAGGGTAAGTTGGATGGCACCGTGAACGCTTCCGATCGCGTGGAACTGCGGAAGTCGGCGGTGGTGACCGGCGACGTGACCACGCAGCGCATCGCCATAGAAGAGGGCGCGTTCCTGAAAGGCAAGGTCGATATTCAGAAAGAGGCCGGAAAATCCGGCTCCGCATCTTCGTAGCCAATGGCGGGCTGATGGCGCGACCGGGTGCGCGGATCGATGTCATCTGTTTCTGAAAACGTAATGAAATTCTTTCGGAGCTCTTCGAAACCGACTGCGGCCGCCGCAGTCCCGCAGAAGCGAACCCGCCGGTCGAGCGGCATGGCCGAGATTTCACGGCTGCTGAATTCTAATTCCGGCGACGGGCTGTGCGTGCTCGACCTGGGCTCGACCTCCGCCAACAACATCCGCTTTTTCACCGATAAGGGACACAAAAATTACAGCGAAGATTTGCTGCGGTCGTCACTCGACCCGGCGCTGCGCATTCAGGACAGTGAAGGAAACTGGGTTGTGGACAGTAAAACCTTCATATCCGAGAACCTGGTCTACGAGAACGCCCAGTTCGATGTGGTGCTGTGCTGGAATCTGCCCGACTACATGGAAGAGAGCCTGGTGAAGCCGACCATCGACCGTTTGTGGTCGGTGATGAAGCCCGGCGGATTGCTGCTGGCGTTCTTTCACACGCGTGACGCCGGACCCGACTCGATGTGCTATCGCTATCACGTGACCGGCACCGATGTGCTGGAGATGCAAGAGGTAAAGTTCGCGCTGCCCGGACGTCCCGCCTCCGATAAACAGTCTCCGCGCCTGCAGCGCGTGTTCAACAACCGGCACATTGAAAACCTCTTCCGCGATTTCGCGTCGATCAAGTTTTTCCTGGCGCGCGATGCCATCCGGGAAGTGCTGGTGGTGCGCTAGCCGCGTCGCGTAGATTCGCCGTACAAGTACGGATTGTCATCCTGACCCTGAGCGGGGCCGAAGGGGAAGGACCTAGGTATTTGACCGCTGCAATGTTTACATGTTGGACATGCAGATTGGACAAGTCTTCGCGTGAGCCAGTCGAGCTTTGTGGGCCTGCTGATAAGCTTCCATTTCTTCTTTTTGATGCTTCCGCTTTGCCTTTTCGGAAAGCCTCGGCTTGACTTCATTGCGGTACAGAAATGAAGTCCACGCCGCGTGCGCGCGGGTTTCACGTTCTTTGAGTTTCTTGTAAACGGCGCACTCTGACTCGGCCATGGATGAGATTCGCTCAGAAGATCCGACTACGAAGTTAACTCAGCCATGGCCATTTGGGATAGTTGTTGTGAAGGCTAATCTCACATCTGGCCGAAAAATGCCCGCAAGCGATCTGAGATGTCGCGAAGAAACGTCATACCATCGACGCTTCCCAACATGAGCACGGACTTTGGGAGAGGAAAACGGGAAGGAAGAACGCCGGCATCGGAGAAGTTCATGTGGCGGGCCTCCGGGAAACTCTCGATGGAGCAGCTCGCTCGGTCAACCGCGCAAACGGCTCTCCAGTCCTGCTCATTATTTGTGCCGTTTGTGCCACATTCGAAAACCATGAGCGTCTTATCGAGGGCGTTGATCGGCTCGCCAAAAAACGCGCTGTCCAGAACTGCCGCGCGGTCGAACCTTGCGTCCAGTTGCAACGAGTGGGCCGCGACATTTCCGCCGAACGAGTGCCCGAAGATGCCGATTTTGCTGGCCTCAATGTGATTCGCGAACCGCGGATCGCGTCCGAGTTGGTCAAGAGCAAAGGAGGCATCGCCAGCCCAGGTTACGACCAGTTCCTGGGCCCGGGAGCGGTCGTCAAGCGACCCAACCTTCGCTTCCTCGTTGCCCCNNAACGCGGCCATCGGGAAATACGACGACATCGGAACTTCCCGTCGGAGTGACCCCCACCACCAGATAACCGTAGCTCGCCAGATCCTCGGCGAGTGTCGTGTAATGCGCGGGGATACGGCCCATACCCGGCAACATGACGAGAACAGGCATTGCGCCGGGAGCAACCTGAGCGTCTTCGATGGCGCTAACCTGAATCTCAAGCAGGCGCTTGGGAGGAATGGGATTCATGTTGTCGCTTTCGAGTCGGCCCCAAGCGCCCGCAATGTACTCGCTGTGCGGGCCTAAAGCGCCGTCCCGAGCGGGATACCAGATGAAGACCATCAGTTCCCGGTTGCGCCGATTGTCCTTCCAATCCGCCAAGCTTCGTCCGACCGGGTGTGGACCGCGCGGAGNNACTCCCACGCAGACGACGATAGCCAGGACCGCGACGATGGCCGCGATAACGATAACGGTTACCGTGACGGCTAGCAAACGCAGGGTGTTTCTTAACATAGAAATCTTCGGGCAATGCAAGAATTGTACAGGCAGGGCAGCGGACGTTCGGCATTCCTGTTTTCGGCGATCTCTTGCTAAGATGTAGAGTCAGGCATCGGTTCC
>PMMJ01000545.1:0-4638 GCA_003162255.1 Acidobacteriaceae bacterium | reverse complement strand
AAGGAAGCAACGGTAACGGGCTCTTTCGTGTGCAGTGGATCGCCGGTGCCTGACTTTTGCTTCTCCCGCGAGATCGCCCAGGTTAGCGCCCAAAAGACGGGCGCGAACCTGGGACACCAAGCTCTTCATCATGACCAAACGCCTTTACTACGACCGTTCTGAAATCCACGAATTCGATTCGATTGTCGAGGAAATCACATCCCCTTCGCCTGAGCAACCGCGCCCCGCCGTAATCCTGCGCGAAACCGCGTTCTATCCCACCAGCGGCGGTCAGGTGCACGACACCGGATGGCTGACGCTCGTCGTGGGTGATCGCGTGGACGATCGCGAAGCCGAGCGCCTTCGAGTCATCGAAGTTGCGGATGCCGAGGACGGCAGGATCGTTCATTACTTGGAAGCGCCGGCAAAGTTGCCGCTGCCAGGCGCCGCAGTGCATGGCAGCATCGATCTCGAACGCCGTCTTGACCACATGCAGCAGCACACCGGACAGCATGTTCTCTCGGCAGCTTTTATCGAGCTTTATCAGATGCCGACCGTCTCGTTCCACATGGGCGAAGATTATTGCTCGATTGATCTGGCGACGCCGGCGGTAAGTCCCGAGCAAATTCTCGCTGCCGAGAAGCGAGCCAATCAGATTGTGTTTGAGAATCGCCCCGTGCGGATTCGCTACGTTTCCCGCGCGGAAGCGGAGAAGCTTGGCCTGCGCAAACTGCCGCCAGCGGAGCGCGACGAGCTGCGGCTCATCGAGATCGCGGATTTTGATTTGTCGGCCTGCGGCGGAACGCACGTCGGCGCGAGCGGCCAGATCGGTTCGATCGTCCTTCGGAAAAGCGAAAGGGTGCGGCAGGGAACCCGTGTCGAGTTCGTCTGCGGCGGTCGCGCAGTGCGCATGGCGCGGCGTGATTACAGTGCCCTCAGTGAGGCGGCCGCACTTTTCTCCGCGCATCTCTGGGACGTGCCGGAGCAGATCCGCAAGAGTATCGAAGAAAGCAAGCTGTCGCGCAAGCAAAAGGATGATGCCCTCGATCAACTCGCCGAGCTGATGGCTTTGGCCGCGCTACAGAGTCAACCTGACAACGATCAATCGCAGACGACCGGGCGGAAGATAGTCGTGCGATCTTTTTCCGATCGTGACATCAGCTTTGCGAAATTGTTTGCGCAGAAAGTGACGCGAGCAAATGTGCCGGTCATCGCGCTCGTGGCCAGCACCGTCGATCCGCCGGGCCTGGTATTTGCGCAGGCCGCCGGCGGTTCGGCCGACATGGGCGCGCTGCTCAAGCAAGTCCTGTCGTCCGTCGGAGGTCGTGGCGGTGGCAGCCACGATTTCGCGCAGGGCGGAGTTCCGGCGGGCTCGAATATCGACGTTGAGCGGCTTTTGCGCGAGGCAGCGGGTACAATCGAAGCCTGATCCCGACCGCGCACGCGATCCTCCGGGAAGAATTATTCAATAATGGAACCGCGGCTGATACTCGTCAACCTCCTGATCAAGCTGGGCGTGGCCGCAGCCTTGTCGAGCGCTTTAGTGCGCTCCAAAGAATTCAAAAACCTGATCTTCCGTGAGCAGCGTGAAACCCGGCACAAGATCTATCTTGCCTTGTGGATGGCAATCCCGATCACACTCGGTGTCTGGATACGCGTCAGCGTCAAGAGCTTCCTCGCCGGCGACCTGTCGCTCGAAACCGCGCTGCTGCTGGGCGTGATCGGCGGCCGTTTGTCGGGAGGACTCGGCGGAGCGCTGGTCTCGCTGCCCGCCGTGTTGCACGGCGAGTGGGCGAGCTTGCCATTGAATGTGCTCGCCGGTATTGCCGCCGGGTGGTTGCGCCGGTTCGCTCCGGAACAGGAAGACATCTGGTCGTTTTCGCCGTTCATCGATCTCACCCTCTATCGCATGATTCGCCGCAATCTGCCGCGCCCGCGCGTCTTCGATTGGCAGGTCACTTTTTTCGCGACCATCGTGGGCTTGCGTTTCCTGCAGACGGAAATCTGGCGCTCCTGGCCGAATTCCATCTTCAGCCTGGAAAGCCCCGGCCTGTGGGCCAATCACGCAAGTCTGAACGGTTATCTGGTAGAGAGCGCGATTTATCTGACCGTAGTGATGGTCGTGGGCACGGAACTGAAAATCTTCACCAGCGTCCGCATCCAGATCAAGCTCGAAGAGCAGGAACGCCTGCTGCTCCAGGCACGCATGGCGGCGTTGCAGAATCAGATCAACCCGCACTTCCTGTTCAATACCCTGAATTCCATTTCCTCGCTGGTGCGCTTCGATCCCGACACGGCACGGGAGATGATCCTGAAGCTTGCGACCATTCTTCGCCGTCTCCTCAACAGCACCGACTCGTTCGTTGCGCTGCGCGAGGAAATCGAGTTCATCGACAATTATCTGGCCATTGAAGTCGTCCGCTTTGGACGGGACAAGCTCAAGGTCGTCAAGGAACTCGATCCCGCCTCTCTCGAAGCCATGGTTCCCAGCATGTTACTGCAGCCGCTGGTCGAAAACTGCATCAAGCACGGACTCTCTCCCAAGGTCGAAGGCGGCAGCATTACCCTGCGCAGCCGCCTGATCAAATCGCGGCTGGTGGTTGAAGTGGAGGATGACGGCGTAGGCATGGCTTCAGCTCAAGAGTTTGTTCCGGAGAACGGGCAAGCCCAAAGCTTGGCAGGTATGGGAATCGGCATGGCGAACGTTGCCGAGCGCCTGAAGGTGCTCTACGGCGATGCTGCCAAGATGATGATTGAAAACCGTGAAGGGGGCGGCACGCTGATCCGCTTGCGGCTGCCCATTCTGCCCAATCCCGAAGAGCTCATGACGACTTCGGCGATTGCGCCAGCACCTTCCGGTAAAAGCCTTCATAAAGCGGAATGATCTTGCTGGAACAGTATTTTTCCTGCGCGCCGGCGCGCGCACGTTTTCCCATGGCACGCAGAGCCGATTCATCGCTCAGCACCTCGATGGCGTAACGCGCCATGGTCTCCACGTCGCCGACATCGGCCATGAATCCAGTGACACCGTGCTCGATCAGTTCCGGCACTCCGCCGCAGCGCGTGGCAATAGGAACCACTTCACAAGCCATCCCTTCGAGGGCTGCGAGCCCAAACGATTCCAGTTCGCTCGGCATCAACAACACGTCTGCGATCGCCAGTTTTTCCCGGATCTGATCCTGCTTCCCCAGAAAAGACACGTGCTCGTGAAGGCCTTTCTGCACCGCCAGCCATTCCGCCTGCGAGCGATCGGGCCCATCGCCAATCATCAACAGCTTGGAAGGGATTTTCTTGCGCACACGGTCGAAGATTTCGATCACATCCAGAACGCGCTTCACCGGACGGAAGTTGGAAAGGTGCACCAACAGCCGCTCGTCGTTCGACACATACTCACTGCGCTTTTCCAGCCATTCCGGCTTGCGCAGATACTCGTCGCAGTTCACAAAGTTCGGGATGACCTCAATGTGATTCTTGATGTCGAAAACGTTAAGCGTGCGGTTGCGCAAGTATTGCGAGATCGCTGTCACGCCGTCGCTCTGCTCGATGGAAAAGCGCGTAATTGGAAGATACGAGCGGTCGAGTCCGACCAGAGTGATGTCGGTCCCGTGCAGGGTGGTGACAAACGGCAAGTGGCGCCGCGGCGGAGTCGCCGCCAGCATCTGTTTGGCCAGCATCGCGCTCACCGAGTGCGGGATCGCGTAGTGTACGTGCAGCAGATCGAGTTCGTAGAGCTGCGACACCTCCGCCATCCGCGTAGCCAGCGCCAGATCGTAGGGAGGATATTCAAACAACGGATAGCGGGTAACCTCGACCTCGTGGTAATGAATGTTAGGTTCGGGCCCGGTCAGGCGAATGGGCTGGGAATAGGAAATGAAGTGAATCTCGTGGCCGCGGCGAGCAAGCTCCAGCCCCAGTTCGGTGGCCACAACTCCGCTGCCGCCATAGGTCGGATAACAGGTGATCCCAATCTTCATGCGCCTCCAAGATAACACTATTGGATTCGCGGGAAGTGTTGGGGATGCAGGAGGAGGAAGTTGCCAATGGAGAGCCGAGCGTCCTCGCCCGGCCACTCCATTGACTCATCGGGCCATCGTGGTGCTAGTCTTTGCTCGGCTTTTTCGGCGTCAGATCGCAGGCTTGCTTGACGCGATCGAAATTCAGTCCGCTGGGAGAAAACTCCGCGATCTGCCGGCCACTGCGGGTGGGCAGCGCGATGTTGAAGACGTTGGCTCCGAGCAAGCCTCGAACCGTGCCTTTGTCCATCGAAAGAAAGTGGCCGCGCATCCAGTTCCAGCCCTTGAAGTAGTGGGTATCGTCAACCCGAACCTCCACCTCCAATTGAGGCTGTCCCCAAAAGCCGGGGCGGTTCGGCGGAAGCAGTCTGACTCCGGGATTGAAGTCCGCAAACTTGAACTTGCCGTTACTGCAATACAGATTCACTCTGGGCTTGTACTCATTGTCTTCGCGAAAATAGTTGTTGGACTGGATCTCAAAGCGCACCTTCTTCGCGCCCGTCATTTTGTCGGTAGATGCGAACTCCAGCCATTTTCCGCCGGCGCTGACGCCGTCCGATTCGCCCTCATAAGGAGTCATGGCGCCACTCTGGGCGCATGCCAACGTTGCTGCGCCAATCACGAGGAACACACAACAAAGAGCGGC
>PMMJ01000507.1 GCA_003162255.1 Acidobacteriaceae bacterium | reverse complement strand
GGGCGGGGATGCCCGGCGCTCCACTACTCGTGATCATGTCCTTCCGGCGTGCCGGTTGGAGGGGCTGCCCCGCTGGATTGTTTCCAATAATCCTGGACCGACGGCGGCAGCTTTTCGACGCGGGTGAGGAACGCCGTGAGCTTCCATATCTGAGGCTCGGAGAGCGTCTTGTCCCAGGCGGGCATGCCACTATAGCGGACGCCGGTGCGAATCACATAGAAGACATGCCATTCCTCATCATCGGGCGGGTGAAGAATGAGATTCGGAGCGGGGGGATAAAACGATTTCGCCAAGGTCGAGGGCTGGCGGTCGATACCGCCATGGCAAAGCGCGCAATTCATGGTGTATATCTTCAGGCCCTCGATCAGATTCTCGTCCGTGGGGGGCACGGGATTGTTCAGGCGGGGAGCGTGGCGCTCCACCGAATTGTCGAGGGCGCTCATGGCGAAGTGACGCTCCATGTCCGGCGGAGCGTGGTTGGCTCGGGTGGGCAGAAAGCCGAGCAAGGCAAGACCAAGGCCGCCAATCAGCAGAACCAGAATGGTGATGACAATCCCCAGAACGAAGTTGCGCATTTCAGATCCTCGGAGAACTCCACGGGCGAACTGTAGCCGCTCACCAACTATTTCTAGTCTACTTTCAAGGGCGCGGCAACCGAGCCGACGCGTCCGCTAAGGCCATCACGGACCACGAAACGGAGGGTGTATTCTCCGGGAGCGCCACATCCCGCGCTTTTCGAGAAGTGGCTTCCACCGCGAGTAAGGGCAGAGTTTTTCGTCACCACTGGATGGTGCGCGCCATCACCGCGCCAATGTCTTTCGCGCGACTACGCTGTGGCTATGTGGCGCGATCTAAGACGCTACTACGGCGCCGGAGACTTACATTTCATCACGTGCAGTTGTTATGGCCGGCAGTCCTTGCTCGGCACTCCGCGCCGCCGTGATCTGCTGCTGACGGTGCTGGAGCAGGTGCGTAAGCGGTACCAGCTCGTCGTAGCCGGTGACGTGGTCATGCCCGAGCACATTCACCTCTTAATCAGCGAACCGCAGGAGAAGACTCCTTCGACAGTCATGCAAGCTCGCAAACTCGGCTTTGCGCGACGAGTAATCGCGGAGGAACAACGACAAGGGGTGCGTCACTTCTCATGCCTTTCGAGAAGTGGCCCACAGCATATTTGGCAGAAACGGTTCTACGACTTCAACGTATGGACCGAGCAGAAGCGCATCGAGAATCTCCGCTACATGCATCGCAATCCGGTGAAGCGCGGTTTGGTGCTTTCCCCGGAACTCTGGCGCTGGAGCAGTTTCCGCGCCTACTCCCTGGGAGAGGCAGGTCCGGAACGAGTGAATGAGTGGCAAGTGTTGAAGATGAAGATCCGGCCTCCGGCCGCGTAAAGCCGAGTCGAACGGTGTCGGCTGTCCGGCGGCCCACTTCTCGAAAGGCGCGAGAAGTGGCGCACCCACAGTTATTTCGGTCCATGTTAGGAAACAAACCCGCGTTATACTTCCCAGTTAAAGTGGCTCACTCACGGGTTTTTCTCTGAACGTTGAGCGCGTCAATCTGTGCACGTGCGCCTACTTCTCGCGCGGTGAAGGGTGGGGTATCCGTCGGAGTTGGATTCCGGGATACCCCACACCTGGATGGAGAGGCGGATCAATAACTAAGAATTACTTCCTGCGGCAGTGTTCCGCCGTAGCCGCATTGTGGGGTCAATCCAGAGGATAGATTGGTTACGGTCCAGTGCGGCTTGGCGATCTGGACAAACTTGTCGTTGTAGAGCCCCAGTTCATAGAAATTGATGGCGCCATTGGAGGGGTAATCGCCGCACTGGGCGATGTTATAGACCTCCAGTGCGCCGCCAAAGGCCCAATTGAAAGTCTGCCCAAAACTTGAGGTATCGAGCAACTCCGAGAAGTTTCCCGATGTCACATCATAGGTAACGATGTCCCACGAGCCGCAAGACTTTGTTCCCGCGGAACATGTGTCGAACATATAGCCCAGGATGAGATCTCCCGAATTGACTCGTTCCGGCGCGGCCTCAAAGACAGTGCCGCTCACGCAGCAATTCCAACTGGCGATGCCCCACGCTGAGGCGTAATCGGAGTTCCACCCCAAGACAGGCTGAATGATCGTCACAACATCGCTGTAGTCCTCCATGCCAGGGAACAGGTACACGGTCTGGCCGTCGTTGGTGCTCGGCGCTGGGGGGACGTTCCAGTAGGCATACATATAGCCAAAGGAGGAAGTCGTGGTGGTGCTCGCATATTCAACCCAGGCATGGCCGATCGAGGGCGGGTTAACGGCGTGCTCATCCCCGGTTACCTTTTCTCCGTCGGCTTTGTAATGTGCAAAGGCGCACGCCTGGATTTTGTCGGAGCTTCCATTCGCGTGCAGGATGGCCTTTTCATCTCGCCGCACATCATCCCCCTTCGCCAAGTGCGTGACGCAGCTGGGCTCGAAGTAGCCGAAAGGCGTGATGACATAATTTGCCGGAACAGCCGCTGGGCGCTTTGCTCCAGCGGGAGTCAGGGCTTGGGCTGCGGTCAGACCAGCAACCAGCGTGGTGATGGCGATCGACTTGAGAACTCGTGAGTACGCTGAGATACGGGACATCGTCTTACTCTCCTATGGGGACAGGGCTTTGGCACGCGTTGCTTGCCGAGGGGGAATTCATCGAGCGAATTCCCCCGCCCTGTCCATTTTCCTGATCTAATAGTGCGGCGCCCTGGGGATTCGTATCACCGCGGCTGGGCCACATCAGCGCTGCGAGCACACCGTGGTTTTTCGCTGAACGTCGACAGAACCGATCCTCAGGACTTGCGACCCTGTAAACTGGAAGAAGAATGAAGCGCGTTCAGTTCATCGTTCTCCTGCTGACCGGGATTTTGCTGACCGGTGGCAGCCGGTTCGCCTGCGCCCAGTATCAATATGGACGGATCGATTCGGTCAAGAAGTCCGTTACTACGTCCACGAAAGTCTGGGTGGTCAACACTCCGCTGGATGAAGAACGGACGCAGTACACGATCTCAGCTCACGTGCAGGACAGGATTATTACCGGCACCTACGAGCTTTCCGCTACCGAGTCGGAACCTCCGCCAGAATGGGTCTCCGGCTACGCGGTGCAACTGGAGGTCAGCGGCGATTCGCTGTATCTGCGGTCGTCGACCGGCAGCCTGCGTTTGCATATCACGCAACGGAAGACTGCGGGCCCGATGCGGCCCATCACCGCGGAAGAAAAAAAACGGCTGGCAGAACTCGACATCGCGCCGCGAGCGCCGGAATCGATGATCGGCTTTTCGAAAGCTGGGGGCGACAAGGCCGCCGTGCCCGAGCCAGTTCCACCACCACCTCCGCCCCCGCCGCCCGCGACAGGCACGGTGACGGTGCGCTCCACTCCGTATCTTTCGGAGGTGTTTGTGGACGGGGACTCCATGGGATACACTCCGGCAAAGATCGCGCTCGTCCCCGGAAAACACAGCTTCCGGGTCGAAAAGCCGGGCTACACACCTTGGACGAAGGTGATGACGATTACGGCGGGATCGGAACTGACCCTGGATGCGACGCTGGTGAAGAAATAGAGCCACCTCATCTCCGCCTATCTCCACGTAAATGGCTTACAATTCCCCTTCCATGACGGTCGCGGTTCGTTCTTTTGCGAAGATCAATCTCGGGCTCTACGTCGGGGCCGCGCGCGCGGACGGATATCACGATCTGCGCACGGTCTATCAGACGATTGCGCTGCATGATGTGATCCGGGTGAGCGTCGGGCGTGGCAGTGGAATCGAGATCGCGTGCAAGAATAAGGACCCGCGGGTTCCTCTGGATTCGTCGAACACCTGCTACCGCATGGCCGAACGCGTGCTGGACGAACTGGGCGCGAAGGGCAGAGTCAGCGTCGAAATCGAGAAACGCCTGCCGGTGCAGGGAGGGTTAGGCGCGGCGTCTTCAAATGCGGTGGCAACCATGGTCGCTCTGGAGCTGGTACTGAAGAAGACACGGACGCTGAAAAAGAAATTGTCCGGGCCCACGCGCCTGCGAATTGCGGCTGAGGTCGGCTCGGATCTGCCGCTGTTTCTGGTGGGCGGAACGGCGCTGGGAGTAGGGCGCGGCGAGGAGGTTTACCCTCTGCCTGATTTGCCTTCCGTGCCGATGGTGGTGGCGGTGCCGGAAGTCGGGGTCTCGACGGCGCAGGCGTTTGCCGAATGGGATGCGCTGATCCAGGGGGAAAGGGCTGCCGAGCTTCGCTCCACAGACGGTGAGCGATTGACGCGGCCGGGGGCGTCCGATAGACTGTTTGAGGTTGGCTGCGCGCTGTCGGCGTGGCTCAGTGGTTCACCCAACACCGGTGCTCCTGCAAAAGGTGGGAGCCGGGCCGGGAGCTTGCTTCTCGACCTTGTCCGTACCGGGATTGAAAACGACTTCGAGAAAGTCGTCTTTCCTCAATATCCCGAATTGCGAGACATAAAAGGTGCGTTGGAGCGCGCGGGGGCGAGGTACACTTCGCTCTCCGGGTCAGGGTCAACCCTTTACGGGCTGTTCCGGTCGCCAGCCGATGCCGCGAAGGCGGCAAGCCGTCTGCGGAAGCAGGGGGTGAGGGCGGAGGCGACCAGTACGTTGACGCGCCAGCAGTACTGGAAGAAGTCGCTGGTCACCGGTCGTTAGTGGCTGGTCGTCAATCGTTGGTCGTCAGTCGTTGGCGTTCGGTTCTGGGGTATGATTTAGTGGCCAGCCGATGGATCGTGCATTTTGGGCCGTCGACTAATGGTAGGTCAAGTGCCTTTGGAGCACTTTGTCTAGGTTCGAATCCTAGCGGCCCAGCCAGATAACCAGTTCTCAGTTGAGATCACTGGAGCCTAAAACTGAGAACTGAAAACCAGGAACTGAGAACTGAAACTATGGCCACAGTTGCAACCACGACTGCCGAAAAAACCGTGGCGGAAAAAAAGCCGCCTACGGAGGAGAAGCCGGAACGCAAGCCGCAGCGTGCCCGGGTCGACGACCGATTCAAAGTCTTCTGTGGAACCGCCAACGAGGCGCTCTGCGATGAGGTCTGCAGCTTTCTTGGCCTAACGCGCGGACAGGCCCTGGTCACGCGCTTCAAGGACGGCGAAGCGTATGTGCAGATCCAGGAAAACGTCCGCGGGGCCGATGTGTTCGTGATGCAGCCCACCTGCCAACCGGTGGACATGCACCTGATGGAACTGCTGTTGATGATGGACGCGCTCAAGCGGGCGTCCGCGCGGCGCATCACGGCCGTGATTCCGTACTACGGCTACGCGAGACAGGATCGCAAAGATAAGCCGCGGGTGCCGATTTCGTCGAAGCTAGTGGCCGACCTGCTGACGACCGCGGGTGCCGATCGCGCGCTGGTGGTGGATTTGCACGCGCCCCAGTTGCAGGGATTTTTTAATATTCCGGTGGACCACCTGTTCGCTTCGCCGGTGCTGGTGGATTACTTCAAGAAGCTGAACCTGCCGAACCTGACGGTGGTTTCGCCGGACGCCGGCGGCGTGGAGCGCGCGCGCTTTTTCGCAAAGAAGATGGATGCGGCGCTGGCCATCGTGGATAAACGGCGGGTCGAGATGAACGTGGCGGAAGTGATGAACGTGATCGGCGAAGTCAATGGCCGCAACTGTCTCATCATTGACGACCTCATCGACACGGCGGGAACGCTGGTGAAAGTGGCGCTGGCGCTCGTTGAAAATGGCGCGAGTTCCGTGTATGCGTGCTGTTCGCACCCGGTACTTTCAGGGACGGCGGTGGAAAATCTTGTAGACTCTCCGATCGCCGAGGTGGTCGTAACCAACACCATTCCGCTGTCCGAAGCGGCGAAGCAAGTCCCGAAGATCAAGGTGCTTTCGATCGCGGGGCTGATTGGACGGGCAATTCAGTCCATTCACGAAGAAACTTCGGTCAGCAGACTTTTTATTTAGAACGTCGTTGGTCGTTCGTCGTTCGTCGTTGGTCGTTCGTTCTTCGCCCTAGAGGCGGGAGGTTTGCGGACCGCAAAGGACGAACAGGGAACGGAACTTCAGCAGATTCACAGATTGTTTAGCGCAGGGTTTGCGAACTACCAACGACGATTTTCACGAAGGACGGAAACGGAATTATGGCGACAGCAACGGATATCAGCATTCTGGAAGCGCAGAAGCGCGAAGCAGGCACCAAGAACGCCGCCCGGCGCGTGCGCGCGGGTGGAAAGATTCCAGCCGTGGTATACGGCGCGGGCAAAGAAGCGGCCTCGGTCGCGGTCGATCCGCGGCAGGTCCTGCGCATCCTGCGGTCGGAGAGCGGGCACAACACGATTTTCGATCTGGCGCTCGACAGCGATCGGGTGAAGGCCATGATCGTGGACTGGCAGTTCGAGCCGATCAAGGGAACGCTGCTGCACGTGGACCTGCAGCGCATCGCGATGGACAAGAAGTTGACGGTTACCGTTCCGGTCGTACTCAAAGGCGAGGCAGAGGGCGTGAAGACGGAGGGCGGCATTCTCGAGCAATTGCTGCGCGCGATCGAAATTGAATGCCTGCCGGTCGACATTCCGAAAAACATCGAAGTGGACATCAGCCACCTGGTGTTCGGCGTGGAAGTGCGCGTGAAAGATCTGCCGCACAGCGAGAAGCTGAAATTTCTGACCGAAGAGGATCAGATGATCGCGCACATCACCACGGTGAAGGAAGAAGTGGTTGCGGCTCCGGAAGTGGTGGCGGAAGCGGCGGCAACTCCGGCTGAACCTGAAGTTATTAAGAAGGGTAAGCAGGAGGCCGAGGGTGAAGTCGAGGCCGAGGGCGATGCCAAGGGTAAGGCGAAGCCTGAGAAGGCTGAAAAGTCCGAGAAGAAAGAGAAGAAATAGCTGCTGGCTGCTGGCTTCGAGTTAAGAGCCGACACCCAGGTTAGCACCCAAAGGACGGGCGCGAACCTGGGGCACCGAGCCAACAGCGAAAAGCGAATCCGCGTGAAACTGATCGTCGGTTTGGGCAACCCAGGAATCGAGTACCAGTTCACGCCGCACAATCTCGGGTTCTTGACGATTGACCGGATCGCCAACGGCCTCGGGATCGAAGTCAGGAATCGTCAGTGCCGCGCGCTGACTGCGCGGGCCACGATCGCCGGGGAACCGGTGATCCTGGCCAAGCCGGAAACCTACATGAACCTTAGTGGGATTTCGGTGTGGGAGTTGGTGGCGGAGCATCAGGTCGACGTAACGCGCGATCTGATTGTGATTTACGACGAGCTAGATCTGCCGCTGGGTACGATTCGCATACGGCAGCGGGGGAGTTCGGCGGGGCACAACGGGATGGAATCCATCCTCGGCGCCCTGGGTACCGACGAGTTTTTGCGAATTCGGCTGGGAATTGCGCCCGATCGCAAAGTCGCGGACAGCGTGAAATATGTGCTGACGCCGTTCCGCAAGGCGCAGGAGAAAATTGTGGACGAAATTCTCGACACGGCAGTGCAGGCGTTTGAGGTGATTTTGAAAGAAGGACCGGCGGCGGCGATGAACCGGTTCAATCGCAAGAATGACGGTGCGGAGTGAGTGTTGGTGGATCGTCGTTGGTCGATAGTCTTTGGTCGTTGGCAAATTGCAGGCTAGCGATGAATCCTGAACGACTAACGACTAACGACCGGCGACAGTATTAAGAGAGTTTGGAGATAACGAATGAATCGTAAATATGAATTGATGTTCATCGTCCGGCCCGACATGGTGGACGAGGATCTGAACAAGCTGATTTCGACGCTCGAGTCTTCGGTGACCTCAGCGGGGGGAACGGCCAAGAGCGAGGTATGGGGCAAGCGCCGTCTCGCGTACAGGGTGGGCAAGTTCAATGATGGCATTTTTGTGCTGATGTTGATTGAAGCCACGGGCGCCACCGTGCACGAAGTCGAACGCCGCCT
Source organism: Acidobacteriaceae bacterium (assembly GCA_003162255.1). Lineage (GTDB taxonomy): Bacteria > Acidobacteriota > Terriglobia > Terriglobales > Acidobacteriaceae > Acidiflorens. The sequence goes on along the minus strand of PMMJ01000507.1, from coordinate 1,452 downwards.
GCGCGTGACCGAGCCGGTGATCAAGTTTCTCACCGTGCGCACGGACGAAGAACTGAAGCGACTCGACAAGGTCAAGAAACTCCGCGACGCGAAAAAGAAAGTCAGCGCGCAACCGGCCGCTGCCGCTGCCGCTCCGGTAACGCCGATAGCACCGGCGACACCGGAAGCCGCGGCGGAAACACCGGCCTCGGCGCCGGTTTAGTTAGAACTGAGGGCTAACGAAAGGGGCGAGGCCTCGGCCTCAGGGGCTAAAGCCCACATTTTTTCGGGCGCTTTACGGCAACCCTTCGACTTCGCTCAGGGCAGGCTCTTGAAGCCGAGCCCTTTTCAAAACAGAACTTTTAGAAAGCAGGAGCACTATGGCAGAAGAAACAAAAGCACCAACTGCGCACGCAGGAGCAAGCGGCGGCGAAAGTCGCCCGGAGCGTAGTGGTGGCGATCGTCCCGAGCGCAGTGGGCCACGCGGTCCGCGTCCCGGCGGAGGCCCTGGCGGTCCCCGCGAAGGTGGCCGTAAGTTTTTCCGGCGCAAGAAAGTTTGCAAGTTCTGCGTCGAGAAAATCGAAGCGGTCAATTACAAAGACGTGCGTCTGCTCGCGCAATTCGTGGCGGAAAGCGGCAAGATCACTCCGCGACGCCTGACCGGTGTGTGCACACCGCACCAGCGCCGTCTATCGAGGGCGATCAAGCAGGCGCGCAATATCGCGCTGCTACCCTTCGCCGGACGCGCGCAGTAAATTCAAGATCGTCGTTGGTCGTTGGTCGTTCGCAGTCAGCGGCAGTAGGAAGGCTTGTTGACTGTCGGAGAATTTGCAAACGACCAATGACGAATTACCAACGACAAGCGACAAGCGACTAACGACCAGTTTACTTACGAAACGGAGTCATCCATGGAAGTCATCCTGAAAGAAGACGTGCCCAAGCTGGGCAGCCGCGGTGAGGTGGTGAAAGTCGCGGAGGGATACGGGCGGAATTTTTTGCTGCCCAAGAAACTGGCGATTGAGGCCACTGTCGCCAATAAGACCGTCATTGAGCAGATGAAGGCCGCCGCCGTGCGCCGATCCGCCAAGGAGAAGACGGAAGCCGAAGCGCTAGCCAAGCAGTTTGACGGACTCGAAGTGAAGTTCCTGCGCAAGTCAGGAGAAGCCGATCAGTTGTTCGGATCGGTCACCGCCGGCGATATTGCCGACGCGCTGGAGAAGAAGAGCTTCCACATCGATCGCCGGAAGATCCAGTTGCATGAACCACTCAAGATCGTCGGCGAGTTCACCGTCCCCATCAAGCTACACAAGGACGTGACCACACACTTGAAGGTGGTTGTCGACAAAGAAGCAGCAGCGGCAGAATAGTTTTGTTTCGCCGTGCTCGTGTGGGGACGGGCGACTCGCCCGTCCAAGCGGAGCAAAGCTCCGCACTTTACCACTGCTACGTAATAATCTCCGCGATCGTGCCCGC
>PMMJ01000079.1 GCA_003162255.1 Acidobacteriaceae bacterium | reverse complement strand
CTAAGTGGAATCCAACTAATGATTCAACCATAAAGCCAATGCCTACCGGTTCGTACAATGCAGAGCTGGTCAAACAATTGAGCCCGGCCATGAAGGCGAAGATGAAGACTCTGTACCCATGAGCACAGGCAGGTAAATGTATTTTATAAACGCTGGGTAAACTCTCGGATGAAAAAGATATTACTCTTGCTCACGGTGTTGTTGGTTGCGACGGCACTTCTGGTCGCCTGTGGCGGGTCGTCCCCCGGGTCGTCCCCCACCCCGACAACAACAGTCTTGGTCTATCTCGAGGGAACGAATCTTGAATCTAAGGACGCTTCAGCCAAGAAAAACATCACGGAGATGCTGGCTGCGTCGAGCTCACCAAACCTCAAAGTCGTGCTGACGACGGGTGCGGCCGACAAGGCTGTTACCGGGGAAGATGTCGACAATTGGCGCGAAGTCAGACGTTACGTTGTCAACAACCACAAACTTGAGCTCAAGGGCCAACTGGGAATCCTGGACATGGGAAATCCCCAGGTACTGACCGATTTCATTACTTGGGGGCAAGACAACTACCCCGCCGACAAATACGTGCTGGTATTTTGGGACCACGGCGGCGGCGCTCTGGGTGGTTTCGGCGGTAACAAGCCCGATCCGACTAATTCGTCTTTTGCGAGTGGAATGAGCATTGCTCAACTGAAAGAAGGCGTTGAGAACGCCGTCCAGAACCGGCCCGAAAGACGCTTCGAGCTCATCGGTTTCGACGCCTGCTTGATGGCCACGCTCGAGGTCGCGGATGCTTTCAAGGACCTCGGGCGCTATCTGGCCGCCTCGCAGGAAATTGAGCCCGGCGCGGGATGGAACTGGACAGCCTTTTTGAACCACATCGTCTCCAATCCGAGCACCGACGGTGCCTCCATTGGCGCAACCATCGCCGACAGTTACGAAGCGAAAATGAATAATGAAGATACGGGCGCGATGATTACTTTTTCTGTCACCGATCTGGCCAAGGTTCCCCGTATCAACAGCGCGCTGGCGACCTTTTCCAACAAGTACCAGACCCTGTTGGTGGGGAGCAACAGCTTGCCTGCCTGGAATGATCTTGCCAGCAAGCGTTCTCATGCTCTGGACTTCTCCACTAACTTGGAGATGGTGGACTTGATCAACATGTTTAACAGCAACCCACTCATGAACAGCGAGCCATTCCTCTCCGCTGAGGTCACGGAAATAGCTAACGCCACCAGAGACGCCGTGGTCAAGAAGGTGTCCGGTCCCTACCGCACGGACGCTTCGGGTCTGAGTGTGATGTTCCCCAGCGCCGCCGTTTGGGACACAGAAGGGGTACTCAAAACCTACAACTCCTTTAATTTCGTCGTGCCGGAATACCAAGCGCTGATTAATAGCTTCAGCGCGTACGCACGCACCAGCGTGCCAGACACGACGTTCGGGGCAGCGTCGCTGTCAACGGATTCGAAGACCATGGCNNTAGTAATCGATAACAAAACTATTAGGCAAAATGTTTATGCAGGACTCCAACCCGTTTATAGTACCAGCGGGGATGCCAGCGAATTCAGCTACGCATCGAATTCGAAGTGGTTCATGCTGAAGGGGAAGCTCGCCTCGGTGATTGCAGAGCCCGTCACGGAGAAAGGNNGTTGGTCGAGACCATTGGCTTCGTCGCCGAAGCCAACAACCAGGTTAATCCCGCGGAACAGTTGAAGGAAAACGACGTGGTTTTCTTGAGTTACTACGTTATGCCCGACAGCACGCAAGTGATTGGGTCGTGGAAGGCGATCAGCAGTGACGAATACAAGTTCACGGTGGGTTCCAGCCCCCCCACGTTCGAGAAGGCCGCCATCCCGCCTGGCAACGACTATGCGTTCTTCGGCTTCGATTTGCGCTGGAAGCCCTTCGCTTCGAGTTCCGTTAAGCTCCAATAGCGTTTGTTTCGGGTGGCGTCCCAGGGCAGTTTATAACATTCCTGGATCCATAAGTACTTCCTTGTCAATCGTAGCTTAATTTTTGTGGACACCCAACCTTTCGGATGGTATTCTACAGTTGCTAAAGATTTGTACGGTTTTTTTACTGAGGATCCTCGATAAGGCAAAGCCCGTCACTCGTTACCTTTCCAGCCGCACAGATCATTTCAACACCGGGACAACACTATGAAAGATCAATCCAAGACAAAGCAAGAACTGCTCAAAGAGAATTCATTATTAAAGCAGAGAATCCAAAAACTGGAAGAATCGGAATCGAAGCACAAGCGGACCGAGGAGGCCCTGCTCCAAAGCGAGGAGAAATTCTCCAAGGCGTTTCAAACCTCTCCCAGTGTTATCACCATCTCGTACCCGGAAAGCGGCAAGTTCATCGAGGTCAACAACACCTTCATCTCTGTGACGGGATTCAGTCGGGAAGAAGCCCTTGCCGACGCGTCCTTCGGGTTGAAGCTGTGGGTCAATGAAGATGATCGTCAGCGCGTGGTTGCCGATCTTAAAGCAGGCCGGGCCGTTGTGGATCATGAGGTCAAGTTCCGGACGAATAGCGGTGATGTCATGACGGGTTTGCTCTCTGCTCAGACGATCCAACTGAGCCACGGACCTTGCATTTTCTCCAGCATCATCGACATCACCGAACGCAAGGAGGTGAATCGGAAACTCCAAGGAGCGGTCATATTCCAGCACTATTTGATTGATGCCCTGCCGATGCCTATTTTTTATAAGGATTCGGAGGGTAGATATCTGGGATGCAATAGTTCCTTCGAGGAATTCTTTGGACAGAAAAAGGAACAGGT
>PMMJ01000387.1 GCA_003162255.1 Acidobacteriaceae bacterium | reverse complement strand
CGTCGCCATTGAGGAAGTAAAGGGAGTCGGTCTGGTCGCGCTCGACGGTGAAGCGATTGCGGCTGAAATACAGTTCCGCCCAGCGCGACAAATAGTATTTGTTCTCCGCTTCCTGTGGGCGGTACTGGAAGTTCCGATAGTCGATGGCTTCGGCGTGGCCTACGTCGTTAATCCGCACAATCATGGGGTGCATGTCGGCGAGCGCCTTCTGACTCTTGTACGTGAGCGCCGCCAGCGCGAAACAAACCGTGGCGAGCACAAGGACGGTCACCTTCAGATAGGTATTCATCATCAACGGATCGCCATACTGCTCCAGATAGCGCTCGGCGGCGCGCGTGATCTCCGGAGTAGCTTCCATTTCTACGTTCATCGCTCTTGTTTCTGCGTTCATTTCAGACCTCTTTCTCGCCTTTCTTGACGCGGCTCACACCGCGGCCCGTACCGCCATTGCGACCACGCCCAGGCCGCCGCCGTGTCCGCCACCGCCGCCGAATAGGCTGTGCGACATGGCCGGAATCTTGAACAGAATGTAGACGTTGACCAGTACGAGNNCATAGTTAGTGAGCACATGAGCCAACACGTTCATCGTGGCTGCGGCGATGACCTTGTAAAAGCTGAATCCGAGATAGGCCTTGAGCCATCCCCAGAACAGCCAATCGAGCTTGTCGAAGACAAGAAAGGGGATGAAGATCGGCCCGAGCAATCCGATGATCGTTGCCGCAATTGCGCCGTAGGCCAGGATGGCGGAGACGATTGCGGCCAGGAGAGCCAAAAGGAACTGCACGACAAAGTACACAATGGAGTAGTACGGCGACATAATGCTCGTCAGAAGCGACGGCCCTGTCTTCGAGGATGCCGCGTGGATTTCGTTCAGCATCGTGGTGGAACCATCCGACCCAATCAGGTTCACAAGATTGATGGTGCCGCCGTCGATGAAGCCCTTGATGGAAAAGCCAAGGCCGGGGATGGAGCTGTCGTAGTAGTTCACCATCGCGAATGCGAAGGTGAGCAGCATGAAGAGGTTGAGGAACCTCCCCATGCTGAACCCGTCCCCGCCGTGCGCCGATGCAAGCGCCTCCTGTACGCCGAACCAAACCAGCATGATGGTTGCCAACGCGAGGACAATGTGAATCCCCATCGCAGTAATCGAGGGTGCCGCCGTGGCTGCGAGCGACTGGCACGCCTGAGCGATAAACTCGAAGAGACCTGTACCCATGTTCTTCACCTTCGTTCTTTCTTCCGCTTTGTTCTAACTTCCTGCCGCTTGCGGCTACTCAGTAGGCTTGCGTAAGGAGATTGGCTGCGCCGCCGCTGGTCGTGGCGACGTTGGCGTTGTAGTAGCTTTCGTAGCCCGCTGAGTCGCGGAATGCCGACTTCATCGCGTCCTGCTGTTGCTTTTGGGCCACGATCTGCTGCAAGGCAAGATTGGCGTTCATCTGGTTGGCATCCTGCTGGGTTCGCAGTTGCAAGAGCAGGGCTTGATTGATGCGCTGGAGCGTAGCCATGATGGTCTGCTGGGTGGAGTCCTGGCTTTGTGTCGCGGTTTCCAGGTTCGTGATATCGGTTTGTCTTGCGGCCTGGTTGGCCCTCATAGTCCCGAGCATTTGCAGATTGTTCGTCATAACGGAATCGCCGATGTCAACGGTGGCTCCCTGCGCGGCAATCTGTAGTTGGCCGGCAACACTGGCGCTGCCGTAGCCGGGGATTATGTTGGTGGTATTGGGTACGCTGACCTGCTGGTATGAGGCTGCGGCTCCGTTTCCGGTGTTCGCGGAGTTGAGCCACCCCATCGAATTGCCATAGGTGTTCGAGATTTGTTGCAGCAGTCTCAGGTCGGTCGTAGGAGACAAGAACCGCTGATAAAGCATCGACGGCGCAAGAATCATCTGGTGTACGAGTTGGTATTGCTGCTTGGCGACGTTGTAGGCTTGCAACGCGGTCGTCGCAATCTTGACGGTGTTGGAAAAGATCTGTTGGCCCTGCTCGATCTGCTGGAATTGGTTGGAGATGGATTGTTCTTCGTGTTCGATCTGCGTGACGGCGTGAACCGACTGCGTGGGATCGTAGACGATGCCGGAACCGAACTGCGCGTGCGCTGCGGGCGGCAACGCCGTGGCAAGTCCGATGGCGAGTGCGGTGAGGAGTAGCTTCTTCATTGCCTTATCCTTTCGTTTGCGGTTGGTGTGGCAAAGCCTTACAGCAATACCGCGTTACTGCTGTGCGGCAAGGATTTCTCGCTGGATCTGTGCAAGACGGTCGGCCTCTGGCTTGCACCGTGCGTCCCGTTCTTTCCTCTTCGCTTCGAGGGCCGCCGTTTGCTCCGCGGTCAGCTTCTCTCCGGTCAGCATTCTTGCGGAACCGGAGGTCTCATCGAGGCAGTCCTTGGCATAGGCCGGGTATTCGGCGTTGTATTGGTCCAACAACTTCTTCACCTTTTCCGCTTTGCTCTGACATCCGGCAAGGCCCAGAGCCGATAGCAGTAAGAGGGAGAGGGCAACTGTTCGCATCGAAATCTCCTCAAAAAGTCTGCGGAATGGTGTGGTTGGAATACGCAGGCAGAAGCAAGTCCTGGGTGAAATACACTTTTACGCGGTGGCCCTCCCGAATTGTGATGGTGGGCGGTATCTGCAGGAAGCGGTCAAGGATGCTGGTCGCTGACTGCGAGACGCTGGCCGCAGTGCCGTTGGTGAATGCCTGCGAGCCGCTCGTGGTGATGGTGCCGCCGCCCTGTGTGATCTCGCTGGCACCGGCAACCACACCCAAAGCGATCGAGGTGCCGAAGATTTCCAGATAGTGGTTGTTGACTTTGTCCTTCAGCCCTTCCTCGCCGATCTGGTCGAGGCCGTGAAACTGGTCGAGATCGACGGAGTAACCATCGGGCATAATCAAACGGTGAAAAGCGACGGCCATGCGCCGTTGTTGGCCGAAGCCCGCCGCGCCAATCTTCTTGGCTTCGCCCAACACCACCGTTCCCTCGGGGATGATGACGTGTTGATGGTCGTGCGAATACAGCGGATTGGAGACGAGAACTTTGACCGGCCCTGTGGCGTCTCCGTCCAGGCGATTCATCAGAACCGTGTCGAGAACCGAACCTTCGTAGACGAGATAGGGTTGACCGATGGCCGAATCAATGTTGGCTTCCAGAGGCCGTTTATAGCCTCCGTGCGATTCCTCTTGTTCTCCTTCGGCCTTTGGGGTGACGAGACTGGTCTTTGCCTGCCGTTCTGTGCGGTCATACTGGACGGGCGTCATCTGGCCTTGCTGTTGTGACTGCTGTTGCTGTTGCTCGGCAAGACGGGAGTACACAAGGTTGGAAGCGAAACGGGAGTTGTCAATCCGTTCACGCTCCTTCGCGGCAATGAGCTGCGCTTGTTGCTGCTCGGGAGTAAGTTGCGGCGGCATGGTGCCTTGCTGCGCTTGCCCGCAGGGCCGACCCGAACCGCAGGCAGTGGACGCCTCGCCCCTTGGGCCGAAGGCCGCGGCGGCGGCCTGCTGCGCGAGCGTCGCAGTCGTTAGCGCCGGGTCTTGTGCAGCGGCGGCGATGTTTGCAGCCTGCTGCTCTTTTTGCCGTTCGGCCTGAACCTGGTTCTTCAAGTCCTGCACGTTGTTGTCGGTGTTGTCCTGCAACGTGGGTTGCGGTGGTTGCCCTTTCGCGGCGGCCTGCTGCGCGGGCGTTTTCTTGCCCGTGGAGCTGAAAAGCGCCGCCACGATCACGAGCAGCGCCGCGCCCAGATAAACGAACGTCTTGAGGTTCTTCTGCAAGACGCCCTTGGGCTGCTCCAATAGGCCGCGCAGTGTTGGCTCGACCTGCGGTTCGGCGTGCGTCCCGGCCTGCGCGTCTGTGTGAGAAGTACGGTTGTTCTCGGTCATAAGAGTTACCCTTTCCGCGCAAAGCTCATCCGCTTCTTGCCCAGTTCCACATACCCGTCGTCCATGATCTTCGGGATGATATAAGTCCCTTCTCGGAGGTCATAGGTAACGAGGTTTGGTTTGCCGTCCTTCATCTCGTAGACGCTGAACTTCTCTGGCGCATTCGTCTTGATGTAAGTGAACTTGTCGTCGTGATAGATCGACTGGATGTCGAAGGGGGCTTCGTTCGCCTTGTAGACGTAGTCGAACTTGAGTTGCATTGGATAGCTGCTCTTGTACTCGTCCACCGCTTGCTCGACGTGCGATTGCAGGGCGGCGGCCTGCTGTTTCGACTGTTCGAGCTGCGCGGCGGGAACGAACTGCGCGGGGCCGCTCGCGGCCACAATCGCAGAGCGGTCGGCGGGTTCGACGATCACCTTCAGGTCCGGCTCAGCGGAAGATGCGGAAATGTCCTGGAGGGTGAAGCTGTAGATGTTTCCCTTGTCAGTAATCAGATTCAGGTTGGAACTGATGCCTTGTTTCGCCGGATGCACAAAGCAGAAGTTGCCCACAACATCGACAATCCAGAAGTCCTTGTCGCCTGTGGCGGCTTCCATGATCTTTTCGGACGGTGGCACTTCGATCAGGGTCGTGTATTTGACCTTGGCGCGGATCGCCACGATGTCCTGCGAGTGATACTGCACTGTGCGCGCCGACTCCTGCGCGAGGGCAGCGATGGACGAAAAGACCAAAACAACGTTGACGATGAATTTCATATTTCGCATTGCTCATCTCCTTTAATGGTTCGTGTTGATGGTTGATAAGGCCAGCGTGCGCGGCTGGAATGGAAAGTCTTCGGCCAGACGGCGCAGCCCATTGGCAAATCCAAATCGCTCGAAATACTCGCGCTTCTTGAGGTTGTCGCGGGCGTTGTTGGTTGCCATCCAGTGCGAAACGGAATCGACGTTCAACTGCACTTTCTTCGAGCTCTGGGCCTTGCGAATCAGCATCTGGCCAGGCGGAACGAGGCCGCCGATAAGGTCCAGCTCGGTGTCGTTCAGATGAAATGCTTCCCGGTAAACCTCGCGGTTCATCTCCGGGTTGGCCAGAAAGATTTTCGTGGGGCAGCTCTCGGCCACAATCGCCAGCATCCCCGACTCCTCAAGCTCCTTGATGGATTGCGTCGCCAGGATCATNNGATAAAAAGCCACGCTTCGTCGAGCAGGAAGACCTTGAAGGTGGCGAGTTTCTTCGGGTCGCCGATCTCGTTCGACGCGCGATGCAAAACGTAAAACAACAGCGGCTCAAGCACTTCCGGTGCATCATTCCAGCCGTGAAAGTTGAAGGTCTGAAAGCGGGAGAACGAAAGCGTGTCCTCGGCGTTGTCAAAGAGGAAGCCGTACTGTCCGCCGCGTGTCCAGCGATGCAGACGCTCTTTCAACTCGCCGACGATGTTCGTAAAGTTCGAGACCGTGCGCTGGGCCGGTTCCAACATGTACATGCGCTCGATGGCATCCCACAGGCGGCGTTCTTCCTTGAAGTCGAGACGGTACCGCTGTCCGTTGCCCTCAATCAGCACGCGGAAGAAGCTGAACAGGAATTGCAGGTTCTCTTTCGTCTGCGGCAGCGAGAACGGATTGATAGTGAAGTCGCGTGACTCCTGGCCGGCGTTTAGATACGAGCCGCCGAAGATCGTCGTCAGCGACTCGAAGCTGCCGCCGATATCGAAGATGAAGGTCAGCGGCGCATACTTTTGCGCGTTTTGCAGCAGGAAATTGCAAAAGTACGACTTCCCGCTCCCGGTCATGCCGAGAATCAGCGTGTGCGCGACCTCGCCGTTATGCAGATTCAGAAAGTAAGGCGTGCTGTTGTCGGTTTCGAGCACAGCAAGGTACTCGGTGCCGAGATAGGCATTCGTCTTCTCGCCGGGAAGGATCGTAAACAGGAAAGACAGGTCGGCGTAGTTCGTGTTGAGCAGATATAGCTTGCGAAGGTTCAACGCATAGTTGCCCGGTATGATGGCGAAGTAAGCGTTGAGCTGGTTGTAGGTTTCCGCGAACAGATTGCCGTCGGCGTTGGTGAAGATGCCAGTGAACTCGGCCCCGAGCTGTTCTAAATCGGCTTTTGAGCGTCCGTACAGCACAATCGTCAACGAGAAATCGCCCAGCGATTGACCGTCGCCCAGCGCGCGCAGGCAATCGCCAAGAATCTCAATGTCGGCCTGCTTCGACTCATCGACCAGAACATCGCGCGGGTTGGTCTTCGTGGTGTCGTTGCCCATCTGCGACACAAACCCAGTCTTCGACATATTGAAGTGGCGGCGGCGCTTGTTCACTTCTTTGCGTNNCGACTTCCCTGCGAGCCTTGTCCGCCGCAAGCGGTGTCCACTCCGTGACCACTCGGAAGTTGGCCGGAATCTTTAGCAGCGCATCAAGTGCCAGAGGCCGGGTTTCGGTGATGGCCTCTTTCATCGTCAGCACCCGTACGATGTGATCGCCGACGCGCAGATGGTCGCGCTCGGCTTCAATGTTCGAATTCACGACCTGATAATCGAGAAACTGCGTGGACTGTGGACTACCCGCAATGCGCCAGTCGTCGAAATTGAGCAAGCGCCGGAAAAACGTGAACTGCCCCTGCCGATCCAAGACCTCGATTTGTATGAAATCCGCGAGCTGGCGAACGAATGCCCGCACGCACTGATCGAGGCGCCGAACATCGCACTCGATCTGGTTGCGCAGTAGAGTTTTCATGCTGTCGCTGGTGAACTGCGCCTTCAATTCGCCAACCGCGCCAGCGGGATCTCGGAAGAGGCGAGCGAACGCCGCGCCCACGCCGGTCTTCGATCGTGCGCCTTCGAGCAAGATGCAGTAGAAAATCTCCACCTGATAAAGATGGTCGCGCTTCGCTTCAAAGAACTTCCGCCGCTGCTCGATGGCCGCTTCCACAATCGGGTCGTCGTATTTGGCGAACGGTATGTCGGGCCGGTTCGACTTGAAGAGGTACTGGTAGACATGGAAGCCTGGGCCGAACGCTTTGAGCGCCGCTTCCAGCCGTTTCACCGCATACTCTTGCGCCGAGCGGTCGAGACTTTCGTAGTCCACGCCGGGAACGCTGAGGACCATGCCGACATCGCCGCTCTTAGTAAGAAAGGTTGTCTCATTCCAGAAGCCGTATAAGTTGACGTGGTCGTTGAGACAGGCACTCTCTTTCCAGGGCTTGATGACCTTATCGAGACGCAGCATCACAGCACCTCCACGCGGGGGATGACCTGCTTGGCCGCGTCATAGCGCAGCTTGTAGCGTTCCGACTTCGCCAGGATGCGAAGAAACGCCGGATCGCTGTTTGTTACCCAATGCCCGAACGCAAAACCACCGATGAACACGGCGATACCGGCGAGAATTGAGTTGAAGAGATTGAAGGCCCCCACCGCGCCCACGCAGACGAAGTAAAACAAAGTCCGCTCCACGCCCAGATAGGTGAGGGGCTTATGCAGGCTCTTAAACACCCGGTTTGTGCGATGTTGTCGTGTTTTGTCTGTCATAAGCCCCTCGCCTAGCTAAACGTGTTGAATGAAAAAGTCTGGACATTGGGACGGTCGCTAAACGCCCCAGAGCCAGCTCAGGACATTGACGGCGAGAACGGCGATGCCCGTTCCGGCGGCAACTCCGGCGAGTGCTTTCTTGGCACCGGGTTCGCCGTGCGCGAAACCATAGCCGCCGATCACGATGGCGACCAGACTGGCAACCTTGGCAATCGTTCCGGTGAAGAGGCTTTGGATGGCGGTAAAGCCGGTGTCGAA
>PMMJ01000089.1:2299-2747 GCA_003162255.1 Acidobacteriaceae bacterium | reverse complement strand
CTGCGACCCACGCCTTAAAAGGGTCGCCAACACAATTACAAACAATAACTTGCACGTCCAGCTTACTCCATGCACGACACAACAAAATCAATGAGATGCCAACAAGACATCGGTCTGGGTGCCCGGAATCCGCCCTCTCGAACATTGTCACTTCGGTCTGCTGGATCCTTTGTAACGCGAAGCAATCATTTCGCCGAACCATCCAGGATCCGGCTTTTTCAGAGTGGCGTTGATAAATGTTTACTACGACTTAACAGGTCTTAGGTGGCTGCGTAAGTNNGTTCCGCTACATCCGGTCAACACCAACTGAGATGCAGTCGATAGGCGAACGGTCTTTGCTAAGTTAAGAAGCGCGATCGAGGACCCTGATAGTCTTATCGATTCCAGAACTCGACCGAAAGCTTCCAGGCCACTCGGTGACTTCAGCGATTAAGACCCTAGCAGAATC
>PMMJ01000089.1:0-2248 GCA_003162255.1 Acidobacteriaceae bacterium | reverse complement strand
TCGACACGCGTGCCGGTCCACTTGATTTTGCCCGTCGCGCGATCGCGCCCCTCATACACGCCTTCGGATGTAGAGGAGGCCTGCCACTTCGTATTCATGTCGAGCAGGTTGACGAAGAAATCATTCGTCAGCGTCTCGGGCCGGTTGGTGAAGACGCCGTGTTTGGAATGCCCGAAGTTAGCATTCAGGGCGCGCAGGCCACCGATGAGTACTGTCATCTCGGGGCCAGTCAGCGTCAGCAACTGCGCCCGATCCACCAGCAGCTCCTCCGCCGGCATTTGGTGTCCGTTTCGGAGGTAGTTGCGGAACCCGTCAGCGGTCGGCGCCATTACGGCGAATGAGTGCACGTCGGTCTGCTCCTGCGACGCATCNNTCGGCAAGCGAGACCTTCTTCCCGCCGGACTGCGCGCCGTTGAAATCCTTCTGGATCGCCTCCAGCGTCCGAAGAACCTTTGCCAGCTCGGCTGGCTGGTTCACTTCCCAATCCTTTTGTGGCGAGAGGCGAATGCGCGCCCCGTTCGCCCCACCACGCCTGTCGGAGCCGCGGAACGACGACGCCGATGCCCAGGCAGTCGTGACCAGTTGGGAGATCGACAGCCCGGATGCGAGGATCTTCGCCTTCAGAGCAGCAATGTCTTGCTCCCCGATCAATTTATGATCCACCGCGGGAACAGGGTCTTGCCACACCAGAGTCTCCTTCGGAACGAGCGGGCCAAGGTACCGCGAGATCGGCCCCATGTCGCGGTGCGTNNAGCGCCGTGAAATCTTTTCGTAAGCAGGGTCGAGCCGCAAGGCGAGGTCAGTAGTCAGCATGGATGGCGCATGACGCTTTGACGGATCGTGCGCATCCGGCACCGTACCGGCGCCAGCGCCATTTTTCGGTGTCCACTGATGCGCCCCGGCCGGACTCTTCGTCAGTTCCCATTCGTAGCTGAACAGGTTCGTGAAGAAGTTGTTGCTCCACTTCGTAGGCGTCGCGGTCCAAATGACTTCCAGGCCGCTGCCGATGGTGTCGACACCGAAACCTCTGCCAAGTTTATTCTTCCACCCGAAGCCTTGATCCTCGATGTCGGCACCTTCTGGTTCGGCGCCCACATACTGAGCGGGAATGCCAGCGCCGTGGGTTTTGCCGAACGTGTGCCCGCCGGCAATGAGTGCAACCGTTTCCTCGTCATTCATCGCCATGCGGGCGAAAGTCTCTCGGATATCCCGCGCCGCAGCGATGGGATCCGGCTTTCCATTCGGCCCTTCCGGATTCACATAGATCAGACCCATTTGCACGGCCGCGAGCGGATTCTGAAGATCGCGGTCGCCGCTGTAGCGCTCGTCCACCAGCCACTTGCCCTCAGGTCCCCAATAAATTTCCCCTTCGGGCTCCCAGACGTCCTCGCGCCCGCCGCCAAAACCGAACGTCTTAAATCCCATCGAGTCCAAGGCGACGTTGCCGGCGAGAATCATGAGGTCGGCCCAGGAGATTTTCCGCCCATACTTCTGCTTGATCGGCCACAGAAGCCGACGCGCCTTGTCGAGATTCACGTTGTCCGGCCAGCTATTGAGCGGCGCGAAGCGCTGCTGACCGGATCCGGCCCCGCCGCGGCCGTCGCCGATGCGGTACGTACCCGCGCTGTGCCACGCCATACGAATGAAAAGCGGCCCATAGTGGCCAAAGTCGGCCGGCCACCAATCCTGCGAATCCGTCATCAAGGCATGCAGGTCCTTGATCACGGCATTCAGGTCGAGGCTCTTGAATTCTTCCGCGTAGTTGAACTCTTTGTCCATAGGATCGGACAGGGGGGAGTGCTGGTGCAGGATCTTCAGGTTCAGCTGATTCGGCCACCAATCAACGTTCCTGTAGGATTTGCTAGCGCTGTGCGCTACTGGGCACTTCGATTCGGTTGCGTTTTTTTCCTTAGCTTCGGGGACAACACTTCCCGATGAACTCGCGAGTGTATTTTCCATATGTTTTCTTCCTTCGAATGTAGTTAAAACTGTAACGAACTACGAACCCATCCTAACTTTCCCCTTCACTCAATCGCCGCCGGCCGAGCTTTGCCGATGCGCCCTTCATCGGGTATCCACGCGCCTGCGATACTTGACGGGAAGCGTGCCGCGGAGCGCACTTCCTGCAGAGCCCCCGGAAAATGAGTTCGCATTCGCGAAGAATCCGCTTACCAAGGAAGCCCGAGGCGGGCCTGGGCACGTCACACCACTCAATGTCCTCAACCTTGCCGCAGCGGTCGCAGATGAA
>PMMJ01000448.1:13295-13517 GCA_003162255.1 Acidobacteriaceae bacterium | reverse complement strand
GTCGATGGTCGTTAGTCGTTCGCCAGTCGCTTCAGTTCGCAGTGATAGTCCTCGCGTCCACAGTTGGAAGAACCGGTTTTAGCCAACGACCAACGACCATCGCCTGTCTTCTCACTCATGCGCCGTCCTGCCCGCAATCAACTCCAGCGCATGCGGCAGCAAATCCATGACCGCGTCCAGCGACTCGATCGCTCCCGCCGGGCTGCCCGGCAAATTCACAAT
>PMMJ01000448.1:0-13253 GCA_003162255.1 Acidobacteriaceae bacterium | reverse complement strand
ACCACCACCTGAAAATTACGCCGCCCCAATGCTTCAGCGACCGCCGGACCGGAAAGATCCACCTTCTCGCCGCGCGAACACGAATCGCTAACCGTCAGCACCGCCGCCCGCGTGCGAGCAAGTATCGAAGGATCAGGTGTCGAGGAGGACATCTTCACCCTCGGCCGCCGCGTCTCGCTGCGCCTCGTCCAACAGCCGCAATCCTTCCATCAGCAGCCCCTGCGTATTCAAAGTCGTCGTTTCCAGCGACGACTTGCCGTTGAAGTCAATCTGGAAGTTGCCATCCGTCCAGCGCAGCACTTTGAAAACCGCTTCGTCTCCCATAACCGGGCCATACGCCGCGTGCTTGGCCTGCCCCTGGCTGAAATAGATCTCGCATTTGTCGTCGCCATTGGTCATCGTGAGCAGGCAACTCTTGCGCCCCATCTCCAGCGATTGCACCAGGTCAATCACGTTCATCTGCGACAGGCTGCCGCGCAATATGCCATCCGTCGACGCCGCCTTGCTCAGTTTCTCCAGCGCGATCCGGTCCACCACGCGCTTGATCTTGTGGGTGGCATCTTTCAGGAAGAAGGGCTTTTCCAGATAGTCTTCGATCGGGTCCTGCATCGACAAGCGTTCGCTGATATCGGCCTTGCTGGCCATCAGAATCACGGCGATCCCGGAGGTTGCCGGCCTGCTCTTCAGTTTTTCCAGCAACTGCCGGCCATCCATGCCCGGCATGCGATAGTCGCTGATCAGCACATCCGGCAAGTCATCGACCGCCTTCAACAGCGCGTCGGCGGCGTCGGTTGCAACCGTAACCTCGCCCATCGCCGAGAGCGCCTGCTGCAGCATCCCCAGCACCATCGGGTTGTCGTCCACCAGCAAAATTTTGACGTTGCTCGCCATAAATAAATAAATGAGTATCTATTTCCGCTTCGCGCTTCTCCGGTAGTCTCCGCTCTTGCCGCCGGACTTCCGCTCCAGCACCACTTCCCGTATTTCGATCCCCTTGTCGAGCGCCTTGCACATGTCGTACACCGTTAGTGCCGCCACGCTGGCGGCAACCAGCGCTTCCATCTCCACGCCTGTCTCCGCCGTGGTCTTTACTTTTGTGGCAATAGAAACGCCATTCTCGCACAGGCGCAGGGTCACAGCAATGTGCGACAGCGGCACCGGATGGCACATCGGAATCAACTCCGCAGTCCGCTTCGCCGCCATGATTCCCGCCGTCCGCGCCACCTCCAGCGGATCGCCCTTTGGATTTTTTGGCAGCGCCCGCAGCACTGGCGGCGACATCACCACAAAGGCGCTTGCCTCCGCTTCTCGCGCCGTCCGCGCCTTCGACGACACATCCACCATGCGAGCCTGGCCCCGAGCGTCGTAGTGGGAGAGTTTCTTCATCATCGCAACAGGTTATCGTACTCGCGCCAGCGGTCGCATCTTCACCGCATCAGCAACGACACCCACTCTCCCGAGTCGATTCGCTCCCGGTCTGGAGGAACCACCACATAACAGTTCGCGCGAGCCAGCGCAGCAACATCGCCTGACCCTTGCCACCGCGCCAACTCCACCTCCGCATTCTCAAACTCTCCCGAGAGCACCGCAGGAAGAAATCGCTTCAACCCAGTCTTCGTCCGAATGTCCGATTTCAGCCGAGCCCGAAGAAAAATCAACCGCTGCGGCGTCTGACCCGCCAAAGCTTCAATCATCGGCCTCGCGAACAGTTCGAAAGTCACCATGGTCGATACCGGATTCCCCGGCAGTCCAAAGAAATATTTCTTGTGTGGCGCGGNNGGGCGTCCGCGCCACACGATCCAAACACTATCGGCCGCCCCGGCTGAATCTCTGCTCCCGTAAAATAAAACTCGGCCTGCAACTCCCCGAGAACCTGCTCCACCAGATCGTACTTGCCCATGGACACGCCGCCCGTCAGCAAGAGAAGGTCGCACCCCAGCCCGTCTTCGATCAACGATCTAAGCCGTCCCCGCTCATCCGGAGCGATCGCGAGTCGCACCGCCTCGCCGCCAGCATTCTGAACCTGTGCCGCCAGCGAATAAGAATTCGAATTTCGAATCTGCGCCGCTCCCGGAGTAGCCTCGATCTCCACCACCTCGTCCCCAGTCGAAAGCACAGCCACGCGCGGCTTCCGGAAAACCTGCACGCGGCTCTTGCCCACCGTCGCCGCAATCGCAATTCCCGCGTGGTCCAGCCGTCGGCCGCGATCAAGCAGCACTTGCCCTGCAAGCGCTTCCGCTCCCCGCGGAACGAAATTCTCGCCGCTGCGAACGCTGCGCCCGACCTCCACTGCACGATCCGCGGGTCGGTCCGCCACCGAGGTATGCTCCACCATCACCACCGCATCCGCCCCCACCGGCAGCGGAGCCCCGGTCATGATCTCAACCGCCTGCCCGCGCCCGACCGAGCACACTCCCGGCTCCGGCCAATCGCCCGCCTTTACCGCGCCCACTACCTCAAGTCGCGCTGGAACCTCCGCCAAGTCCGCTGCCCGCACTGCGTATCCATCGCGAGTAGCTCGGTCAAATGGAGGAAAGTCGCGGTCCGCCAAAATTTCTCCCGCCAGCACCCGCCCCAACCCCGCCAGCAGATCGACCGTCTCCACCTCTCCCGAACACACTCCCACCGCATGTTCCTCAACCAAACGCCGAGCCTCTTCAAAGCTCACCACACGAGCTGAAGGCACTGCCGAAGATGAGGAATGGGAGGAAAGAGACATGCCAGAATCATACGCCGCGAATTTTGCTGAGCAGAGAAAGGCGGGAGGAAGAGTACTGTTCTGGGGTCTGAGATATGCTAGTAGCAACCGGGTACTGGGTACTGCCTTACCGCGCCAGTTCCTGCCCCAGCACCGTCGCGTTGCTGGCAAAGCAAAGGCCGGTCTCCAGATCCACCAGCCCGGAGCGGACAAGCTTCGCGATCTCTCCATCGAAATGCTGCATGCCTTCGTTTTCGCTGGTCTTGATCGCATCCAGAAGCGTGCGGCCCGGCCGCTCGCCTTGTTCGACGCAATCGCGAGTGCGCGAGTTGGATTTCAAAATTTCGACGGCGACGACGCGATCGCCGCCATCAGAGCGCGGGATCAGCCTCTGGGCAATGATGTAGCGGAAAGTCTTCGCAAGACGTTCTCGCACCGATTGCTGCTCGCTCACGGCGAACGCGCCGACGATGCGCTCCACCGTCTTCGAGGCATCGACCGTGTTCATGCTGGAAAGAACGAGGTGGCCGTTCTCGGCGGCTTCGAGAATAATCTCGAGCGTTTCCCGGTCGCGGGTTTCGCCCACCATAATTACGCGCGGCGCCTGGCGCAACGCCGCTCGCAGCGCCATGGTGAAATTCGGCGCATCGCTGTGCAACTCGCGCTGGTGCACGGTCGACATCTTGTGCTTGTGCAGGAACTCAATCGGATCTTCGACCGTGAGAACGTGATAGCAATATTGGCTGTTAATGCGGTCAATTAAAGCGGCCAACGTCGAAGATTTGCCCGATCCGGTCCCGCCCGTCACCAGGATGATTCCGTTGCGGACCCTCGTCGCCTCTTCCAATTGCGCCGGCAGATGCAGCGTGCTGAACGTCGGTATGACCGTAGGGATGACGCGCATTACTATCGCGCAGCTCCCGCGCTGGATAAAGACGTTGACGCGGAAGCGCGCCATTCCCGGCAATCCGTAGGAAACATCGCACGAACCTTGCTCGCGAAGCGTATTGATGGCCTGCTTGTTGCTGCCGATCAGATCAGCCGCGATGCGGCGCGTGTCGTCCGCCGAAAGCGTGCTGCTCCCGGAGATTTCGACCGCCGTGAGTTGTCCGTGAATCTCCACCTGCGGCGGACGCCCCGGCGAAAAAATCAGATCGCTGACTTTGTCGGAAGCGCGCAACATGCCGGCAAGCAGGATCGACGTCGGGATCGAGCCCGTCCCGCTGATGCCCTCAAAAGCAATCGCAATCGGGGAATTCCCCGGAGCAGCCATTCCATACACTCCAGTTACCGGTATTGACACCACAGGGGAGAGACTTCGCCGAGGAACCTATGTAATGAATGTAACGCCGATGTGGGGAAGAGCGAAGAACAAGTAGGCCAACGACCTAGGTAACTGAAGAACAGTTCTCAGCTCCCAGTTCTCAGAGAAGCCAAGTGCGGTCTTAACCGAGAACTGGGAACTGAGAATTGAGTTTAAGCTATTTCTTCACCGGTTTCTTCTTGTTCTCAAAGCCCGTCTGTACGGAAGACCCGATGCTGGCCAGCATCCCCTTGGCCGCCTCGGCGAACGTTCCATTGGGTTCGAGCTCGAGATACTTCTGGAAGGCCTCGGCTGTGCCTTCGGGCGCGATGGCCTTGCCGTCCTTCCCGATGGTCTCCTTGCCGATCAAGTTCACGCCCTTCCAGTAGTAAGCCGCGGCTCGGGTCGGATCGGCGGCTATCACCTTGTCGAATGCCGCAATCGCATCATCCACCTTGCCCGTGTTGGTGAAGACAGCACCCTCGTTGTACAAGTACGTAGCCGCGCCCGCTGGATCCAGTTGGGCCGCCTTGTTATAGGTGGCCACGGCCTCGTCGACCTTGTTGGCCTTCGCATAAACATCGGCAAGGTTGTTGTAGTATGCAGCCAGTTTCTTGTTGTTGTCGGGATCCTTTTGTGCCGCCTCAGAGGCGCCGCGCAGCTCGAGTGCCTTTTCGTAATTGGTTACGGCCAGCTCGTAGCGTTTCTGTTTTTCGGCGGGATCGGTCTGCTTGGGCGCCGACAATCGGTAGGCGTCGCCGAGCTTGAACCAGATCAGATCGCGCGTGTTGTCGATCTGGTTGGCTTCATTGAGGGCGGCGATGGCGGCATCGAAGTCGCCGGCATCGGAAGCCGCCTTGGCGGCATTAAGCTTCTCATTCAGCGCGCCGACGGTACTTTTTTCCTTCTCGGCTTTGGCGGCAGCCTCCTTCGCTTTCGCGACCTGTTCCGGAGGCAGTCCTTGCCCCTTGGCCACGCTCGTCTGCTCCTTCTTCAGGTCGAAGTCCAGCGGTGTTTCGTCCAGCCCTACCGCGACACCATTGAAGTGAAAGAGTTCCTTGCCGTCCTTGCTGAGCTTGACGTCGTACTTGCCGGGGGCGATGCCGAGCGAGAAATACTCGCCTTTATTGTTGGTTTTGAGAGTGTATTTGTGGCCGGTTTCGGTCCCAGTCCACTCCACTTGGGCCTGCACGATCGGTTTCCCATCAAAGTCTTTGCACGTTCCCTTCACGGTGCCCGTAGATTGCGCCAACGCGAGCGGAGCGCACAGCCCCACCGCGAGTACGAACAGGGGAAGGATGAAATATTTCCTCATGATTTGGCCTCCCGGCATTAATTCTGAATTTACTGAACTCTAACTGCTGAACTCTATTAACCGAATCTGACTTCCACTCTTCAACCGTCACGGACGCGCGCTGCGTGTCCCTGGCAACGGGGAAGGGGAAGTCGCTCTTGCCCGCTAGCTCAATCGAGCCGCGGCTTCCGCGTACGAAATGGGATCTTCCGCGCCTGCATCGCGAAACGCGCGCCGGCGGAGCACACAACTATCGCAGACACCGCAGGCGCGATCCTCGCGCTGATAACATGACCACGTTAAATCGAACGGGGCACCCAGTTCAAGGCCAAGCGTCACAATCTCGTGTTTATGCATCGCAATCAGCGGTGTCACCACCCGGATGGTCCCATCTTTCGTGCCCACCTTCACAACCTCGTTGAACGCCCGATAATACTCCGGCCGGCAGTCGGGATAGCCGGAACTGTCGGGTTCCACGGCGCCGATGTACACTTTTTCGGCTCCCAGAACTTCCGCCCAACTGACCGCAACCGCAAGAAAATGCGCGTTCCGGAACGGTACATAAGTAACAGGAATGCCGACTGCCGGCAGGCTGGCTCCTACGCCGTGATCTTCGGGGACGGCTATGGTCGGATCGGTGAGGGCGGAACCGCCGATGGCCCGCAAAGCCTCATTGCGCACCAGCAGCCGGTCGCGAATTTCGAGCCGGTCGCAGATGCTTTCAAACGATCGCCGTTCGCGCTCTTCGGTGCGCTGCCCGTAGCTGACATGGACGGCAGCGGCCTGGTGGTCGCGCGCCGCCAGCGCCGCACACACGCAGGAGTCCATCCCGCCGCTCAGCAGAACCACGGCGCGGCTCCGGGTGCTGGTTGAGTTCGATCCTGAATCCGATTCCATGACTTGGTCGGCAAGAAGCACTCGCCGTCTGATAATTTTATGACAGTTGACAAGCCTTGTGCCTCCGCGGTCCGCCTCAAGTGAAGTTGCGGGGATGAAAAGCGCACGATTTCCACCCTCCGTTTGGTCAAAACCAGGTCCTTTTTCCCACCTGTTACCGATTTGATTCTTAACTACGCAGGAACAGCCGCCCCACGTTTCAGGTGAGGACGGCCTAGCTTGATCTTGTACTTGGCCGCGTTGACTGCGGATTCTCGCAGCAGGTATTCTCTTCCAGAAAGCCTACAATCCGCGTCCGACAGCGTCTTGCGGCAATCAAGGGCCTGGCCGCCATTCTGCACTCCAAGTTCCGGCCTGACGGATGCTGTCGTTCACAATTTCGCCCACAACGAGAGGAGCAAGCCCAAGGTCATGGAGAACCGCGATCCGCAGACGAGCCGGTTGCCCATAACACGGAACCGCTGCTTTCAGAGCCAGCTCTGCATGGTGCTGATCGCGCTCGCCATTCGACTGGCCGTGATGGGCTTCCTCTACCAGGAACAACTGGATCCGGATCGCGATCACTGGAAATTTGCTTATGAGAACGGCCGGCTAGCGCGCTCCATCGTCCAGGGACGAGGCCTGAGCAGTCCTCTTTTCGCAGACACTGGCGTCAGTGCATGGATGACGCCGGTCTATCCCTACCTGGTTGCCGGAGTCTTCAAAGTTTTCGGCATTTATAGCACCGCGTCCGCGTTCGTGCTGCTGACGTTCCAAGCGCTGGTGTCCGCGCTGAACTGTCTCCCGATTTTCTACTTTGCACGAAAACTCTTTGGCCAGCGAGTGGGCCTATGGTCCGGTTGGGCCTGGGCGTTCNNTGGCACATGGCTTTCAACGCTCCTGCTCAGCCTTCTTTTCCTGATTGCTCTTCATCTCGAGAAATCCAACCGCCTGTGCCATTGGATTGGATTCGGCCTGCTTTGGGGATTTACCGCGCTGACCGAGCCGGTGGTCATGACGGCCTGGCCCTTTGTGATGGGTTGGAGCGCTTATTGCCTTTATCGCCGGAAATCCCGCTGGTTTCTGCCCCTGGCCGCGAGTGTGCTGGCTTTCTTTCTGGTTGTGACGCCCTGGTTTGTCCGCAACTATACGATTTTCGGGCGCTTTATCCCTTTTCGCGACACCATGGGAATGGAGATTCACATGGGCAACAGCGGAGACACGTTTCACTGGCGCCCGCGCTGGATCGGTCCCTGGCACAATGATCAGGAGTGGAAGGATTTCAAGGAACTTGGCGAAGTTGCCTACATGGATCGGGAAAAACGGCGGGGACTCGATTTCATTCGCAGCCATCCGCGATGGTTCGCCGTCGTCACGGTGCGCCGCTTCACCTACATCTGGACGGGATTCTGGAGTTTCGACAAGCGTTACCTGGCCGAGGAGCCGCTCGATCCGGCCAACGTCTGTTTCTGCACCAGCCTGACCATCCTCATGCTCATCGGTCTGCGCCGTCTCTGGCGCGAGGATTGGCGCCGGGCTGCATTTTTTTCGTTGGTGCTCTTCTTCTTTCCGTCAGTTTTCTACCTGACCCACGTGGAAGTGTATTATCGGCGCCAGATCGACCCGCTCATTGTGGTGCTTGCGGTTTATGGCGTTTCGCCGATGACCAAAATGCCGGAAGATCCGCTCCCGGAACGCAAACCGGACTCTGTCCCCGGCTGATCCGAAGCTGGGATCCAGTGCGGTTCGGCCCCAAAATTCACGAATCGGAAGCGCGACGACGCGCTGCCGCAGCGTGTGGTAGCCTTTACACTTACCGGCTAGGCGTATGGCGAATCCGATCCTGACCCCCGTAACTCGGCCTCTGTTCCCCTATTTGAGATGGTCTTCTCAACTGCCCAGGCTGCGCAGGCAGTTTCGCGAGGCCCAGCCCTATCCGCATGTGCATCTCAAGCAGTTTCTGGACCCATACGTGGCAGACGAAATGGCCAGCGAGTTTCCGGGCTTGGCGACCGACGCCTGGACACGCTACAAACACCCAAACGAAAACAAGCTGGGCCTCGCGAAGCGATCTCTCTTCCCGCCGCTGCTCGGCGACGTCGTGGACGAACTGAATTCGCCAGCCTTCGTGCATTGGCTCTCGCAGTTGACCGGCATTCCGGAGTTGCTGTCCGACGATATGCTGGAAGGCGGCGGCCTGCACCAGTCGGGAGCCGGCGGGTTCCTCAACGTGCACACCGATTTCAGCAACCACCACTACCACAAGCATTGGCGGCGCCAGGTGAATCTGATTCTCTATCTCAATCCCAACTGGCAGCAGCAGTGGGGTGGTGCGCTCGAACTGTGGGACCGGGAGATGCGCCGGTGCGTGGTGAAAGTTCCGCCGCTGTTCAATGAAGCGCTGATCTTCCGGACCGATGACATTTCCTACCACGGGTTCCCCGATCCCTTGCGCTGTCCCGAAGGCGAATCGCGCAAGAGCCTGGCCTTGTATTACTACACCATCGAGTCCAGTGGCGAGGTCGAAGCGCGTTCCACAAATTATCGTCCGCGACCGGAGGACGGCCCGCTGAAGTCCAGCATGATCTGGTTGGATAAGCAGGCCGTGGATCTCTATTCGCGGGCCAAGGCGCGCTTCGGTTTCTCGGATGCCCTCGCCAGCAGGATTCTGGGCTTCCTGTCGCGCAAGCGCTGATTTCGGGCTGACTTTCTCAATGCCACGGTCACGCGGTCGGCGATGTTCCCTCGTAGTAGGCAGCGGAACCGGCCTGAAGGGTCTTTCCCTCGTCGCTGAAGATAGGTCTTTGGATGATGCCGGCCCGCTGCAGCGCGAACTCAAGCGTCGTCCCCAGCACGCCCAATCCGTATTGCACGCTGCGCCGGAAATTGATGGACGAAGCTTCCTCGAAATATTTCGTCGGGCAGGAAACCTCGCCGATACGGAAGCCAAAGTAGACGCATTGCGCGAGCATCTGGTTATCAAAAACGAAGTCGTCGCTGTTTTCAAGCAGCGGCAGGCGGCTCAGCACGTCGCGGCTGAAGGCCCGGTAACCGGTGTGATACTCGGACAGCTTGACGCGCAGAAACAGGTTCTCAAAGGCGGTGAGCAGCCGGTTGGAAACGTATTTGTAGAACGGCATGCCGCCGCGCAACGCGGTGCCGCCAATGATGCGGGAACCGAGAACAACGTCATAGACGCCGTAAGCGATCATGCTCGCCATGGCGGTTGCGAGCAATGGCGTGTACTGATAATCGGGATGAACCATGATCACGACATCGGCGCCGGCTGCCAGAGCCTCGCGGTAGCAGGTCTGCTGATTGCGGCCATAACCATAATTGCGGTTGTGGACGAAGCACTGCAAGCCCAGCCGGTGCGCCACATCGAGGGTTCGATCCGAGCTGTGATCGTCGACGAGAATGCGGATATCGACCAGTTCGGGCAACTCCCGCACCGTTGCTTCCAGTGTCTTTTCCGCGTTGTAAGCGGGGAGCACGACGGCAATGCGTTTGCCGTTGATCATGCGGTGTTCTCCTCGAATGGACTGCTTGAATCATAACCGGAAACGCGGACGCGCGAATAAAAATACACTTTTCCTTCCCTTTCCACAGGAAGTTCCTCTGCTGCACAGTTTTTACACAATAGAGGTGCAGTTTGCGGTTGCGTTAATGTTTCCGCTGCCGCAAAGTGCTTACAGTTAAAAGCGTGAGATGTTCTGAATCTGTTCCGACTAGGGTTCAGCGTTGCCGGTGGTTTCTCGAGAGTGAATCATCGGGGGAAATTCGGCGCATGTCCAGTGTGCCGGTGCCCGGGCTTTGCGGCCTCCTGAGAAATCCTTCTTCCAAGGAGGATAGAAACGCCGAATCCGAACCCTGAAGCGCGAGTTTCAGGGAAGCATCGAAAGCATGGCACTCTTCGGAGCGCCGTTGCGCGATGATCCTTCGTGAAAGCGAAGGACGGCAGTCAGGATGTCCACGATAACAATGCGGCTTGGGTGGCTGGCCCGAGCCGCATTTGTTTTTTAGCTCTCAGCTCTCAGTTGTCGGCTCTCAGTTAAAACCTTCCGAAGAGACTGGTTGCCTGCCGATTTCCTCCGAAGGTATTAACTCGTGTTTACTACTTTCCCCGTCGGTTTTCTTTTAATCAGCATGCCAGCTCAGTCCACAACTGCTGCAGACGGTCGGCCGACGCCCAGCGAGACAAGCAAGCATGCCAACAGGGAATAGGCATACCGCCACAATGATGATCCATGCTGGGTAGCCGCTTGCCTTTGTAACCGTATTGCACTGTGGACAGAAGACAACACCCATCGGTATCTACCTTGAGCAGTGGGTTGGTGTGTTTACGTTCGGGTTCGCCTGCATGCACGGGACAGGGCAATCTTCCGTGACTCTCCGCTTAAGCCTGCCACGTCAATCCGCAACTTCCGCAGGTCGTCGGCTTGCGTCCCGCAAGCAGCGCAAGGAGTCCAAGGGGAAAGAGGCAGATCGCCACTACAATGACCCACGCCGGGTATCCCGCCCTATCTGTTAGTTTCCCGCATTTTTGACAAGTGATGCTGGCCATGAAGTTTTCTCCTTATAGATTGATTAGTCGTACGAACCAAACCGCGAACAGAGCAGCAAATACTCCAGTTTGCCCATGTTTTGAAAATGTCGAAACGCTGCCTGCATTTAAGACGGACGCCAATACCAAGGAACGTCCGAATATCTGGAAGACCAAGTACGATGCCAGGACAATTCCGGCAGGATTAAACATCCATGCCTCTTTAGGCTGGAAATGAACAGTGGCGATCAAGGAGTGCATCACTCCGCATCCGGGACAGGGAATCCCTAAGGAGTTTCCGCGCGAGGCAGAAGTGCGGCAGGCGGATGAGAACCGGGGAGATCGTCAGAGCCAACAGACTTGACAGCAAGACGCCCAGATGAGGCCGTTCTGCCGGAGGGACTCCTAATTTCGCGAGCAGCCACGGAGGGCAGACATTAATCTCCATCGTTCTCTCTTGGTTGTGCCAGTCTGTCCCGCCGGGTATGGGTCATCAGCGCTCCCGCGGCTCCGCCGATCACGAGCCCGGTTAGACCCTGCGCGAGGGAGGCGGTCGGCACGACCATGCCCAAACCCATCGTGCGTCCATTTCCGATTCCTGTCCAGGACATCCGCCCCCCGATCTGCTCCAGAGCGTCAAGGAAAAAGGCTCGGACGAACGCTGCCCCCACGATTCCCGCGATACAAAATGAAATCAACAAACGGCTGGACTTCTGAATCATGCAATCTCCGCAAGAATAGCTATCCGTTGCTATTCTTCGCTTGTTTCTCAACGAATATCAGATAGCCGACGTAACTGAAACAGACCTCGGTAACTGAAGCTCTTCACCAAAAGGCCAAAAAACCCGCATTCTTGATGAGTCTGTGCGGCGCGGCTGAACAGCTTGCGGAAAAACTCGATTTTGCTCTTGTTTTTGGGTGGCGCAGCGGTTCACCGCTGCGATAACTGGCACCCCTGCAAAACAGGGTCAAAAATCCGAGTTTCTCCGCAGATTGCTGAGTTGTCGCCCGCGAGGTTATTTGCTTTTTGTTCGCCATGTGGCATACTGCGGTGCAGGCCTTGCCGAGCTTCGCTCGGCTGGACGGACGAATGCGTCCGCCCCTACGCGTCTTTTGGAAAATGACGACTTGGTTTGTGGTGATGCACAGCAGTTTAGCCGCCGAAAATAATTAAGTTTCGGACGAGTTTTCCGTCTCTGTCCTCATGGCCACACAGGCGGAACAAAGGTTACGATGCAACGCACTCACTTAAACATTGTGGCGACTCTCGAAACCAGCATCGGCCGTTTGCCGGCGAACATTGACGCCGAGCGCTCCATCCTGGGCGCTGTTCT
The DNA here is from genome assembly GCA_003162255.1 of Acidobacteriaceae bacterium. Lineage (GTDB taxonomy): Bacteria > Acidobacteriota > Terriglobia > Terriglobales > Acidobacteriaceae > Acidiflorens. The sequence continues at coordinate 1,205 of PMMJ01000448.1, read as the reverse complement.
GCTCGACAATCACGCCTTCAACGATGCCGCCGAGCATCTTAAGCCGGAAGACTTTTCCATTGACTCGCACCGGCGGATTTATTCGCGGATGATGGATTTGGCCGAATCTTCGCGGCCGATTGACATCATTACCCTGGTCGAAGAGCTCGAACAGAAAAAAGATCTGCAAGCGGTCGGCGATGTGGGCTACATCTCCGGACTGCTGGACGGCGTGCCTGACCGGCCGTCCATCGAGCATTACGTTCGAATCGTCCGCGACAAGGCGATTCTGCGCGGACTGATCAACGTGGCCAATGCCGCCATCGCCAAAGCCAGCGAGCAGGCCGAACCGGCCGACGAAATTCTCAACGACGCCGAAGCCGCCGTCTTCCAGCTCTCCGAGAAGCGGATTGGCAAGGGGTTTCAGGGGATCAAGGAGATTGTCCGCAACTCGTTTGGCTCGGTGGATGCACTGCTGCAACGCGGACAGCGCATCACTGGGCTCGCCACCCACTACAGCGATCTCGATGAGATGACTAGCGGCTTCCAGAAATCCGACCTGGTCATCCTCGCGGCGCGGCCCTCCATGGGCAAGACCTCACTCGCCATGAACATCGCCGAGAACGCCGCTATCGACGACGGCAAGGTGGTCGGCATCTTCTCGCTTGAAATGTCGAGTGAGGCGCTGCTGCAGCGGCTGCTTTGTTCTCGCGCCATTGTCGACGCGCACAAGATGCGCACCGGGTCGCTCTGGGGCGACGATATGAAGAAAATCGTCCGCGCCATGGAGGAGCTGTCGAACGCGCTCCTGTTCATCGACGACTCGCCTGGCATTTCACTCAGCGAAATGCGCGCCAAGGCCCGGCGCCTCAAACAGTCGCAAGGACACCTCGACCTGCTGGTGGTTGACTACCTGCAGCTCATGTCTGGCGGCAGCAAGCGCTTCGAGAATCGGACGCAGGAAGTTTCGTCCATTTCGCGCGGACTGAAAGCCATCGCCAAGGAACTCCAGGTTCCGGTGCTGGCGTTGTCGCAGCTTAGCCGCGCTCCTGAAAGCCGGGGCGGCGACCACCGGCCGCAGCTCTCCGACCTGCGCGAATCGGGGTCGATTGAGCAGGACGCCGACGTCGTCATGTTCATCTTCCGCGAAGAGCTTTACAAGCAGGACGACCCCGACCTCAAAGGCCGCGCTGAAATTATCATCGCCAAGCAGCGCAACGGCCCCA
>PMMJ01000173.1 GCA_003162255.1 Acidobacteriaceae bacterium | reverse complement strand
GTTCTGCCACGGGCTGCTAGGGAAGTGATAGAAAGCCTAGTTACTTCCGAAGGCTGGACATGTGCAAATCAAAATGTGTTTCATCCGTCATTCTTTTCTTGGGAGTGATCTGCCTCGTTCAGAATGTTGTGACGCAGGTGCAGTCATCAGCTAGTAACTCGTTGTCACCCGTAGAGATCAATCAGCTCCAAGCCAAGGCCCAAGCAGGTGATCCGACCGCCCAGCTCAATCTCGGTAAGGCCTACGAAGACGGCAACGGCGTAGCACAGAACGACAATCACGCACTGAAATGGTACCGGGCAGCAGCAGAACAAGGAAATGCAGGGGCGCAGAACAATCTCGGACTAATGTTCAGGCTCGGGCGTGGTGTGGAGCAAGACAAGCCCGAAGCGGTCAAGTGGTATCGAAAGGCAGCAAAGCAAGCCAACCCGAGCGCCATGTTCAATCTGGGCGCAGCTTACTATAACGGGGATGGAGTCACCACGGATGACGTCGCGGCTAGTGCGTGGTTCCTACTGGCTCAGAGCTTCGGCAGTCGGCCTGCTGGCGATGCGGCGAAGCGCATGAGTAACGAGGTAAGCCTATCTGAAACCTTTGAAAAGATCGGCGACATGTATCAGAAGGGTGATGATCTGCCGCAGAGTTCAAATGAAGCAGTAACTTGGTACCGCAAGGCGACGGAAAACGGCGGAGCAGCCGTGCAGATGAAACTGGCGAGCCTGCTTCTTGAGGACCCGAACGCGGTCTCTAACTATGGGGAGATACATCGGCTCTGCGAGAAAGCCGCAAACCTGCGCTTTTCTCCAGGAGCCTTCTGCATGGGCCGCATGTACGAGGAAGGGCTCGGAGAGCGGGATCTTTCGAAGGCGGCGCAGTGGTTCGCTAAGGCTGTAGTTCTGGGTCATGCAGTTGCCGCATTGAGGCTAGGAGAGATGTACTGGAAAGGAGAGGGTGTCAAGCAAGATAAGATTTCCGCTTACGTGTTCATCGATTTAGCCTCTACCTCCGACTTGCCGGAAGCCAGACAGGAAAAGGGGCGCCTGGAAAAAGAGCTGACTCCCAAAGAGATACAGAAGGGAAAGGCCAAGGTGATCGAATGGAACCTTCAGCACCGTCCACTTGTACTGAAGCAGCAGCCGCTTTCAGTGAATTGATGCGGAACGATTTTGGTGTGTCCAAAACCGCTATTAGGGCGTGATCATCCCCTGGTACTGGCGAAAAGTTCGCCGCTCGCCGTTGGTCTCCGCCGCGGGTCCTCGTGTCTCCGTGATAGGCTCTCCGCGTCCACCTCCCTGTGACCACGATCACAAACCCCTGTGACAGCCTCCGTTTCCTGCCCGCCCCTCCGCCCGGCACACTATAATCACCCAGGCGGGGGTGGGGGAGTATCATACCGGCCTGCGGAAGATCCACTAACAAAGAATAAAGAATGATGACCTTGATCTGGCTGCGCGTTGCGCTGGTTTGTTACGCTGCGGGATTGCTTTATGCGCTGGTTGCGCTTACGCGCACCTCCGAAGTCCTGGGCAAAGTTGCGCTCCATGCCTCGTACCTGGGCATGGTGTTTCATCTCGTGTCGCTGACCGAAGCCGTCGTCGAAAACGGACAGCTTGCTTCGGCGTCGGTGCACAACTCGGAATCGCTGCTGGCCTTCCTGATCATGGTTGGCTTCATGCTCGCCTATCTGGTGTACAAGACGACTACTCCGGGTATCGTGGTTTTCCCCCTGGTTTTTCTGCTGACTTTCATCGCCGCCACCGGTCAGCAACCGCTCGTCTTCGCCTCGGTTGCAGTGAAGCACGGATGGCTGGCGGTGCATATCCTGATGATTTTTACCGGATACGCGGCGCTGTTCCTCAGTTTCGGCGCCAGCATCCTGTACCTCATGCAAGAGCGTGCGCTGAAGTCCAAGAGTTCGAGTGGAATGTTCTCGCGGCTGCCCGCTCTGCAGGTGATCGACGACATCGGCTATCGCTCGCTCATGCTTGGATTTCCGTTCATGACGCTGGGCCTCATTGCCGGCTCCGTGGTCGCCGAAGCGACTTACGGACGCATTGACTTTCTCGATCCCAAGATTCTGCTTTCCATCCTGATGTGGGCCGTGTATCTGCTGATGGTGTTCATGCGCCTGAATGCAGGCTGGCGTGGGCGCCGCGCGGCCATGCTGGCCAGTGCGGCCTTCGTCGCGGCCATCGTGGCCTGGATCGCCAACTACTTCAGCGGAATGCACAGGTTTGTCGCGTCATGAAATTTCAGCTCATCGGCGTCAATCACAACACCGCGCCGGTCGAGGTGCGCGAGCGCCTGGCCATTCCTGAATCGCGTTTGCCGGAGGCCTGCAAGCGGCTTTCCGAGCATCCTGCCGTGACCGAGGGCATGATTGTTTCGACCTGCAACCGCGTCGAATTTATCGCGAACATGAAGAACGGCAACGGCGACTTGCGCGAATTTCTGCGCGAGTATTTCGAAACCGATCTCAGCCCGTTTGAGAGCCATCTCTACGAATTTCGCGAGGATGAAGCTGTCCGCCATATTTTTCGCGTGGCCGCCAGCCTCGACTCGATGGTTGTCGGCGAACCCCAGATACTGGGACAGGTCAAAGAAGCCTACGCCACCGCCCGCGCCGTGGGAGCGGTGCGCGCGCAGCTCGACCAGTTGCTCACGCGGGCGTTTGCCGTGGCCAAGCGAGTACGTACCGAAACCGCCGTCGGATCTTCGTCGGTTTCAATTGCTTCGGTGGCCGTTGAGTTGGCGGAGAAAATTTTCGGGAGCCTGAAGGGCAAGAGCGTTTACCTGGTGGGTGCGGGGAAGATGAGCGAGCTGGCGGCCCGTCATCTGCTCGCGCATGGCGCCGCGTCTCTGTTTGTCGCCAACCGCACTTACGACCGGGCCATACGGATGGCGCGGCAATTCGACGGGCAGGCGATCGAGTTCAGCCGGCTTTATGACACCTGCGATCGCGCCGACATCGTGATTACCTCGACCGGCTCGCCCTGCTTCATCTTTAAGCCGGAACACGGCGAAAAGCTCATGGCGCTGCGCAAAAACAAGCCCATGTTCTTCATCGATATCGCNNGCGGAAAAGGCGGAGGCGATCGTCAATGGCGAGGTGGAGAAATTCCACGCGCGCTTGCAGACTCTCGATGTGGTTCCGACCATCGTCAACTTGCAGGAGCATCTCGAAACCATTCGCCAGGCCGAGATTGATCGCGTGCGCGGACGACTGGGCTCGATGACTACCGACCAGGAAATGGCCGTCGAAGCGCTGACGCGCGGCATCGTCAACAAGATCATGCATACCCCGATCAGCACTCTGAAAACGGCGGCGCGCGATCTCGAATCCACTACTGTCATCGAACTGGTGCGCCGGCTTTTTAATCTGCACGACAATCTGCACGGTAATCCGCGCGACAACCTGAATAACGAAGACGCAGAAAAAGACGCCGCCGCTTCGAAGTCCGCGCCGCGCCCGAGTTCAGGGAAAGGAACACAAAACTGATGGCCCGACTGCGCATAGGCTCGCGCGGCTCGCAACTCGCGCTCTGGCAGGCGCATCACATTTCCGATCTGCTGCGCGCGCAGGGCCACACCGTGGAACTGGAGATCATCAAGACTACCGGCGACAAAATCACCGACGTTGCGCTCGCAAAGGTTGGCACCAAGGGCATGTTCACCAAGGAAATCGAAGAAGCCCTGGTCGAAAACCGGATTGACCTCGCGGTGCACAGTTTGAAAGATTTGCCCACGGAGCTGACCTCCGATTTCGAAATAGCCGCCATTACCACCCGCGAAAACCCACGCGACGTTTTTTGTTCGGTGAAGTTCGCCAGCATCGAAGCGCTGCCGCAGCAGGCGAATGTGGGCACCAGCAGCCTGCGTCGTCAAGCGCAATTGAAGGCGCTACGTTCCGATCTTCAGATTCACCCGCTCCGCGGCAATGTGGATACGCGCCTGCGCAAGCTGGAATCCGGCGACTACGATGCCATCATTCTGGCCGCCGCCGGTCTGAACCGTCTGGGGAAAACGCAGCTAGTCCGCCAGGTGATCCTCGCCGAGGTGATGACGCCCGCTGCTGGACAAGGCGCTTTGGGAATCGAAATTCGCAGGGGCGACACGGCAACGCGGGCGCTCCTCGGATTTCTCGATGACGCAGCCGCCCGCGCCGCCACCACCTGCGAGCGCGCTCTGCTCAACAAACTCGGCGGCGGCTGTCAGGTCCCCATCGGCGCGTTTGCCGAAGTGAGCGGCGGCCGAATTCGCCTGAATGCGCTCGTGGCCCATCCCGATGGAAGCAAAGTTCTGCGCGAAACCCGCGACGGCGACGATCCTGTGCGCCTGGGCGAAGAAGTTGGCGAGACGCTTCTCCGTCGAGGCGGCGATGTTATTCTCGAAGAAGTCTATGGAGAGGGTTTCGCACTACCGCAGCAACCGTGAAACATCCTCTCTTCAAACTCTGTCATCCTGAGCGAAGCGAAGGACCTGCGGTTTGTATGCAGCGCTTGAGCCGTAGCATTGAAGAACAATCCGAGCACTGAGGACTGAGATCTGGCAACTGCCTCCATGCGCAAGCCCAACGAAAAACATCCCCTCGCCGGAACCCGAATTCTTGTCGGACGCGCCCGGCACCAGGCTGGCAGTCTTTCCGCCAGCTTGCGCAGCCTGGGCGCGTCGGTGATCGAAATCCCGTTTATTGAGATCCGCAAACCGCAATCGTATCGCCCACTCGACGACGCCCTAAAGAACATCAAGAGCTACGACTGGCTCATTCTCACCAGCGCCAACGGCGTGGAAGCTATGTGGGAGCGCGTCCGGAGACTTCGCATCACGCGGCGGAAGCTGAAGCATCTCCAGATCGCCGCCATCGGGCCTGCGACCAAGCAAGCGATCGTGAAGCATGGTCTCAAAGTGAAGATGGTACCTGAGGAGTACGTCGCTGAGTCGGTGGTAAAGGGGCTGCGCGATAAGGTCAGCGGCAAGCGTGTCGTGCTCATACGAGCGAAAGTCGCTCGCGACGTGATTCCGGAGGAACTGCGCGCGGCTGGAGCCGAAGTCGATGTGGTGGAAGCTTACGAAACCGTGGCGCCGGAGAAATCGCGCGTGCGTCTGCACGCGCTGATGAAAAATGCGGCGCGACGTCCGCACGTTGTCACCTTCACCAGTTCGTCCACCGCGAAGAACTTTGCCGAACTGCTCGGCGACGCCAGAGCAGGCTTACTCAAAGGTGTTCAGTTTGCGTCGATTGGCCCGGTGACTTCGGCGACGCTCGGCGAATTGCAACTGCCAGCCGCCATCCAGGCCCGTGAATTCACCATGGGCGGGCTCATTCGCGCGATTGTGCTTGCCCGCTACGCATTGAGCCATTGAATCATTGAATCATTCAGTCATTGAATCATTGAAAACCTAGCGATTTTTCAAATGAATCAATGACTCAATGACTGGTTGATTCAATAATTCTACTTCGGCTTCGTAGGCGAGATTCCCATGGGCGGGTCAACCGCGTCCAGGTAGGCCTGCATGCGCGTCTTCATCTCGGGGGCCATACCGGTGAACTCGATGCCATTGCCCACTCCGGGATCGCACGTCCGCACCACCGCCGTGATATTGACGTGTTCCGAGTCGAGCCAGAAATCCACCCGCAGCACGGTTCCGAGCGGCAAAGGCAGCATGCTTTCGACGTAGCATCCATTGCCGCTCACGTCGGTGGCATTGATGCGGAGCGGCGCATTGACGCGCTCGTCGCGCAGTTCCAGGGGAAGCGAAATTTTGTGCCGGTGCCAGCGCCGGCGGTTGGCGGCCCCAATCGAGACCGTGGCGCCGTCGAGGGGTAAATAGTTTTTCCACGGGCACTCCTGTGCGGCGACGAGCTTCACTCCCACCTGATTCTTCTTGACCGGGCCGGTGTTCATAACCCAGACCACCGTGCAGCGTGATTTTTTCTCCTCGCACTGCACTCCGATCATGTCACCGACTTGCAGTTCGTTGTCGACACCCGAGATCAGCGCCCCATCCGAACTGATGTTATGAGCGCGAGCCGACTGGGAAAAGGGGCGTCCGTCGGCGCTCATTCCCCATATTCGCACGGGCAGGTCCACACTCAGGCGAGGTTCGGATTGATGGTCGGCCATTGCCTTATCCTCGGGTCTGCTCATGCGATGATATTGCCCTCTGACGTGGCCACGATATCACAAAAGCCTGTCGGCACGGTACCAAGGAAACACCACTCCCGATACTGCCGACCATCATTCAAAGGCGGTTTCCTGCGCCCTTTTCTGCAAACTTTTCCACGAACTCGCGATAGCCGATCACGCGAATCTTTTGTGCTTCAAGAAACTGCCGCAGTTCCGCCGAGAGCAGCAGGCGCCGCTCCTGTTCGCGAGAATCCAGCAGCCGCGTGCGGGCCGCAAGCAAGTCGGCGTCGTTGTAGCCGGGATGGCAGACTAACTCCCAGGTTCCTTCCGGCAGCTTCGCGAGCGTCTGGCGCAGCAGGGAACTATACCCGGAACTTTCGCCAGGACGATCGACCGACCCGGTCTCAATCACACCCACCACACCGTCGGGCGTAAGCAGTCCGGCGCGTCGGGTCCGCTGGAGGAATTGCCCGGAGAAAGTGTGCAGCATGCGCACCTGGCCATAACGCTTCCAAAGATCGCGCTTGCCTTTGAAGAGCCGTGCCGGCATCGCTTTCACCGGAACGAAGGGATTGCGGATGGCGCGCACGCCGCAAATGCGCGCGGCCCGCAGCAGCGCCACCAGAATTTCCGGGAAAATATGGGCGTGCTTGTGCGTATCCAGGTGGGTCACGTGGATGCCGGCGGATTGAATTTTCCGTATTTGCGCAGTGATTTCCGCCACCAGTTGATCGCGATCGAAACCTCCCAGCATGGCGCGCGCGGCGAAGGCCGAGAGGCTGGAGTAAAACTTTCCCGGATCTGCCGAACGAATGGCCAGCAGCGTATCTACTGCATCGGGCGGCGACACCGGCGTTCCGTCCACCAGCACAACGTGGCATCCGACGGAGAGACTCGGAACCGAGCGCGAGGCCGCCACTGCGTCCGCGAAAGCGGCGCCGTTGGCCATCAGGGTGGCCGACGACACGACACCGCCGATGTGGGTTTCCACGATGGCGCGATCGACTCCAGCGGTCAGACCAAGATCATCGGCGTTGACAATCAACTTCCGCACCCAGAAAGTGTAGCAGCGAAAGCATAGCCGACGCGCCCAGTGTCCAGTACCGTTTGGATGCCGGGCAGAGTTCGGGCAAAGTTCGCCCCAACCGATGCGGCAAAACGCTTGCCGCGTGCGCGGTTTGACCGGCAAGGGAAGGGTCCAGTATCCTCAGCATAAGTCCTGAAATAATTTTCGCGAGTGGCGTAGATGATACAGGCCGTGATCGCGTCCGCGCGAAGCGGGCGGTTAGCTCAGTTGGTTAGAGCGCCTGCCTTACAAGCAGGA
>PMMJ01000323.1 GCA_003162255.1 Acidobacteriaceae bacterium | reverse complement strand
ACATCGGCTGGGTTACCGGCCACAGTTACATCGTCTACGGCCCCCTGGCAGCCGGCGCCACTACCGTGATGTATGAGGGCGCGCCGGACTATCCGCAGTTCGATCGCTGGTGGCGCATGGTGGAGAAGTACGGCGTCAACATCTTCTACACCTCTCCGACCGCCATCCGCTCGCTCATCCGCCAGGGTGACCGCTGGCCGGACGCGCACGACCTATCCAGTCTGCGGCTTCTGGGATCGGTGGGCGAGCCCATCAACCCCGCCGCCTGGGAGTGGTATCACCGGGTGATCGGCAAGGGGCGCTGTCCGATCGTCGATACCTGGTGGCAGACCGAAACCGGCTCCATCATGATCGCGCCGATTCCGGGCGCGATTGCGACCAAGCCCGGTTCGGCGACGCGGCCGTTCTTCGGCGTGGTTCCGGAGATCGTGGACATGGACGGCAAGCCGGTGCCTGAGGGATCGGGTGGTTATCTCGTCATCCGCAAGCCGTGGCCCGCCATGCTGCGGACAATCTACGGCGATCCGGATCGCTACGTGCAGCAGTACTGGTCGCAGATTCCGGGCGCGTACTTTACGGGCGATGGCGCGCGCCAGGACAAAGACGGCTATTTCTGGATCATGGGGCGCGTGGACGACGTGCTCAACGTGTCCGGTCATCGCTTGAGCACGATGGAGGTGGAATCGGCGCTGGTGGCGCACGAAAAGGTCGCCGAAGCCGCGGTGGTCGGCCGACCGGACGACATCAAGGGCCAGGCCATATCGGCCTTCGTAACTTTGGAGCAAGGGGTCCCGCCGACGGACGCTCTGAAAGAAGAGCTGAAGAAGTGGGTGGCGAAAGAGATTGGATCGCTGGCCAAGCCCGATGAAATCCGCTTTACCGACACGCTTCCGAAAACACGCAGCGGCAAGATCATGCGCCGCTTGCTCAGAGAGCTGGCCAGCAGCGGAGAAGTGAAAGGCGATACCACCACGCTGGAGGATTTCGGGGTGATCGCGAAGCTGAAGGAGCAGGACGAAGTCTAGTCCGAGTGCCTTAGCCTGCGTGCGATTCGGCAGATTGTCGCTGTTCGCGCATCTGCTGCAGAAAGGTTTCGACTGGCATCTGAAACTTTTGCCGGAACAGATCGACAAGAGTGTCTTCGCTTCCAGGGACTTCGCCCGCGAAAGCCTTGTCCCCGGAAAACTCGCTGCCCGACGACAAAAACATCGCCACGCTATCTTCGGGAGATGACGTTTCCAGGCCGTCGGGTTCGACTTGAAGATCGGGAGATTTATCTCCATTGGTTCGCAGAGTCTTGATCATGCGGAGAACCTGATCGCGTTGTTCGGCTGTGCTCTGGAGGAACTCTACCCCCATCCCGAACTCCGGATGCGCGACCAGTACGACACCGCCGGCGCGGACCAGCAGGTCGGCGGTTTTGATCGAGAGGATGACCCGCGTGCCCCTCGGGAATGGTGAACTGGTAGTGAGATAGCAACCGCCGAGGCTGAGGTCGGTAAGATGGCAAATCACAGGTGGGTCGTCTTGCTCCACCTCGGGCAGTTGGCTGTTCAGCCACTGGCGAAGCGTGGCGCGCTGCTCGTCGGTGGCGTTCTTGAAGCGGACACCGGCCTGAGCGCTGTTGCCTTCCCAGGCCAACTCGCCATGGATTTCGAGCTTCTGCTCGACTCCTGGCAATTCGAGTGAGAAGCGGAGCGAATTCTCCTTGGCAACACGGCCGGAAAACTGTACCGCCATGCCGCCTTCGCAGAGGTCGATGGTCTTGGCCTGGTACCGGCCCGACCCGTGACACTCGACCGCGATCTGCACCGGCACCCGCATCTGCAGTCGCCGTTCGCGCTTCATCAGGGCCCGAACCGCGCGAAAGCTGGCTTTGGCGCGCTCGACCGCGAACGGTTTGTGGAGCACGAAGTGCCCCCCCATTTCGAAACCGCCCTTGAGCCCGACGGAAGATTCCACCAGCACGATCGCCAGGGCGCGCTTGTTGACGGGAGCGGCCTTGGCTGCCCGCAACACGCTGCCGGCTTCCTCCACATTCGCCGCATCCACGATGATGGCTTCAAAACGCTCGCGGGTGATCCGGCGGATGGCATCGTCGGCTGCGGAACAATGCACGACGCTGATTTCCAGGTCGCTGAGGACCCGGCGCAGGATGCGCACCGTCTTCTCGTCAGAACTCAGTAGTAGAGACTTCAGGTTCATACTTCGAATCACGATTCAGACCGGTTCTCGTGCCGTCCCAGCTTTGCCAAGGCCATGGAGCGATATTTGCGCCCTCGCTTGCGGCCTCGTGCGGGGGTAGATCGCTGGTCCATATCAGAGCGAGCGGAACTATCCCTGTCTGCACTCTAAGTGTATGAGATTCCACGGTCAACGCCATGGCCTGATCTTCCGGTTACTCCGGTCACATGGCGGCTTTGGACAGCCATTCCCGCCGAATGCCCCCTACTGGTGTCATCGGCCGGGACTGACGGGTTCACTAGTGGGGGCATCCGTTTATTCATAGCCCAGCCGCCTGTGATGTATTCCCGGCGAAGAACTGTAAATGCCTGTGCGCCAATGGGATATACCGAAGTGCATAAGAGAGTCGATTTTTCTATTGACTTACATAGAAAAACCTATTATTATCAATAGCTTCCATCGAGGCCGAGGGGCTTGAATCTGGTGGTTTTACGTTTGCTCCTCGCGGGTGAATCCCCTGGGCGCTTTTTGGAATCAAAGCTAATAGAGACTAGCAAACAAAAGGAAAGACGTTTTTATTCCGTTTGCAAGAGGGAATATTATTCATGGCTAAACGACGCGGAAACCCCAACTGGGGCAAGCCCGAGCCTATCGGGCCGGTGACCCCCACAATTACGGAGTTCGAGCAGGTTGTGCACGAGTATAAGCTCTCTCCCGACCAGTATTTGCGGTCTACACGGCTGCGGGAATGGGCGCGCCGGAACAAGAATTCCAAGTACATCCCCGAGCCCTTGCTCGAAGCTTGGGGTTTTGAAATCGAATCCACGCTGTAATCGCAGGGAACAGGTTTACTGGAAGAGTTTGCTTAGAGGGTCGCCGCTGGCGGCCCTTTCTTATTTTGCGGGCTATTGGCGAGGAGGCCCAGTGCGGATATGCTGGCAGGCATGAAGTTTGGCGGCTCCGGAATCGCTGGCTCCGACCTCGCAGGCCTGATCGTGGCGATCAGCTTCGCGGCCGGTCTGAACGTGTACGCCACGGTAGCCACACTCGGACTTCTCACCCATGCCGGCCTGCTCGATTTGCCTTCCGGACTGCACCTCGTTTCCAGTTGGTGGGTGATTGGTGCCTCCGGCGCACTTTTCGCCATTGAGTTTTTCGCCGACAAGATTCCGGCTTTCGATTTATTCTGGAATGCTCTGCATACTTTTGTTCGCGTTCCCGTGGCAGCCTTGATCGCCTACGGCGCGGCGTCGCAGCTTTCGCCGGAGAAGCAGTTGCTGGCTACGCTGGCAGGCGGAGCCATCGCCCTGTTGGCGCACGGAGGTAAGACGGCGGCGCGCGTGGCCGTGACCCCGTCTCCGGAGCCGGTCTCGAATTTTGTGCTCAGTGCGGGAGAAGACACGCTGGCCGTGTTCCTGACCTGGCTTGCCACCCAGCACCCGATTGCGGCTGCCCTGATCGTCGCCGCTTTCCTCGCCGCGATCGTGGTCGTGATGCGATGGATCGTTCGGGCCATGACTCGGGCTATGAGAAATCTGTTTCGTGGTGCCGATGACGAACCAGCGCCGTCGAAGCGGCGCAATTTGAATGCGGCGTAATTTATGACTCCTAATCTGCCCTTTACCGATGTTCCCACCGCGATCGAAGAGATCCGCGCCGGACGAATGATTGTCGTAGTTGACGACGAAGACCGCGAGAACGAAGGCGATCTCACGCTCGCCGCCGAGAAAGTCACTCCCGAAGCGATCAACTTCATGGCCAAACACGGACGCGGCCTGGTCTGCCTGGCTATGACCGAGGAACGGCTCGACCACCTGCGCATCGGTCCCATGACCAGCGAGAACACATCGCAATACGGCACCGCCTTTTGCGAGGCGATCGACGCTCGCGATGGCGTGACCACGGGAATTTCGGCGCACGATCGCGCCCGCACCATCAAAGTGGCAATCGATCCCAAGACGCGCCCATCGGATCTGGCACGCCCCGGCCACATGTTTCCGCTGCGAGCGCGCAAAGGAGGAGTGCTGGTGCGCGCCGGCCAGACCGAAGCTGCCGTGGATCTGGCTCGGCTAGCCGGCATGGTCCCGGCCGGGATCATCTGCGAAATCATGAAGGACGATGGCACCATGGCGCGCGTGCCCGACCTGATCGAATTCTGCCGCACCTATGAAATGAAAATGCTGACGGTGGCGGAGTTGATCCGCTACCGTATGCAGCATGAGCGCTACGTGCAGCGCGTGGGCGAGGCCATGGTAGAAACCAGGCACGGAGAATTCCGCCTGATCGCGTACGAAAGCGAAGTGGACGGCGGCGGATCGCACATGGCGCTGATTCGCGGTGACATCAGTGATTCGTCGGCGCCGGTTCTCGTCCGCATGCACGCGCACTGCCTGCTGGGCGACGTTTTCGGAGCCACGGGATGCGACTGCCATCAGACGCTGGAGGCTTCGCTGCAGATTATTGCTCAGGAAGATCGAGGCGCATTGATCTACCTGCACCAAACATCGAAAGGCTTCACAGCAGAAAAAATCGGCGATCAGTCGTTTCTGACATTCCACCGCGAACGGCGTTTGCCCTCGTTACCTGAAAGCGAACGCAAGATTCATCGCGAGATTGGCCTCGGAGCTCAGATCCTCTTCGATCTGAATCTGAAGCGCATTCGCCTGTTAACCAATCACCCCAGAAGGGTAGCCGCTCTCGAAGGATTCGACATAGAGATAGTCGAGCAGGTTCCGGTCAAGTTAGCGGTTCCGAAAACGCATCCTTAGATGCTCGATACGCTCGTGTGGGGACGGGCGCCCTCGCCCGTCTAAGCAATCGAAGTATTCTGCCTAAAACGGCTTCCGCGGTGTAATCTCATCGTCCTTGATAAAAAACTGCGCCGGGCATTGCGGAGAGCCGCAAATTGTCGGTAGCAATCCAGCCATCTGCTTGCGAGTAATCAAGCCCAGGGTGCCGCACGACGGGCAGGAGAGCACCGCCCAATAGGGATCCTCTTTTTCTCCCACTTCGCCCGCGTTCTCCAGCACGAACACGGTGCCGGGTTCCATCTGCTCGGGAATCCACTCGTTGATAATGCTCAATTCACCGATCATCATGCTTTCCCCCGCTTTCCGTTTACGCCCTCCGGGCCCGGCCTGAAGGCCGCGCTCGTTCCGAAACCGCATTCTTCTTGCGCGCCTGAATCTCCGCTCGAACCCGGCGCACTTCGTCGCTCAGGCATATGTCAAACATTGGCTGCCGGGCATTTTTCAAAAGGTCGACGACCTGTCGCGCCGAGGTTCGCAGATAAAGGTGAGTGCCGTCGGTAAGCAGGTGATACTCCTGCTCTGATGACGCGCTGACCGTAGCGGCCAGCGTGGTGCCGAATTCCTGCTGCAGGAGCCCAATCACTTTGCGCATGCGCTGGAGCGAAAAACCGCGCCGGCGAAGCTGGCAGATGACTGCCACCGTCACCAGTTCGTCCCAGCTATAAATGCGTCGATGCCCCTGGCGCCCCGGCGCCACGATGCCCCGTTCGTCCCACCATTGCAGTTGGCGGGCGGTGATCCCGGTCAGGATGATCACGTCGTTGGATGTGAACAGGCGTTGCATTTAGTGGTGCATTCCAACCGCGTTTTGTTTCAAACAAATAAATACAGAAATGTTTCGACCATTCTAGGCGGGGAGCGCGGAAATCAACCTAGGTTTNNTGAATCATTTAGACATTGAGTCATTGAAACTCTCGGCCGAATGATCCAATGTCAAATGATTCGATGTCTCTCGGCCGTTTGTACCTTTCGCGCTTCTGGCATTAGCATTAGCGGGAGCAAATTTTTTTTCGCGGCCACTTAATTCATGATTCAAAAGGTGCATATGCGCATCGTCACGCTTGCGTTATTCGTACTGTTGGCGGTCACCCTTACTTTCTCCCAGCAAAAAGAGCGGAATCACAAATTGGATGCCGCACAAAAAAACACTTCCGCCGAGTCCGCGCCGTCCGCGAAAGACAACGACAAGAGCGAAGGCGATCCGCTGTTCAAGGGCATGCAGTACCGTTCGATCGGCCCTTTTCGCGGCGGCCGTTCGCTTACGGCAGCTGGAATTCCAGGCGATCCGACCACTTACTATTTCGGTGCGACCGGAGGCGGCGTATGGAAATCCATCGACGGCGCCAATACATGGTCTCCGGTTTTTGACAAAGATGGAGCCCCGTCGATCGGCAGCATCGCGGTCGCCGTGTCCGATCCCAACGTCGTTTATGTGGGGACCGGCGAAGCTTGCATCCGCGGAGACATCTCGCACGGTGACGGCGTCTGGAAGTCCGTGGATGCCGGAAAATCCTGGAAGAGCGTTGGATTGAAAGACACGCGCGCGATCGGCAAAGTGATCGTGAATCCACACAATCCCGACGTCGTTTTTGTCGCAGGGCTCGGCCATCCCTTTGGTCCAAACACGGAGCGCGGCGTTTTCCGGACCACCGATGGCGGCAAGACCTGGGACAAGGTTCTCTACAAAGACGAGAACACGGGAGCGATCGATGTGGTTTTCGATCCGCAGAATCCCAACATTTTGTTTGCCTCGCTGTGGGAGGCTCGACGGACTCCATGGACACTCTCCAGCGGCGGTCCGGGCAGCGGCGTGTATCGCTCAACCGACGGCGGCTCCACCTGGAAACGGCTGCAAGAGCAAGAGCATGGCCTTCCGAAGGGACCGTACGGTCGCATCGGGGTAGCCGTGGCGGCGAACTCCGAGCGCGTGTACGCGTTGATCGAGGCGAAAGAGGGTGGTGGACTTTATCGCTCCGACGACGGCGGCGACACTTGGGATCTGGCAAACGGTAGCCACTCGCTGTTTCAGCGGGCGTGGTACTACATGCACGTGATCGCCGATCCGCAGGATGCGAATACGGTTTACGTGCTGGACGTCGAGTTCCTCAAGTCCACCGACGGCGGGCGTAACTTCAATAAAGTGAAAGTTCCGCACGGCGACAATCACGGCCTGTGGATCGATCCGAAGAATACGAAGCGCATGATCGCCTCCGACGACGGCGGCGTTACCGTCACCCTGGATGGCGGCAAGTCGTGGACGCGCGAGGATAACCAGCCCACCGCGCAGTTCTANNGTTCTATCACGTCATCACCGACACACGGACTCCTTACTACGTGTACGGCGCGCAGCAGGATAATTCCACCGTAGCAATTGCCAGCCGCAGCGATGACGGCGCCATTGGCCGCGACAATTGGTACATGGTCGGGGGCGGGGAAGCGGGCTATATTGCGCCCGATCCAACCGACCCGAACATTGTGTATGCCGGCGACTATCAGGGCAACATCACCCGCTTCGACCGCCGCACCAACCAGGTCAAGAGCATTGCCGTGTCGACCGAACTCTCGGACGCGCGCGGCGCGGCCCCGCTAGAACACCGTTTTCAGTGGACGGCGCCCATCGTGACTTCGCCACACGATCCCAGCACGGTTTACTACGGAGGCGAGCGCGTCTTCAAGACCACCGACGGTGGAACGCACTGGGAAGCGATCAGTGGCGATCTGACGCGCAATGACAAATCGAAACAGCAGCCTTCGGGCGGTCCGATCACAATTGACGATACCGGCACCGAGTATTACGACACCGTTTTTTCCATTGCCCCCTCGCCCCTTGCGAAGGGCCTGATCTGGGCAGGTACCGACGACGGCCTGATCCAGATCACCCGCGATGAAGGCAAGAATTGGACCAACGTTACACCCAAGGATCTCGCGGAATGGAGCCGCGTCAGTCTGATTGAAGCGTCTCCGCACGATGCCGGCACGGCGTACGTCGCGATCGACCGCCATCAGAATGACGATCTCGCGCCTTACATCTACAAGACCAGCGATTACGGAGCGACCTGGAGCCGGATCACAACCGGAATTCCGGACGGATCTTTTGTGCGCGCGGTGCGCGAAGACCCGAAGAAGAAAGGCTTGCTCTATGCCGGGACCGAACGCGGCGTCTACGTTTCTTTCGACGACGGCGCGCACTGGCGCTCGCTGCAAATCAACCTGCCGATTACACCGGTTCACGACCTGGTCGTTAAGAACGACGATCTGGTGCTGGCGACGCACGGGCGCTCTTTCTGGATCCTCGACGATGTCTCTCCCCTGCGCCAGTTCGCCGACTCGGTTGCCGGAGAAGACATGCACCTCTACCAGCCCGCGACGGCGTATCGCGTGCACACCGGAGAAGCTCCGGCGCAATTTGCATTTGACGGAAAGAATCCTCCCAACGGCGCGGTGATTTATTTTTACCTCAAGCAAGCGCCGAAGCCGGAAACGAAGCAGGAAGTGAAAATTGAGATCCTGGACGCGGCGGGCAATGTAATCCGCAAATACTCCAGCAGCAAAGCCGAGCCCCTCGATGAACCGCTCGACCCCGACGGCAAGAAGCCCGAGAAGCAGATCAAACTGGAAGAAGGTCTGAATCGGTTTGTGTGGGATCTCCATTACGACGAGTCGAACCGCGTCCCGGGATATTTTCTGTGGGAATACAATGAGGGCGCGAAGGGGCCACTGGCGCTGCCGGGCAAGTATCAGGTGCGCTTGACCTCGGCTCAAAATGGATCGACCGGCAAGAGCCTGACGGCTCCGTTCGAAGTGAAGATCGATCCGCGAGTCACCACTGCCCAGAGTGATTTGGAGAAGCAATTCAAGCTGCTGATGGACGTGCGCGAGCAGTTGAATCGCGTCTACGACGCGGTGAACCAGATACAGGATGTCCGCGAGCAACTGGACGGGCTTAAGAAGCGCCTGGCGCCTGCCGAGTCGACGAAAGCCTTGTTCGATGGCGCGAGTGCGCTGGACGTCAAGCTCATTGCGGTGCGCGATCCGCTGATTAATTTCAGAATCAGCGCCAGTGAGGATTCACTTGCCTACGTTCCGGGGCTCGACGCGAAACTGGCGTTTCTTTCCATGGCGGTCGCGGGCTTCTCCGACTCGGCTCCGACCGAAGCGCAATATCGGGAATTCGAAAAGCTGAAGACCCAGACCGATGAACTGCTGGCGCGCTGGGAGCAGGTCCGGAACGCGGATATCGTGAGCTTCCAGAAACTAGCCGCCGATCAGAACATCCACTCCATCTATGTGCCCGACGTGCAAAGTGCGCGGGTGCAGGGCGGCGAGGAAGAATGAATTACAAGTCGGGGTGGTGGAGGGGCGGGCGTCTCGCGAGCCTGGCCTGAGCGAAGTCGAAGGGTCCANNATGAACATCTCGTCTTGCGGGACGCCCGTGCCGTTTTTTCGGTGACGGCTTTTCTGGCCGAGGAAAACTTCCACTCCGGTACTGATCGCGTTCATCAGTCCGTTAACCTGGCGCAGCGGCGAGATTACGGTTTTGTGGACGATTTCGCTGGTCTCTTCGACTTTGTCCATGGTGCGATTCAGCAGTTCATCGGCGCGGATGACNNCTTCGGTGGCGAGAGCTTCCATCTTCGCCGTGCTTTTGCGAACCGCGAAGTAAAGGGCCACCATGATGCCGGCCTGGATCACGACCGCGAAAGTCGTCACCGCAATAAAAATTTTTAGGAGAGTGTCATCCATGGCTGCACCTGAGCGAATTCCTGCTGCCGTTGCCGCTAGATATTCTTGGGCGGTTCGGGCGCGGTCGTTT
>PMMJ01000054.1 GCA_003162255.1 Acidobacteriaceae bacterium | reverse complement strand
CTTTTTATATTGCGTGTAATCGCCTGCTTACAGCAATCATCAGGGCTCCCCGCACGTCGGTTCCCAGCTATCGCGGGACACATCTGGGTGACTCGTCATGTATCGGAACGCAGCTGGAGAAAGTTCGCACCTGTCCGTACAGCTTCGCAAGGATGTGAGACATGCCGTATTCCAAAGGTGTGCGGCTTCCCTCTCCTGTTCCGAAGCCTGAGGGGTAATGATGTTTCTCAGGCCCCTGCTGCGCCCCGCCCTCATCCCTATGTTTACGGGCTCGGTCATGTATCCACGCGACTGCATCGGTTCGCGTGGCATTTCGCCGACCAATGACCATTCATGATTAAGCCATCGCGAGCGACCCTCCACCAAAACCATGCCTGAGACCTTCGAGACGCGACCATCACGGATGTTAATGTCAACACCCGAAATCCAGCCCCGAAGTCCGAATGGCGCTCGAATAGTCGCCGGAACGACCTGCATTGGACACGAGAGCACCGCATCTAATCTCCGCCTCAAGTCGCTCTCTGGTGTAAGGGTCGGAAACCCCCACGGGTTCACCAGAATTGAGTAGGCGTAATCGGGGTACGTTCTAAGCGCACGGTCGTACTCACTCTGATCAAGCCAGTTCTCCCGGGGACCCAGCGTCGTTCGGGTGCTCCCAGTGGGTTCCCATTTGATTCCTCTATACCGCTGGACCAGCGCGAGCACAGATGCTTCGCTGTCGCCAATCCTCACGCGTGACGCCTCAGCAAGCAGCGATTTTGCACGGCTCGCCTTGTAAGCGGTGTAACTCCACGCTATCGCGCAAAGTACGGCAGTAGCAATCGCCACCGCGATGACCAGTCGACGTGTACGGGGCCAAACCTGCACGATGTCCTCTCGTCTCCACAATAATAGGCACCGCTGGCACTAATAGGGTTCCCGAATTCAACTTTATTGTTGCAAAATCTCGATATCCTTGACCTGACCGGAGAAATTTGTACCAAGTGGAATGAGAGAGAATCCACTTGGAGGAAAAACAGGTCATGCCCATCCAGAGGTACAAACCAGAGCAGATCGTGACGATGCTGCGGCAGATTGAAGTCAGCATCGCGAACGGTAAAACCACCCCACAAGCCTGCAAAGAAGCGTCCATCACGGTGCAGACGTTCTACCGCTGGCGCAAGGAATACGGCGGTTTGAAGATGGACCAGGCAAAGCGACTGAAAGAACTGGAAAAGGAAAACGGCAAGTTGAAACGGCTGGTGGCGGAGCTGTCGTTGGACAAACAGATCCTGAAGGATATTGCGGAGGGAAACTTCTAAGCCCGGAGCGACGTCGGTGCGCCGTGGAGCATGCCCGCGAGGAGTATGAAGTAAGTGAGCGGCGGGCGTGCCGAGTGGTGAGGCAGTGGCGAGGAACACAACGCTATCTGCCGCTACGGCGCACGGACGAAGATCAGCTGACGCAGGCGATCCTGGCCCTGGCTGTGAAGTATGGGCGGTACGGCTATCGGCGCATCACGGTGTTGTTGCGGGATGCGGGGTGGGCGGTGGGCAAGGATCGAGTGCAGCGGATCTGGCGACGCGAAGGGCTGAAGGTGCCGCAGAAACAGCGGGCGCGGGGGCGGTTGTGGCTGGGGGATGGTTCGTGTGTGCGGTTGCGCCGGGAGCGCGCGAATCATGTGTGGAGCTACGATTTCGTGAAGGCGATGACGCACGATGGACGGGCGCTGCGGATTCTGGTGGTGATCGACGAGTACACGCGGGAATGTTTGGCGTTGCGAGTGGCGCGGCGCTTGGGGAGCTTGCAAGTGATCGAAACGTTGGCAGATGTGATGTTGGTGCGTGGGATCCCAGAGCACATTCGTTCGGACAATGGACCGGAGTTCATTGCCGAGGAGTTGCGGAAGTGGCTGGACAAGCTGGGCACGAAGACACTGTACATCGAGCCTGGGAGTCCGTGGGAGAACGGGTACTGCGAGAGNNCAAAACCGGGGCATGGAGATGTGGAAAACAAAACCCGTTTCCCACATCTCCACACCCCCGACGGCGACTACGGACAAAGGTCAAAAGAGGCGTTACACTAACATTCCACTTGGTACAAAACATCGGTCAGGTCACCCTGCGGGTGGCCATTGGACAGACAACGGGGAATTCGGCCAAATAGGGATAGAATAAGGGTTCCAGAATTCATTTTGTGTGATGCCGGGGACCAAAGTTCGTCTCAATTTCCCTCGCATCCAACGCCAAGCGAGAAGTTGAAGAAAGAACCTTCCTATTCCCCAGGTGAACGTATAGAGACGGAAGCCGTTCGTGGTTCTTGGTGGAGTGATACCGTATTGCACCTTAAAAAGTCCGTGGACTGGGTCGTTTCCACTTAGGCAACCGATCCAAACGTAGGTTGCAGGTGGAATCGCAAGCGAGCGAGCAAACTGGCGACGAGACTCAGAGGAAAAGAACGGGGGCCTCTTTCGGTTCATGTGATCCCCGATCACGGCGCTCTTGAAAGCGAAGGCGCAAATTGAACTCATCTGGGACTTCGTGAGTGTGATAGGAGCGGTCGCCAATATCATTTTCCCGATGGATGGCTTTGCGTGATTCGATTCAAGATCGCTCATCCATGTTTCATTACATCTCTTACATACAACTTTTGCCGTTAGATCACACGTACGGCTTTCCCAAGTAAACGTGTTCGGATTGTCCAGCGATTGACTGCTGAGCCTCATCCTCGCGGCACCTATCTTTTTGAGCTCTTCTCCAATCCAGTGACTCCAAATGTGCTCGCCCGCCAATTTCGCGGGCTGCATACAAAAGGCGCACCTGTTATTCATTTCAACAAACTAGCACATTTCACCCGGTTGATAGGCCCCGGCAGTCTAGGTTGTGTCGCGCGTAAGGTCTGGCTGCAAGTCCGGCGGTAGGGGGTCGACAATTTTTCCCGAAGTGTACTTCCCCCCCCCGCCCTTGACGGGATAGGAGGTAGAGCGTTTTGAAACTGCCCTCGTTACCACTTCGTTAACAGTTCCGGGCCTTTGGCGGGTCGCGGGGGAGACCGGAGCCGGGGCGCGCGATCCGTTTTCATTCCAGTTTTAAGTTTTCGCGTGCGTGCGCAGCGCGTTTTCGTGGCGTGCAAACGTGCGCTCTGGCGCGTGCGTGGGTGCGCGAAATCGCGTTTTCGCGTGCCAAAGATTCGTATTTCGCGCGTGCGAGCAGGAATTTCGGCGCGAACAATCCGCGCCGCGATTCGTCTTCCCAGGGAATTTAATGGTTTTCGCACGTGGGAATCGACCGGGGCGCGCGCGCGCGCAGCTACTCGAACTCAAGGACAAGTCACCTCGTCCGTAAGCGGCAGGGGGTGTATGTGTTCACTGTGTAGCTTGGTCGCCCATTGAAAGAAGCCTCCACACTGCTCTCGAACTCCACATGTTTGGCATTCCTCTAGGTAAATATTCTTCCAATCAGAAATAGATTTGCGAGCGAACTTCCACAGCGGCCTGCGAAGAACACAGAGTTGATGATTGTAGATCGAGACATTCATCATCCTCGTTGAGAGGATTTCCACCGCCGATTCCAGTTGATCTTGGTAATCGTGCGGGTCGATCCACAGCTTGTCCATGTTTCGCGGAGCATACCCAATATTCTCAAGTCCCATTAGAACGCCATACCGGGATACCATTGAATTGTGGGATTGCGGGAGATGGTATACGTTTTTCGCAGCTGCCATTTGGAGCATTCCTCCGATTGGTGGTCAGGGCTTGTCGGCTGCTCGAACAGTCGGCAGGCCCGCTGTATGTCAAAGGTGTGTCTGTTTTGAGTTGATCCCCTTACGTCTTCGTTTGGGTTTCGCGGCGCGTGACTTTGTGAAAAACTCTTCCGGCCTCAGGGAACCTATTAGATTGATTGCCGTGCGGGTTTTGACGCCAAGTTCCGAGCCAGCCAGGGCACGAGATAGGAACCACAGTTGCTTCCACAGAGTGGTGGGACGGCGCGAGACATCACATCGCGGAAATCGTGGATCATGTTTGGCTGCTGTAAATTCCACGGCATGCCGAAATAGATAACCGGGGAGGATACTTCCTGCAGCGATGGGCCACGCCGGAATTTTCACCTCCCGTGCCTCAGATCCGAACATCTCCGTAACGGTCATGAACGCGTGTTTGCATTGTTCGCGTACTTGCTGGGGCGTTGTGTCGGGCGATAACAATTTCTTGATTACGTCGGGTTCGCCTGGAACCTTAATTCGCTTTGTGGATTCCTCTTCGGCGATGAATTTCAGAACTTCACGCGAATCCTCCTGTTTTAGTTCGCGAAGGCGATTCCCCCGTCTGGTTCGATCTAACTGGCGGTTCCGGATTTCCTGGTCCACAGTTTCCTCAAGTCGTGCCTGCTCATGGGGGCTGTATTCGGGAACTCTGTTCGGATCGGCAATCAATCGCTCGTATTTCGCCCGATCATGCCAAAGCCGGTATCTTCCTTCGGCGAGTCGCCGGAAGTCCCAATAGAGGACTTGCGACAGCACATAAAGCTCAGACGGGTTCACTCTCTGGGGTCTACCAACTGGCATAATTAAAGGGCAAAATGTCAATCTCTCTCAAAATCAACCGATGTATACAGTGCATCAGATGGGTATAGTATGCACTGCACTGCATCTTGATGCAAGGGCAAAAAGGAGAATGAACCATGCTGCAACAAGTGGATACCGTACTTGCCGTTGGGATGTCCGAGGCCGCCCGAAGATTGGGACTCTCACCCCGGACGGTTGCAACGCTAGTTTCGCGCCGTC
>PMMJ01000222.1:3609-6206 GCA_003162255.1 Acidobacteriaceae bacterium | reverse complement strand
CTCGGCTGCATGGGCATGTCGGAGTTTTACTCCGGACGCGATGACGCCGAATCGATCGCGACCATTCATCGCGCGCTCGAACTCGGCATCACCTTTCTCGACACGGCCGATATCTACGGACCGTACAAGAACGAGGAACTCGTCGGACGCGCGATCAAGGGCAAGCGCGATCAGATTGTGCTGGCCACGAAGTTCGGAATTGTTCGCGATCCCACGAACCCCAATGTTCGCGGCGTTAGCGGCAAGCCCGACTACGTGAAGAAATCCTGCGAAGCAAGTCTGAAGCGGCTGGGCATCGAGCACATTGATCTCTATTATCAGCACCGCGTCGATCCGAATACTCCGGTTGAGGAGACGGTGGGCGCCATGGCGGAACTGGTCAAGGAAGGCAAGATTCGTTATATCGGCTTGTCGGAAGCTTCAGCCAACACACTGCGGCGTGCAGTGAAGGTGCATCCCATCGCGGCGCTGCAGACCGAGTATTCGCTGTGGACGCGCGATCCCGAACACGAAATCCTGGCGACTTGCCGCGAACTCAGCATCGGCTTCGTCGCCTACAGTCCGCTGGGGCGCGGTTTTCTTACCGGCCAATTCAAAAAGTTCGAAGACCTGGCGGCGGATGATTATCGCCGTTTCTCGCCGCGCTTCCAGGGCGAGAACTTTCAGAAGAATCTCGATCTCATCAAAGAAGTTGAAGAGATTGCGCGCGAAAAGAAATGTCAGCCTTCACAATTGGCGCTCGCATGGGTGTTGGCACAGGGTGACGACATTGTTCCGATTCCCGGCACGAAGCGCCGCAAGTATTTGGAGGAAAACGTCGCGGCGGTGGATTTGAAACTGACTCCGGAAGACTTGCGCCGCTTAAACGAAGTCTTTCCCTCTGGCGCCGCTTCGGGATTGCGCTATCCGGAACACATGATGAACCTGGTCAACGGGTGAGAAGTGAGCTTGTTTGGAGGCGGGGCGAAGCCCCGTCCCCACATGGTGCGACGGATGCAGCTTAACGGTCGAACAGCTTATTCACCTCGTCATAAGGCACAGCTCCCTCCATCGCGCTGTACGTCCCGGAGGTCCTGAGCTCCTCCGCCACTCGCCGCAGCAGCCCGAGAGTCGCGCGCATGGGGCCGGACCCCAAGCTTACGCGAGCCACGCCCAGCTTTTCGAGTTCTGGAGTCGAGGGCGTTCCCGGCACGGCGAGAATGTTCAGTGGACACTCGACGGCTTTCACCAACCGTTCAATGGTCTCGGCGTCCTTGAGTCCGGGGGCGAAGACGCAATCGGCGCCCGCATCGCGAAACGCTAGCAGCCGCCGCAAAGCTTCGGAATAGTCCGCATCGGGATTGCCCCCCGGCAGCAGATACACATCGGTGCGAGCATTCACCACAACTTGTGCCCGCATCTGCATGGCGGCCTGGCGCGCCGCCTTGATCTTTTCGACCGCTAGCTGCAAGTCGATCAGGGGCTGGTCCGGGTTGCTGCTCCCGTCTTCCAGATTCATCCCGACGACTCCCGCCCGAATCAGTTCGCGCGTCGTCTTGGCGGCATCTTCCGGGCTGGAACCATATCCCGATTCGACGTCAGCGGTCACAGGTACATGAACGGCGCGAGCGATTCGGCCGATGCGAGCCATCATTTCCTCGCGTGGAATGCGTTGGCCATCGGGGTGACCTAGCGAAAAAGCGATGCCGGCGGAAGTGGTTGCAATCGCCGGGAAGCCAGCCTCCTCGAAGATGCGGGCGCTGGCCACATCCCACGCGTTCGGCAGGATAAGCACTCCCGGCCCGCGATGGAGCTGCCGAAATTGGATCGCTCGGTCGGTATGGGAATCCACAAGTTCTCTCCTCTATTATTCTTTCCTGCAGATTTGTTTCAACCGCAGTCAACTGCCGCAAGCTTTTTCGCGCATACGGTCAAGGAAGCTGGGGACATGCACCACGGCGCGTCCCACGGTGCCGCGTCCAATCTCCTGCGCGCCATCGTCGGCGCGGACGCGCATGATATAGAAGCGGCCGTCAAACGATTCCAGTTCCGCCTCGGCGTGAATTCGCATTCCGATGCCCGTGGCCGCACGGTGTTCGATGTGGATCGAGATGCCCACCGTGATTTCTCCCTCATCGCAATACGGTTGCAGCGCGTGGAAGCTGGCCGTTTCCATGAGCCGAATCATGTCGGGAGTCGAATACACCGGCGGCAGCTCCGGATGATGCGCGGCAAGCGTGTGCTTCAACTCAACGGTTTCCGCTGCTTCGCCACGCGTGCCGATCGGGATGGGTCGGGCCATTCTTGCTTGAAACGGGGTCGCAAGTTTTGCAGCACCTTAAGGAAGCTCTGATTAAGCCCCTGGGATCCTCCGTGCACCCCTGTGTCCCCTGTGGTTTATGCTCTCTGTCGACACTTGATCAGAGTTTCCCTNNCCGCCGCGCCTCGAAGCCATCCATCACGGCCCATAAAGCCTTGGCCGCGGTCTCGGCGGCGGCCAGTGCCTTCTTGGCCGTCTCCGGATTGGCCTTGACCCGCTTCTCCAGTTGGGTGCGCCACACCTGCGCGTGGTGCACGTCGGCGGTGGCGTGGAACGTGAAATAGCCGCGGGTCTTCTC
>PMMJ01000222.1:0-3587 GCA_003162255.1 Acidobacteriaceae bacterium | reverse complement strand
GAACGTTCCGGCTCGCCGAAGGAATCTTCGCCACCCTTTTCATCGGTCATGTTCGCGAGCACGGCGCGGCGCAACTCACCTTCCTCCAGCCGGACACCGAGCTGCGCCAGATAACCCGGGAACGCGTCCACGTGCGGGTAATAATCCTCGGCGTAGGCGCGCAGATCGTCGCGGGTCAGCTCGCCCGCCGACCAGGCTTTGTAGAACGGATGACTGAGCAAATCGTATGAATGAATGCGTTCGTCGAGCAGAGACAAAAATGCCTTCGTTTCCATGATGTTCTTTTCCCCGATGACCTCGGTACTCTTAACTATACGGTCGNNACCGGCCGATCACAAGGACGCTGCCGCCATCCACAATCGGAATTGCGCTTCTCGCCGCGAAGCGGTTCTATTGTTTTTTCCCAGATACTTTTCAGAACAATTTTGCCGAATCCAGCAGGATCGTGACCGGGCCTTCGTTAACCAGTTCCACCTGCATTGTTTCCTGGAAGCGTCCAGTTTCGCAGCGCAAGCCGGCGGCGCGGACTTTCGCGACAAAATATTCGTAGAGTTCGCGCGCCGGCCCGGGAGGAGCGGCCGCGTCGAACGATGGCCGTTTGCCGCGGCGCGCATCTCCGTAGAGGGTGAACTGCGAGACCACCAGCAGCGCGCCGCCAACCTCCGCGACCGGCAAATTCATCTTGCCATCCGCATCTTCGAAAATCCGCAGGCCGATTGTCTTCTCGGCAACGTAATCGGCGTCGGCGCGCGTATCTCCCGCTCCCACCCCGAGCAACACCAGCAAGCCGAGGCCGATCTCGCCAGCGATCTCACCGCCCGCGGTAACCCTGGCCCGGCTCACGCGCTGCACTACGGCGCGCATTTAACGGCTAGCCTCGCCGAGAAGCGTTTCGTGTCCGGCAAGCGCCTGCCAACGGCCATCGCGGTAAGTGAAGACGTCGGTGAAGCGGACGCGGGCCACGACCTTGCCGGAGGGGTCGACCAGCGTTGCAAGTCCGCGCGTAAATCCGAAGTTCCCCTCGACGTGCGCGCGCATTTCCGAGAGGTGGTTAGTGCCGGGCTTGCGCTGCGGGATGTGCTCCAGCATCTGGCTGCGGGTATGCAGCGAGCCATCGACGTCGGCGTTTTCGAATTCGCCGGCCACCATGCAGGCGACGGCGTCAGCGTCCTTGCGGCTGAGGGCCGCGGCCCAGTTCTGTTCGAGTTCGATGAGCGTCGCCTCGGTCTTCGGCTGATTCTTCGGGCAATCGGCGCCGGCTGCGGACAACGCGAGCGCCAGCAGAACAGCAGGCAGGGTTAGGATTTTCACGTCCAAATCGTGACATGAGTCCATCGAAATGAGCAAGAGCGGAGGACGAAATCGCACTTGACTTTTGCAGCTGATTAATGTTGAGCGCATTTTGAACACTTCAACTACAATTGCGCACGTGAATTCAGTACACCCTGCAGTGTGTCCCCAAAATCGTAAGAACCACCACTCAAAAAAAAATCTTAAGGAGCGAAATTATGAAAACTAAGCTTGTGCTTGGAGTCATTCTAGCTGCAACGACGTTATTCACCGCTTGCCACAGTGCCGAGAAGGCCAGCGCTGACGCCGCGATCAAGGGCGCCCAGGCTGCATATGCAGTCGTGGCCGATCAGGCCAACAAGTACGTGCCCGATCAGTCCAAGGAAGTTCAGGCGGCCATCCAATCCGCCAAGGACACCTACGACAAAGGCGATTACGTTGCGGCTTTTGAGGCCTCCAAGCCCCTTGCCGGCAAAGTGCAGGACCTTGGGAAGGCGACGGACACCAAGAAAGCCGAACTGACCGCCAAATGGACCGAGCTGAGCAGCACGATCCCTGGCCTGTTGAAGGAAGTCCAAAAGAAAGCCGACGCGCTCACCAAGAGCCACAAGCTTCCCAAGGGAGCTGATGGCAGCCTCGCAGCCGCGAAACAGGCCTGGACCGATGCCTCGGCCGCATTCACCTCCGGCCAACTTCCCGACGCGGTGGCAAAGGCCTCCGCGGCAAAAGCTACGCTCATCGACCTGCAACCCACGCTTGGGATCAAACCCATCAAACCCAAGGCGTAATCTTGCGGCGCGGCGCCGACAGGAATGTCCGCTAAGCGGATGAACAGTGTTCTAATCAACCACGAAGGACGCAGAGGAGCATGAAGGAAACGATCGAGGATTCACACCTTTGCGCGACCTCGGGTCCTTTGTGGTTGATGAATTGAGGACACGGCAAACGACAGGGAGTTTGACCGCTCTCCCCGCCGCCAGTTAGGATTCTGTGGTGATCTCCACACGACCAGCTTTTTCTTGCAGGCTGCGAAAAAACTCCGGTTTCGTATCAGAGTATCGCTTTAGCGATATTGTACGTTCTTCCAAATCAGGCGCCCTGGGAGCGGGGCATTTTTGCTTCCTTCCTTTGCATACTTTCGCAATCCCTTTTAAACTACTGGTTTCGACTTGATTCGATCCATTGAGCAATGGGCAGTCGTAAATCAGCAAACGCCGGCCCGGAACCCGGACCCGCGATTCCCAGAATTAGAAACGAGGAGAAACATGGCAGCCGTTGATGAAAAAGTGAAACAGATTATTGTGGAGCAATTGGGTGTGGACGAGGGCGAAGTCACGCCCAGCGCGTCATTTGTGGACGACCTGGGCGCCGATTCGCTTGACACCGTCGAGCTCGTGATGGCTTTCGAAGAGGCCTTCGATATCGAAATCCCCGACGAGGATGCGGAGAAGATTCGCACTGTGGCGGATGCCGTCGATTACATCGGCAAGCACGCGAAAGCAGGCAAGTAATTTGGCCAGCAATTCGGCAAGACGGGTCGTCATTACCGGCATCGGCCTGATTTGCTCCGTGGGCAATACCACCGACGCGGTGTGGCAGGCGCTGCTCGCGGGCAAGAGCGGCGTCGACCGCATTACCGGGTTCGACGCCTCCGCGTTTGCCTGCCAGATCGCGGCCGAGGTGCGCAACTTCGATCCCCTCAGTTTCATCGAAAAGAAAGAAGTGAAAAAGATGGGCCGCTTCATCCACTTCGCCATCGCCGCCTCCGACGAAGCGATGAGGATGTCGCAGCTCAAGGTCACGCCCGATATTGCCGAGAACGTCGGCGTGCACATCGGCTCAGGGATCGGCGGATTCGATGTGATCGAGCGCGAACACACCGCGCTCCTCGAGGGCGGCCCGCGCAAGATCTCGCCTTTCTTCATTCCGGCGGCAATCGTGAACCTCGCCGCCGGGCACGTTTCCATGCGGTTCGGCGCCAAGGGTCCGAATGAAGCGACGGCCACGGCCTGCACCACCAGCGCCCATTCCATCGGCGATTCCTTCCGCATCATCCAGCACGGCGATGCCGATGTGATGATTGCCGGAGGCGCCGAGGCCGCCATTACTCCCATGGGAGTCGGCGGATTCGCCGCCATGCGCGCGCTCTCCACCCGCAATGACGACCCCGCTCGCGCCAGCCGTCCCTGGGACAAGGACCGCGACGGCTTCGTCTGCGGAGAGGGCGCCGGAATCCTCATCCTCGAAGAGCTGGAGCTGGCCCGCGCCCGCGGCGCCCGCATCCTCGCCGAGATCGT
>PMMJ01000133.1:460-10010 GCA_003162255.1 Acidobacteriaceae bacterium | reverse complement strand
AAGCCGTTCCCCAGCGATCAGGTTGAGTCGGCCTTCGCCCTGGTCTCGCGTCAGGTCGGTGGCGTCATTCTTTTCCAAATCATGAACTTCACACTGCTGGTAGCCAACATGGGTTCCGGCATGGGCTCCCAGCTCGCCGCCGGACGGCTACTCTACGGGATGGGGCGGGGAAATGCGCTGCCTAAATCATTCTTCGGCGCCATCGAACCCAAGCGCCGCATTCCGCGCAATAACATTGTGGCGGTCGGAGTTCTGGCGCTTGCGGGCGCCGGCATTCTCGAATTCTTTGCTGCACGAATGGGTGGAGGTGCCTATGAAATCGGCGCGCAGGCGCTCAATTTCGGCGCGTTCATCGGTTTCATGGGCGTGAATGCCGCATCTTTCATCCACCTTTGGCGGGATAGGACGAGCCGAACTCTGGGCAACTTGATCGCGCCAGCCCTCGGATTCTTGATTTGCGGCTTCATCTGGTTCCATCTCAGCCGTTCGGCGCTGGTGCTGGGATTTGTATGGATGACTGCCGGTATCGCTTATGGGGCGCATCGCACGCACGGCTTTCGCTCCGAACTGGTCAGCTTCGAAATTCCTCCGGACGAGGCCTGACCGGAGGCGCGAATGCTGTCTTCGAGTAGAGAACTGGGGCAGCATTGGTTAACCAGGTGACAATATTAAACTGGCGACTCCGATGGCCTGCCCTTCCATGCCAAGAGCTGAAAGTTCAATACCACTAAATCGATCGAGATACCAACGGCTAGCAAGCCGATTCATGGTCCTGCGAGCAGGCTCGAGTAAGACATCACCTGCTTGAGCCACTCCACCAGCAAGGACAATCACATCCGGACGAAAGATATGGAGATACGATGTGAGCGCGACTCCAAGATAAAAACCAACCTGATCCATGATGTCTCTGGCTACCAAGTCACCAGCAGACGCAGCTTCGGTAACATTGCGCGCTTCGAGGTCACCCTTTTCCGTCTTGATCTTGGCGAGAAGTGTGGACTTGCCTCGTTCAATCTCAAATAGGGCACGGCGTCTGATTCCTGGTCCTGAGACCAACGGCTCCAGGCAGCCCCGACCGCCACAGGAGCACTCTACGTTGCCGAATGGATCCACAATGATCATCCCCGTATCACCACAGCCATCCCATGAGTAACGCAACAGGCCATATTCCCGCGTGACAAAGCTAGTGCACACTCCTGTTCCTATAGCCATAAGCAGCATTCGCTCATGGTTACGCCCGCACCCAAATCGAAATTCCCCAACTCCTGCTGCACTGACGTCATTGATGATTGTGATCGATGTCCCAAAAGCGTCACGCAGGGGGGGATACATCGGAAAGCCTTCGAGGCTTTGCATGTTATTGGTTTGCCGTTGTACAGCGTCCTTACCTTCGCAGAATTGAGGAACGGCAAACCCTACCCCCTCTATGTCAAAACCTGCGCTGAGAGCGCGATCATAAAAGACGCGTGTCTCTTCTATGATAGTATTCACAATGTCCAGTGCCTGTGATCCTTTTGGAGTAACAAAGCTGTCACGCAGATGAATTCTGCCTTCCTCATTAATAAGGACCACTTTTGTATTTGTGCCCCCTATGTCCACGCCGATTGCGTAGCCTGACATATTTTCTTCCTTATTTGATTTAACATATGGAAAGCAAACCGACAGGTTCTAATTTCTACGAAGCTCGGGTTCTTCACGGCCTGGAGCTAAGAGTGCTTCGAGCACTATATTCATCGAGGCAGGCGCATCCGGGTTCATACCCTTGGCCATTGTCAGATAATAAGCGAGAAGCTGCATGGGGAGAAGGTAAACCAATCCCGCGAGAAGACTATCACACTTAGCAGGAAGGGTTAGACAATGATCACATTCGTTGGGAATGATTAAACCTGGTTCGATTACTCCTACGGTGCGAGCACCTAAAGATCGCGCGATATGAAGCGCACTATGATTCAGGTCTTCATCCTGGTTTGTAATCAATGTTATAACTACCCATTTTCGCGTCATCGCGCCAACAAACCCAGTCAAAAAAGAACACGTGCTGCCACCATAGGTTGGCACGCCGGAACTCTCTTGTACCTTCAAGGCCCCTTCTAATGCGACACCATAATTACTACCCGTGCCCACGATTGCAATCAACTCATGCTTTTCTATCATTGGGATAAGTCTCTTTATGGCAGGTTCAATATCGGCTAACGTCCGTTCCAAGGTCGCCGGCATGCTTCTCAACTCGAGAAGGCACTCTTTGGCTCTTGCATTTGTCGGTCCAGCCAGGGCTAACGCCAATCGCATGAGTGCACCCGCACAGGTGACCACGCTTTTCGTCTTCGGATAAGTTATTTCTGGACCTTCTCTCGTGACAACCGTCAAATCTGCTTGCTCTGTCATCAAGCTATTGGCTACACCAGTAACTGCCACCGCATAAGCGCCATTCTGTACGGATCTATTGAGTGCATCGACTACGAAGCCGCGCTCGCCCGAACGCGATGTGGCAACCACCAATGTTTTCTCGTTTACAAGATGCCTAGGAAACTTAGTAAAGTCCCAAGATTCAACAATCTGTACCGGTACTGGCGAATACCACGTAAACAAAGGCGCCGCTATCACTGAAGCTGTGTAGGAACTGCCAATACCAGTAAGCATAATGCGCTCAAAACGTCCGTTCTTAACATCCTCCGCAACCGCTTGTATAGGTTCGTCGACCGCTTTCAGTGTTAGATCTAAGGACTCTGGCCCCTCATGGATGTAGTCCAGCATGTGGTACTGTGATGACATATGGCTTTCCCTTCCCTTCGGGCAGAAACAAGTTCGGAGATTTTAGCTATAGATACGGCTTCAGGGGCGCGGAAACCTCTCCATTACCGCCCGCTTGCTGCGTTGGATCAAAGTGCATGTGAATTGCTTAATTGCAGCGCACTCGCAGCGCTGCCGGGGGACCTCCCAATCTGCTGGATCGTCGCCTCGGACAGATAGGAACTCTGTCAGTCACTACTTGCTGATCCCCGCGTAGTCGTTTCGTCGGCCCCATCGAAGTCCACGTCGTGCCCGCTCATGGCATCTCCGGAGTCAAGGAAACTGCGGGTGCGGTTTTAATTGCGCTATGCTCTTCGTATGCGATATTCTCACCATGATCGACCCATGTCAACCGGAAAGCCAAAGCAAATCCGAAGCGTTTCCAAGGTGGGTCTTCGTGAGTTGAGACAGGGCGAGGAGATCCATGATTAGAGTAGCTCCCTCTCTAATGTGCGCAAACGCTCTTTATCTGCGAAAGGATATCGAGGACCTCGACCGCGCGGGCGTGGACTTGTTTCATGTCGACATCATGGACGGGCATTTCACTCGCAACTTAGCCATGAATCTTGATATGGTGAGACAGATCAAGACCATAACCCGGACTCCTATCGACGTGCATCTAATGGTGGATAACCCGGAGTCCTATGTGGTGCTTCTCCAGGAATTGCAAGTCGAATATGTGTCTTTTCATATTGAGGCAACTAATCAACCACTGCGCCTCATTCAGAGATTGAAGGCGGCGGGTCTAAAGGCCGGAATTGCTTTGAACCCTAGTACGGAAGTTGAAGCCCTCTCAGTTTTGGCGGAAGAACTCGACTATGTTCTACTGATGACAGTAGAACCTGGCTTTACAGGTCAGAAGTTCATCGGCGGAGCGCTTGAGAAGATATCTGCGCTAAAGCGACTGGCGGGTGAACGCAACGTTAGTCTACTTATCGAAGTCGATGGCGGTATCAATCTGGAAACAGGCCAACGCTGCATCGAGAGAGGCGCTAGCATTCTGGTTGCTGGGACCTCCAGCATTTTCAAACCCGGGGCAGATTTGTACTCGGCGTGTGTAGAATTTAGGCGTCAGATCGGCCTCGGTGTGACGGATCCTTCTTAAACCACCGTTGAAATTAGTGTAACGCCGCATTGGACATTGTTCCATAGTCGTCGCGGGCAGATCCCCAGAGAAGTTGCTGCGCAATGCGGGCGGTTTGTTCCTGGCTCACGTTCCTGCTCTCTTCTTAGGGAATGTAGGTTGAAAACGTGTAGTCTTGCGCTTTTTGCGGCTTGTGGCAGACGAAGCAAGCTTGGACGGCATGGGCGGAGTCAGGGACGAGTGGTTTCGAGATGTCACCCCCCGCCCACACTTGGAAACCCCAACCGCCGGTCACCGCGTACTTTTCGCGTCTTTCACCATCACCGTTACCGCTTTCTTGTTGCCTTCGACGTAAGAACCATCTTTCACCGAGAATTCGTGAACGTCATCTGCGAAAACGGTTCCGTCAGGATATGGAAGCGGGCCGCCCTTTTTCAGCGTCGGCAGCCCCTTCGCATTGACATAAATGATGTGCATGCCGCCGATCTGATCAAAAATCGGGCTGTCCTTCGTCACGATCATAGAATTCACCACGAACCAATCCCGCTATCCAGTTGGAAATGGAACATCATCGCCTGCTGTTTGCGCCGAACCCGCTCCCAACAGTATCAAAGTTCCAGCAAGACCCAGAATACGCGCGAGTTTGCGTTGCATCGGTGTGCCTCCAGAGTGAGATGGTGAAACCAACTTATCTTGGTCGCTTCTTACCGCGAAAGCTGCCGGTACGTGAGCTTGGACGCCAACGTACCGGCTCGGTCTGAATCATGCTGCTGCTTGTCGGCTTTGCTTGACGAACGCGAGCAGGTCGGCGTTGATCTGATCCGCCTGGGTTGTGGGCATTCCGTGCGGGAAGCCCGGATACACCTTAAGCGTCGCACCCTTCACAAGCTTCGAGGACTGCAGGGCCGCCGCGCCGATGGGCACGATCTGGTCATCGTCGCCATGAAGAATGAGAGTAGGCACGTCGAACTTCTTTAGATCTTCGGTGAAGTCCGTCTCGGAGAAAGCCTTGATGCAGTCGTAGCCCGCCTTCATCCCACCCATCATCCCTTGGAGCCACCACTTCTCCCGAATGCCTTCCGATATCTTGGCGCCCGGGCGGTTGTAGCCGTAGAACGGAAGAGTAATGTCCTTGTAAAACTGGGGCCGATTCTTCATATATTGAACCCGCAATTCGTCGAACACCTCGATCGGTGCGCCCGCAGGATTCTTGTCCGTCTTCACCATCAACGGTGGTACCGAACTGATGAGCACGGCCATCGCGACACGTTTTGAGCCGTGACGCCCAATGTAACGGGCAACTTCTCCGCCGCCGGTGGAGTGGCCGACATGGATCGCGTCCTTCAGGTCAAGCTTTTCCGTGAGGGCTGCGAGATCGTCGGCATAAGTGTCCATATCGTTGCCGTCCCAGGTCTGGGTGGAACGGCCGTGACCTCGCCGGTCAGCTGCGATGACTCGATAGCCACGCTGCCCGAAGAACAACATCTGTCCGTCCCAGTCATCCGCGGTGAGCGGCCAACCGTGACTGAACACTATGGGCTGGCCCTTTCCCCAGTCTTTGTAGAAAATATGCGTTCCGTCTTTTGTTGTGATTGTAGGCATGACATCTTCTCCTTCGGTGTGAATTGAGTTAAGGGTTTCCGTTTTTCTTGCCCAGTTGCGAGAGCTGTTTCCGGAGTTTCTCGTTCTCTTGCTCCAATTCGCGCATTCTGTTTTCTGCGGGGCAACCGCCTCTCGAATTTCTTCCTCGGTGTACCACGGAACAATATGTTGTTGGCAGTTCCAATCGAAGGCTTCGATCCGGATGACATATACCCTCTCGGTAAATGCCTTGTACGCAGGATCGCGAACCTTCTCGATCCACTCTCGCGATTGCTCTCCTTCAAGAATCTCGACACGACCCAGGATTTTGAGACGCAACCGTCTTGGATAGTCAACCATGATGAGCGCTACCCGGTTGTCGGTCAGCAGGTTGCCGGTGCTGATGTATTGCTTATTCCCCAGGAAGTCGGCGAAAGCGATCGTTCTTTCGTCAATCACCTTCAGAAAGCCTTTCGGGCCGCCTCGGTGCTGAACGTAAGGCCAACCGGACGAGCCCAGAGTCGCCATATAGAAGGTGTCGCGTTCAGCGATGAACTCTGACTCTTCCGGGCCGAGCCGAGCGGGCGATGAGCCAGATCCCTCAAGCCTCGCGTATTGCCGGCGGCTGCCGTATCGCTCTTGCAAGGCCTTAACGGCAGTCGTGAACACCAACGATCCAAAGCTGTGGGGCATAGGTTTTCGCTTGGGCTTCGGGTCGGCTCAGCGCCGGCCCGAAGCGTACCCGGCATCTATGCCGCTTTGGATTGCCGCTTCAGGAGGAAAGATTCGATATGACTTGCTATTTCTTTTCTGTGCGTCTCCAGCCTGAAGTGACCCGTATCCAGTAGATGCGTTTCGATGTTCTTGAGACCCTGGCTATAGGGGGCGGCGCCCTCGGCCGGAAAGATGAAATCGTTCTTGCCCCAAAACAATCAGCGCCGGAGGTTGATACTCCAGGAAGGAGGCCTGGAATTGGGCATCTGGGGCATTTCCAGCTTGTCATGCGTCTCCTGCCGGCCTTGCAGCGGGCACAGGGCGCACGAGTAGTCTCGGTTTCGGCGCGGCCGCACAGCCGAGCGCCCATCGTCTTCGAGGACCGATGTTTGAGCGCCGAGAGTATTCGCCGTGGATGGCCTATGGCCAGTTCGAAGACGCCAACATTTTGTTTGCCCTGGCGCTCGACGAGAGGGCTAGGGCGGATGGAGTGTGTGCGTTTTTTTGCATCCGGGCACGACCATCGCACCTCTATCGAAGCATATCTCCCGAGATGCACTTCGCGCGGCGACCATTGTCGACGGAGGGGGGAGACCCGATCATTGATCTATTGAAGACCGTCGAGCAGGGAGCTGCGACCAGCGTCTGGTGCGCGACGAGCCCGCAGTTCGAAGGCACGGGCGGCGTCCAACGTCAGAACAGCGATATTGCTCTGCTGGTGACCGGGGAACTTGCAGTCAACCAGATTGGATCACTAGTGCTCCGGCGTGATGCTCCACGCCGTCGATCCGAAAACGGCGGAACGCCTCTGGAGCCTGAAGCGAGG
This sequence comes from Acidobacteriaceae bacterium, assembly GCA_003162255.1. Taxonomy (GTDB): domain Bacteria; phylum Acidobacteriota; class Terriglobia; order Terriglobales; family Acidobacteriaceae; genus Acidiflorens. The sequence goes on along the minus strand of PMMJ01000133.1, from coordinate 3,015 downwards.
AACTGTTGGGACTATCCACATGGACACTGACGAGGACTTCATGATCCTCAGAACCGCAATCAAGAACCGGGGTGAAATATGAATAAGAACGCGTGGGCATCTGTGCTCCTGTTGGTCTTGACCTCTTCGCTCCCAACGCCAGCTCGGCACGGTCCTTCTCACGGACAGAGGGAACGGGATGATGGATCGGCATGGTCGGAGTTGGAACGAGGCATGGAAAAGATGCACGCCGGGATGCAATCCATCGAGCCATCCGGTGACAACGATACTGATTTTGTCAGGTTGATGCTTCCCCACCATCAGGCGGCAATCGACATGGCAAAGGCGGAGTTGGCGCATGGCAAAGATCCACAAATGCGCAGGCTGGCACAGGAAATCATCACTGACCAGCAATCGGAGATTGAACTAATGCAGCTTTGGCTGAAGCAGCATGGGTCGACTTCGCAGAAGTAGAACAGGAGGCGGTTTATGTGTCACCTCGGAGAAATAAACATGAGAATCGTTCGTTGGTTGTCGATTGTGTGTTTCATGTCATGCGCCTTTGCCCAACAAGCACCTTGGGGACGAGCCGACATCTCCATTTCCTCACACGACCGGGTTTACGCGGCGGACCAAACTTCGAACACCGTTTCTGTCATCGATCCCTCCAGCAACAAGCTTCTGGGAGTAATCAGGCTCGGCGATCCCATACCTGGCGCTTTGAGTCCTCTCTACAGAGGGGAGTTGTTGGTGCATGGACTCGGGTACTCGCCTGATTCAAAGACACTCGCAGTCGTATCCGTCGGCTCGAATTCAGTCACGCTGATTGACACCGCGACCAACGCGATCAAGGGCAGGGTCTATGTGGGCAGATCGCCCCACGAACCGTTCTTCACGCCCAACGGCCGCGAACTGTGGGTGACGGTGCGAGGCGAAAACTACGTGTCTGTGATTGACCCTGTACAGATGAAAGAAGTCCGACGCATCGAACTAGCCAATGGGCCAGGCATGACCATGTTCGGCCCGGATGACAAGTTCGCTTTTGTGTGTTCGAGCTTCACCCCAGAGCTTGCCGTCGTTGACGTGTCTTCGCATGAGGTAGTCAAACGTTTGTCGCAGGCGAGTCCGTTTTGCCCGAACATTTCCGTGAGTCCGGAGAACGACGAAGTATGGATTACGCTAAAAGATGTGGGCAAAGTGCAGGTATTCAGCGCCCAACCTCCGTTTGACCAAAAGGCTGTGCTGGAAACGGGGTCGATCACCAATCACGTGAACTTCGTGAACAACGCCAATGGCAGGTTTGCCTATGTCACCATCGGCGGAGCGAACGAAGTAAAAGCCTTCCGCAGGGGTGCGACTCCGGAACTGGTCGCCACCATACCTGTAGGAAATCTTCCACATGGCATCTGGCCTTCGGGTGATGGGTCGAGAGTATATGTCGCATTGGAGAACGGTGAGCAGGCCGTTGTCATCGACACGCTGACGAACAAGCTGATCGCACACATCCCGATTGGACAAACCACGCAGGCTCTGGTGTATGTACCGGGCGCAGTTCCAAATGGTGCCGGCACGGATAATCTAGTACCCCTCGGAGAGTCCGGGAATACAGCGCGCCTTCACCTGGAAGCAGGCGGGAGCGCGCTACCCAGCGCACAAGCGTCGGTGGCAGTGAACTCGCTCGGTCTTCTGGACCTGGTACAGATCGCCGCGGAAGGACTCGCCCCCAAATCGCAATATCAGGTGTATCTGGCGGAATCCAACCACGCGCCTTTTGGGAAACTCGAAGATTTGGCTGTCTTGAAAACCAATCCTGATGGAGCGGGAATTGTACAGGCGATCGGCCCCCTGAAAGCACTCGCTCATGGAGACCTCGTTGGCTCTAAAGGTCCGTCCGAAAGATACCTTGTCGTAACCGATATGAATGACGCATCGCAGGTCGTACTGCGACAAACCACCGCGTCAACCGTTCGTTAACACGTTTCGTTGAAAAGTCGAAATCATGATTACACGTCCTCCGCTACCTCTTATTTTATTTACCCGCGAGTCTGCGATCCAGGAGGTGCGGCCCGCGGAAGATGGTTGAAATACCCGAGATCCCGAAAAAAGTCTCTCTTGCATACTCGCTTGATTCGCGCTGGAGGAACCGCTCAGAGTTGGTGATCGCGCTCCGACCTGATCGTATCGAAGAATTCGCCGACACTTGTCAGGAATCGCCCGACAGACAGGTTCAGTAATGTGCGTTACCGTACAGTCGTTGGTACTGCACTTGGCGTGGCGCAGAGCCTCCAAGTGGTTGATTCCCTCCCCCGATCCGGCTCTGCGCCGCGTTTCTTGCTTTAATCGGGAATCTTGGAGCGTGGACATGATGACTCTTCAAACCAGTTGCAGAACGGGGCACTATNNGCTTGTATTTCGGCAGGGACACGAGGTCTACCAGCAAACGGAAAGAAGTCTAGAGGACGCGATACGGACTGCCAGCGCCTACTTGGATCTGCAGAACGAACAGGATTTCGACAGCTAGATTTGTTGAAAAGTTGATCAGCACTTCGTATTGTCGACACCGCCCATAGAACGCA
>PMMJ01000133.1:0-430 GCA_003162255.1 Acidobacteriaceae bacterium | reverse complement strand
GAGCCAGCGGTGGCGACGTTCGCATGGCCCTCACCGAAATGTTGGAGCGGGATGAGGTCCGGATCATAGCCGGTAAATGGAAGCTAATTTCTCCCGTGGAACGACGAAAGTCGGCCTGAGGTACAAACCTGACGAAGAGAGGCCCGCGCAATACTTTATTGCGATTTCCACGACGCAGGACCGGCTTGTGGGAGTCAATGTGGANNACAAAAAAGGTGGATAGAATCTCCTTACCGTCTCGTCCGGACCCAAAGAATACATTGGAACTACTCCTCCCGACAGCGGAGAGAACGCGAGCGAACTCACCGTCGGATCGGCGTCGTCTGCCTGAGCGGCGGCGTCTGCCAGATCGTCGTTTACCACAGGGATAACCTTCTCGGCTTTCCCAGTGACCTTCGGTGCGAACGCCCTCCCAAGATTCTGCTTACAA
>PMMJ01000314.1 GCA_003162255.1 Acidobacteriaceae bacterium | reverse complement strand
GAAGAAGAAAGTCGCGGCAAGTTCCGGGAGATAAACCATGCCCCGAATGCTTGATCTGATACGCAATTCGCAGGTCCCGTCGAACCTGATGCAATCGGCGGCGCGTGGAGCGCTTTCCGTGCCGCCCGACGAGACGATTGAGATCCTGGTCTATCTGGCGCTGCATAACAAGTTGTTTAGCGAGCGGGCGCGTCTGACGCTGGCCGGTTGGGATGAAAAGGCCAGCATGGCTGCGGCTGCCAATCCTAAAACCAGCCCCGAAGTGCTGGGATATTTCGTTTCTCTGGAGAATCTGAGGACTTGTCTGGTGCCGGCGCTGGCGGAAAATCCGGCGGTGGGCGAAGAGGCGCTGGATGCGATTGCAGTGTCGGGATCGCGTTCGGTGGTAGAAGCTCTGTTGGCGAGCCCGCGAATGATGAACTCTCCGCGTCTGTTGCAGGCCCTGCAGTCGAGTGCCAGTCTGCGGCCGAATGAGATCTCCGAGATTGGGAAGAAGCTGGCTGCGTTGGAAACCAAACCGCTAGACGAGGCGACCGGAACCGACGCGGATACGCCGGACGAAGTGATCGAGAGTACTGTCGCAAAGTATCTGGAGGAGAACGCAGCCGAGCTTGCCGCCGAAAAAGACAAACCCTTCCAACCCATAGGAATGGTGCACGAAGAAACGAGCGTGGGGGCGGCGAGTGCAGGCGCTGAGGCGGCCAAAATCGCGGCGGAGAAATTGGCGACAGCCGCAGCGGGGAAGACAGCGGCAGCCTTAGCCGCTATTCATGCCAAGAAGCATCCCCTTGCCGGCCATGAAGAAAGGCGCGACAGCACGCTGCAGAAGATCGCCAAGCTCGACATCAGAGGCCGGGTCGCGCTGGCGATGCGCGGCAGCAAGGAGGAGCGGTCGATTCTGGTTCGCGATGGCACCAAACTGGTGGCGATGGCGGTGCTTGAATCCCCGAAAGTTTCGGACGGCGAAGTGGAAGGCTTTGCGCAGCAGAAGAATGTGCTGGAGGCGCTGCTGCGCGCGATCCCGATGAAACGGCGGTTTGCCAAGAATTATGCCATCATGCGGAACCTGGTCTACAACCCGCGCACGCCGCTCGATCTCTCGCTGGGATTGATGAAGAACATGCTAATTCACGATCTGAAGAATTTGTCAGCCAACAAAGAGGTTTCAGACACGATACGCAAGGTGGCGCTGCGGATGTTTAAGCAGAAGGTGGAGAAGAAAGGCTAGTACCCAGTACCAAGTATCCAGTACCCAAGCTGAGGTTGAAACGCAGTTGCATATCACCGAAAGGTTGGGTTATGCCGACGCGGCCTCAATCGAGCCAATACTCCAGCGAGTGAACGAGGTAGGACGCATCTTGAATGGCCTAATCGGTTCCATTCGCGAGCAGATTGATTCGAGGACCTGATTGGACGAAGAGACTTTGCTCTACTGGTTACTGAGTACCGGGTACTGGGTACTATTTCAATGAAGCAATCCGATCCTATTTACGAACTATTATCGCGGGCGAAGACGATTGCCGTGGTCGGATTGTCAGAGAGTCCGATGCGGCCGAGTCACGGCGTTTCCGCGTATATGCAGGCGGCGGGATACAAGATTATCCCGGTGAATCCGCAGATTGCGGAGGCGCTCGGGGAGAGATCGCATCCGTCGTTGCTGGAGGTGGCGCTCGAAGTGCGGGAGAAGATCGATCTGGTGGATGTGTTCCGGCGGCCGGAGTACGTGGATGAGATCGTGGAGCAGGCGATCCAGTTGAAGATTCCAGCGATCTGGCTGCAGGAAGGCGTGATCAACGAACGCGCGGCGGAGAAAGCGCGAAAGGCCGGAATTTTTGTCGTGATGGACCGCTGCGTTTTGAAAGAGCACCGGGCGCGATTCGGGTGACGAATAGCAACCCGCATCAGGCGTTTGTGCTCGACCCCAGTTCCGTTCCACGCGCGCCCACCAGGATCACCGTGGCATCGTCGCGCAGGCCCGTTCCATTCGTGAATTTTCTGACATCCGCGAGCAGACCATCGACAGTAACGTCTGGCAATTGCATCTCGGCAAGAAGCCGCTCCGCGCCGTATTCCTCACCAGAATCGATGTCAGCCTCAGTGATTCCATCGGAGTAAAACGCGATGCGTGAGTGCTCGCCGAGCGTCACTGGCGTCTCAGAAAATTTGCTGGCTGAAATTCCGAGCGGCAAGCCATGCTCGTGATTGATCCAGCGGTGGCCGGAAGGCTCGACCAGCAGCGGCGCCAGATGGCCGGCATTGGCGATCCGCAGCACGCGGCTCGCCGGGTCGAGCTCGGCATACACCATGGTCACGAAGCGGCCGCTGGGGAAATCCTCGATCATCATGTTGTTGAGGCGCGTCAGTACCTCGCCGGGTCCAGAACCAGTTTGCGCCAGTGAGCGCAACATGCCGCGGGTGGCGGACATGAGAAGCGCCGCCGCCGTGCCCTTGCCCGAGACATCGGCGAGAACCAGGCCCCACCGTCCGTCACGCAGGGGAATGAAGTCAAACCAGTCGCCGCCGACCGAGCCCGCCGGAATCGAAAGCCCGGACACAGAGAACCCCGGGATCAGAGGCGAACTGCGAGGCAACAGAGCCTGCTGAATCGAGCGAGCTTCTTCGGCCTCGCGGCTCATGCGCTTGCGCTGCTCGCGCTCATCGCCAAAGCGCCGCGCGTTGTGTACCGCTACGGCGACGTGATCGCACAATCCCTGCAGCAGCCTTAGCTGGTCTGAGCAGAAGGCATTCAGCTCGCAATGGGAAGCGGTGAAAATTCCGACCAACTCGCCCTCGCGCTGCAGCGGGATGGCGACCTCGGAACGCGTATCCGGCTCGCAAGCCATGTAGTAAGGGTCGCGAGTGACGTCGGGCGCATAGTGCATTTTGCCAGTGGCCGCGACGTGCCCCACCATTCCGTCGCCTGGCTTGAGGTGATGGCCCTTGCCGTAAACGGAGCAGCCTCGAACCCCGGCCAGTACGAATCCAGATTGCTCCGGGTCGCGCAGGTAGAGGTTGATTTCGACGCAGCCGAGCGACGCCGCAACTTCGTCTACGATTCGCGGAACGAGTTCTTCAATGTCAAGAGTGGACGTGATGCGCTGCGCGAATTTCTGCATGCGCACCAGTTCTGCGATCCTGTGTGCGGACGTTTCGGGCATTGGCTGGGCGGAAAAGCCGAAATCCGTGAGCGGACTGGTGGCCACGACGAAACCCTCCTGCCGGTCGATTGCAACTGTTTATCAGATTGCAGAAATCAGGTTTCAGATTCTCTTTTTGTTCGGCTTTTTGCTGGACCTGATGAGCGGTTGGACACCGGCTGCCTGAGGCGTTTGATCTCTTCCAGGCGTTCGCGAATCCGCTTTTCTACTCCCTCATTCGTGGGGCGATAATAGACGCGATCTCGCAGACTGTCGGGCAGGCATTGCATGTCGGCGACCTTGTTTTCGGTGTCGTGGGCGTATTGATAATCCTTGCCGTAGCCGAGGCCTTTCATCAAACTGGTGGGCGCGTTGCGCAGATGAAGCGGGACGGGTTCGGCGGCGGTTTGCTCCACGTCCTGCTGGACCGCTCCGTAGGCGGTGTACAGCGCGTTCGACTTGGGCGCAACCGAAAGATAGACGATGGCTTGCGCTAGGGCGAGATTGCCTTCGGGCATGCCGATAAAATCGACGGCGTCACGTGCGGCCATGCACAATGCAAGTGCGTTGGGTTCGGCGAGTCCGATGTCTTCGACCGCCATGCGGACGACGCGGCGGGCAATGTAAAGCGGGTCTTCTCCCGCCTCGAGCATGCGCGCAAGCCAATAGAGCGCGGCGTCGGGATCGCTGTTGCGCACCGATTTGTGCAGCGCCGAGATGATGTTGTAATGCTCTTCGCCGCCTTTGTCGTAGAGCAGNNCGGGTCTCTACGGACAGCGAGCTGGCCACTTCTAGAACGTTGTAGGCGGCGCGGGCATCTCCGCTCGAATACGCGGCAATTTTGCGGAGAGCGTTGTCAGACGCTTCCAGATGCATCTCGCCGAGGCCGCGCTCGGTATCGCTGAGTGCGCGTTGCAAGAGAACGACAATCTGATCTTCGCTCAACGGATTCAGCACGTAGACGCGGCAGCGCGANNACCTGCTTGATCTCCTTGATGCCGCTCATGACGGCGGAGAACTCGATGAAAGTAGCCTGGGTGGTCTCGGCGATGATCTTGGCCAGCGTGGTTTTTCCCACCCCCGGCGGACCCCAGAGAATCATCGACCCCGACCCTGAAGAATCAAGTTCGTCGCGCTCGATCTGCACGCGCAGCGGTTTGCCGGGGCCCACCAGATGCTCCTGCCCAACGAATTCATCGAGGGTGCGCGGACGCATACGATCGGCCAGCGGGCGCGCGCCCTGGGAACTGGAGTCTTCCGGCGGGATGGGCTGGAATAGATTCACAGAACTATTTCACCACAGAGTCACAGAGACGCAGAGAAAACCAACGCAATTTCTTAGTTCTTTCTCTGTGCCTCTGTGACTCTGTGGTGAGAACTGTCATTTTCGATTTCTTGCGGCTTCGTACAACACGATACTGGCGGTGACTCCGGCGTTGAGCGATTCGACTTGCGCGGATTGCGGGATCGCCACGGTCTCGTCCATTTGGCTCCTTAGTTCACGGGACAGGCCGGCCCCTTCGTTGCCGATGAAGATCGCAAGCGGCAAGGTCCATGAGATCTGGGGCAGCGGAGTTCCCTGGTGCGACGAAGTCGCCAGCAGGCGAACGCCATGCGCGCGCAGAAGCGGGATCAGTTCCGTGGAAGGGATTCGCAGCCATGGCAAGCGGAAGATCGAGCCCGCCGAACCGCGCAGAACCTTCAAGTTGTAAGCACTGACGGTTCCTTCGGTCAGAAAAATTCCGGCGGCGCCAAAGGCTTCGGCGGAGCGCAAAATCGTGCCCAGATTACCGGGATCTTGCAGGCCGGCGGCTACCACCAACGGTCCTTCGCCGGAGCAGTCGAGCAGTTGCGTGGAAGAGAAAGCCGGCGGCTTGAGCAGAGCCGCCACGCCCTGGGGCGCGTCACTGGGCACGATCGAGTTGAAGAGCGCGTTGGGCAGGACGAGCGTTTCGGTGCGGGCATTGATCTGGGGCAGAAGTTTCTCGGCAAGAGGACGTGCCGATTCGCTGAAGAATACGCTCTCCAGATGCAGGCCGCTGCGCAATGCTTCGTCGAGCAACTTACCGCCTTCGATGGCACACTCCCCCTGGGCCGTCAGTTCGGCGCGGCGGAATGCGAGCCGCAATTCTTTCAGCCTCTGGTTGTGGCGGCCGGCGACGGGGCGCAAACGATCCGCTCGACTACGCGTTCTCGCGGCCTTCGCGTCTTGCTTCATGGGTTGGTTCAAGATTCGTAGCTAAGAGTCAGGATAATACGAATGTCCAGTCGAAACTTCGGCCGAGGCTCGTGGTATGGTACATTTCAATGTTCACTTCGACAATGTTTATGCCGACAACGTTTGTGCCGACGGTCGGGAAGGGACTAGAGTGCTCGCGGAAATCCTGAAAATTGATGCCGAAACGCCCGAAGCTTCGCTGATCAAGTACGCTGCCGAACAGATTCAGGCCGGGCAGGTGCTCGGGATGCCGACCGACACATTCTATGGTCTGGCGGCGGACCCGTTCAACCTGCGCGCGGTCGAGCGCGTCTATGAGATCAAATCGCGCCTACGCCACAAGCCCCTCTCGCTGCTGATCGAGAACGTGGATCAGGCGGAAGAGTTTGCTCGTCCCCTGCCGGATGACTTCCACCTTCTGGCGCGGCGTTTCTGGCCGGGCCCGCTGACCATGATTGTGCCGGCGGCGTCGCATCTGCCGTTAAAGGTAACGGCGAATACGGGGAACGTGGCGCTGCGCGTGCCGGCGGCCGAAATTCCGCTGGCGGTTGTGCGGGCGGCGAAGATCCCGATCACGGCAACCTCCGCCAACCTGAGCGGCTCCGCGGAGTGCACGAGCGCTGAGGGAGTAAGAGAGCAATTGCAGGACCGCATCTCGCTGATCGTGGACGGCGGCCCGTCTCCGCGGACAATTTCATCGACGATCGTGCACTTCAGAGCGGACGGTACCTGGCAGATTCTGCGTGATGGCGCGATTCCCGCGAAGGATATTGTCGAAGCATTATCTTAAGGCAGGTTTCAAAGTTTCAAGGTTTGAGAGTTTCAAGGTTGTAATCTTTTGACACTCTGATCGGCCGTCCGACTGACCCACCTTGAAACCTTGAAACCCTGGGTCTATAGATGTCCGAAGATACTAATCCATCTGCCCCGAGAAAATTTTTCTGGATGCGTCCGTGGCTGCTGTTGTTGCTGGCGGTGGTGGGAGCGGTGTTTCTATTTTTCGGGATTACCGGGTTGCGCATCGTGCGCGCCGCCGCCGAGGCGCCCGCGGAAAAAGCGGACGTGATTGCCATTTTCGGAGCGGCCGAGTATGCCGGTCATCCTTCGCCGGTGTACCGGGCGCGTCTGGATCACGGTTACGAATTGTTTCAAAAAGGAATGGCTCCAGTGGTGATCACGACCGGCGGAGCGGCGCAGGATCCGGATTTCAGCGAAGGCGGCGTGGGCAGAGACTATCTTCTGCGGCGCGGCGTCCCGGAGCAGGCTCTGATCGCGGAGACGCAAGGCTCGGATACGGCGCAGTCGGCGGCGCGGGTGGCCAACATCATGCGTGCGAATGGCATGAGGAGTTGCATTGCGGTCAGCGACGCATACCATGTGTTTCGCATTCGCGCGTTGCTGGAGCACGAAGGCGTGCAAGTGGAGTTGGCGCCCCGGCCACAGTCGCGTCCGCTGCCGCTGTGGGAGCGCTTCGAGGCGGTGATGCGCGAGGCAGCGAGTTATCTGGCGTGGAAGCTCGGAATCAGCTGATTTGACAACCCTTTCAACCGGGCATAGCGTGGTGACGTTCATCGAAAGATGTGCACGGCTCCCCGCGAGCGACCCTCAACGTACTTTTAGTTGATCCCCTAGTGAGGGTCACGTGGATCGTGTACCCGGGAGAGAATTCATGAGACGTTCAGCGCAGTCATGTTTCATTATCCTTGCCGCGGTTGCGGTTCTGTCGCCGATCTGTGCGCAGGCGAAACCCAAGAAGAAGGTCTATAACAATTCTCCCGAGCAAGTCTTTCTAGCTGCTGTCCGCACAGCACGGGAGCGGCACGTTGTGACTTACGTTGACGAAAAGATGTTGATGTTCACTTTTGAAACCGGTCACTCTTTTTCGTCAGAAGGGTTTATCGCCAATGCCTCGGTAGAGCCTGAGGGTGCGAGTCAGGCTACCCTGATCATCAACGTGCAGAACAAGAAGGGCATGTCTTGGGGCGCAGGCGACCGCATGGCTGACAAATTCTATGAACAGGTGGCCGACGAACTGGCCGGCGAAACCAAGCAGGCAGCGGCGGTCAAGACGGCCGAAAAAGCGGTCGTGGTCCCCGACCCTAAGGCCGTTCCGGCCGCACCCTCAATCACTAAGTCCGCTGACGCCACCCCTGCTTCGAAAGAGGAAGGCAAGATCGTTCTGACTTCGGTGCCGGACGGCGTGGACGTGTACGTTGACGATAGTTTTGTTGGCAATGCTCCCGCTACCCTGAAGCTTCCGGCGGGTAAACACACGGTTAAGGTCTCGCAAAGCGGATACGCCGCATGGACGAAAGAGATTTCCGTGTTTGCCGGTTCGGAAGTCAATATGAAAGCCACACTTGAGAAGAACCAATAGAGTGCACCGCGCAGACGCGGATAAACTCACCAACCCCGTCGCTCGCGCAAGCTCGTGACATGCGCCACGGGATGGCGGAAAGTGCGCTTCCATTCCCCGTCGGTCAACTCGCGAAGCATCAGCATCCAGCGCTGGTGGAGGGAATCGAGCAAGGCCAGCGACACTTCAATCGGGGCACGCTTGGCCTCGGGCAACTCGGCCCAGAGATTTTCCAAGTGGGGCTTGATGGTGGGCTCGTTTTCGGTGAGCGCCAACTTGAAGCGAATGTATGAGTTCATGTGGCTGTCGGGGACGTGATGGACCACCTGGCGCAGCGTCCAGCCGCCATCGCGGTAAGGAGTATCCAGTTGCTCGCCAGAGAGTCCGTGAAGGGCGGCGCGCAAACGGGCGGGAGTTTGCTCGATATCGGTCAAGTACTGCTGCTTTTGTTCTGCCGTGAGCGGGCCATCGTAGGAAAACTTTCCGATTGGATAACGCGGGTCGGACATGGAATCGCCTCCGGAGGGGTAGATGATTACGGAGCGGATTGCGGTGCACGAAAAGGGCTAACTACTACTTAAGGCAAATAGCGAAACACGCTCTAACGACGAACAACTATCTCACCATCGCCAGAATGCGGACAGGGGCCTCGCCCGTTTTTTTGTTCTTCTCCGGGGCGACGACGATGAGCGAGCCGCTTGCCGGCAGCGAGGTTAGGCGCGCGGTTCCTTCCACCACATAGCTTCCGTGAAGAGCAAGGTGCCGCGCCAGCGTTTGGTCGGAGGCCAAGTCGACGTGCGTCTCAACGGCAAAGCCGATGGTGTAGCGAGCGACAGTGAGGAACTCGGCCGCGTCGCGGGCGATGGGAAACGGTGTGCTCGACGAAGCATTGGTCGGCAGATTGTCTGTGAGCAAATTACCGCGCGCGCCGGTGCGGCGGATGGCGACGACCGCTCCTTGCGGAATCATGCCGTGGCGCGATTCCCAGACCGCAATATCGTCGAGAGAAATCTGCGGGTTGCCCTCGACTGCGGCGTCGGCCGAGTTCAAGTCCATCACCACCAGCGGAGCCACCAGACGTTCAGGGGGAATCTGGCCAGCAGCCCAAGTCCCGGGAATGAGCGCGGCGGGAGCAATGATGCGGGTTCTGGATTCCGCGGCTGTGGCATGTGGCAGCGCCGCGTTCTGCCCGTCGGTGAGGTCAACTACGCGCGAATAGCGGTCCTGCTGCGTGGAACTGGGGCGCCGGTCGGCAAACAGCAGAATGGCGAGCACCAGCACGTAGGCGACGATGAAACTGCGTATCCGCATTGCATTCCTTAGCTGGAAGTAAGTAAGACGTAAGTCCTGCTGGTATTGTTGCCCGCGGGGGTCCCAAATTCAATCCACGGGTGGACATGACCCGCCGATTGGCTCGGAGTGCTTGCTGGTGGAGAGCCGGGCGTCCCGCCCGACTGGACCCTCGACTGCGCTCAGGCAGACTTGCGAGGCGTGCATTCCTCGACAACAACTACCCGCAGTGGACTGGAAAACTTTCGTTCCCAGACGCATTCCGGGCAAGAGATGCCGCGAGTTAGAATGTAGTTAACGCTTCCAGCAGCTTTTCAGGCGCATCGCAATCGTGGATTTCGATTCCGGCGGTTGCGCCGGTGCTGGCTGCAAGAACTTACGAGAATTGCAGGAACCGAGGATTGATGTTCGGCCACGAAGAAAAAGTTCCCGTCGCGCGGCTTACCGCGGTGCAGTATGTCGTACTGTTTATTTTTCTGCTGCTGGCGTACGGCCTGTGGCGGCTGCAGGTGATGCATAGCGGCAAGTATGAGCAACTGGCGGAGCAGAACCGCGTCCGCAATGTGCCGATTCTGGCGCCGCGCGGCAAGATTCTGGATCGCGAAGGCCGCATCATCGTCGACAACTACCCCTCGTTCTCCGCGCTACTGCTGCGCGATTCCACGCGCGATCTGAATGCGGACGCGGATGCCATCGCCAAGGGACTGCACTTGAACGCCGACGAAGTGCGGCAGCGCATCAAGCGGTCATTGTGGATGCCGCAGTACCAGCCGATTTTTCTGAAGGAAGACATCACACCCGACGAGTTGGCGTTCATCGAGGCGCACAAGAACGAGCTTCCCGAACTTGAAACCATCATGGCGCACCGGCGGCTCTATCCGCGCAACGGCTTCATGGCGCACCTGATCGGCTACGTCGGCGAAGTAACCGAAGACATGCTCAACCAGCCGCAGTTCGAGCTCTACAACCCTGGCGACGTGGTGGGCCAGAGCGGAGTCGAGAAACAGTACAACAGCATTTTGATGGGCAAGAATGGATTCCGGCGGGCGATCGTGAACAGCCGCGGACGCGAAGTCGGACGGCTGGACGAAACACCCGCGGAGCCGGGCAAGCAGCTCAAGTTGACGGTCGATCTGGATTTGCAGATCGCGGCGGAGCAGGCCATCGAAGGGAAGAACGGCGCGATCGTGGCCATGGATCCGCACACCGGCGAAATCCTGGCGATGGTGAGCCGGCCGACTTTCGATCCTAACGATTTCGCGGTGAAGATTTCACGGGACGAGTGGAACAAACTGATCGACGATCCCGACAAGCCGCTGCTGAACAAAGCGATTCAGGCGCAGCTCGCGCCCGGCTCGACTTTTAAAATCATTATGGCTACTGCCGGCTGGCAGGAAGGGATTGCCCAGACCCTCCACGTAAACTGCACCGGAGGCGCCACGTTCTATGGCCGGCGCTTCGGATGCTGGGTAAAAAGCGGCCACGGCGGGGTCGATATCACGAAAGCGATCTATCAGTCCTGCGATGTTTTCTTCTACACGTTGGCGGAAAAACTTGGCATCGATCGTATCGCAAAATACGCGACCGCTTTTGGATTGGGGCAGAAGACCGGCATCGATCTGCCCAACGAAGTAACCGGCGTGATGCCCTCGGAAGAATGGAAGATCCGAAATTTCAAGCAGAAGTGGTTCGCCGGGGAAACGATTTCGGTGGGCATCGGCCAGGGCGCGGTGGCGATCACTCCCGTACAACTGATGCGCGCGGTCGGCGCCATTTCGATGGGTGGCCGCATGGTGGTACCGCATGTGATCGATCCGACAAACTTGCCAACGGGCTTCGTTGAGACCACGCACTACACCGAAGTGAAAAGCATTCCGATTGACCCGGAGGGATGGAACACGATCACCGATGCGTTGAGCCGGGTTCTGTTGCCGGAAGGCACGGCTCCGTCGGCGCACATTCCGGGAATCGACATCGCCGGCAAGACCGGATCGGCGCAGATCGTTTCGCTGGCGCTGCGTGCCAAGCATCAGAACAACGCCGATTTCGCGCAGAACGGATGGTTTGTTGGATTCACGCCCCGGCGCAATCCCGACATCATTGTGTGTGTGCTGTTCGAAGGCGGGGAGCACGGGAAGTTGGCGGCGCGGTTGGCGACGCAGGTGATCAAGGCTTACGTCGATAAGCAACGGCGCCAGCCCACCAAGATGGCGGCAGGCTCAGGCAAGGTGGAGGTTGGCAGCCTATGGACCGATCCCGGCGGCACTAACGAAGACGGCAAGAACTCGAACACAAGTAGTAGTGAGGATCGTTTGCACGGCGGCCGTTTCATGGTCGATGTCGCGCGCAAGAGAGCTCCACTGGCCGTTGCCGCGCCCGGCATGCACTGACAGTCGCTTTTTCAGCGGCTTACGATCTTCCTCGGATGGTCAATGATCAACCACGCTGGATGCCGACTGCCCGCATTCCACCCACGCCCCTAAGTCCCTGTACCACCGACACTTCGCCGCAATTGTTCCATGACCTACGTAACTTTGCATTGGGGATGCCGGGGTGTAATCTCGCCCTGAAATGTGCACATTCTCAATCGGAGTTGTGCACGGCACGAACCGGAAGGAAGGTCGTCGCAAACGTGTCTGAAACCGCCAAGGGAACTGTTGCTGAAGCCAGCAAGAATCGCAGGGGTTATACGGACGTGCAAGGCGCGCCGCGCTTTCCCATCAAACTGCCGGTGGCATTGAAGTCGACGTCGGCAGGCAACCACCCGGAAGTCGCGGGAAACACGGTCGAGACCGAAAACATTTCCGCTAATGGCGTCCTGTTCCGCATGGATGCCGATGTGCCTGTCGGTTCGGCTGTCGATTTTACGATCTCTCTTCCCGCCGATGTCGTGGGCGCGGAGGCCGACGTGCAGATCGATTGCCGCGGACGAGTGGTGCGCAGTTTTGCCGATGGTGGCCGGCGTGGAGTCGGCGTAGTGATTGACGAATACCGTTTTGAGCGCAGGTAGTTTGAGCGGTTCGTCCGTGAAAGAACGGCCGCGCTTGGTAGGGCGCGAAAAGAGGACAGATGGGTAGCACTTCGGTCAGCGTTGAGGCAGGCGAGGGCATTCAGCCTGAGGACGGCAAAGGCACGATCCGCGTGATTGTGGCCGATACCCAGGCCATTTTCCGCGCCGGGCTGCGCAAGATCTTTGCACTCGAGGACGACATACGGGTTGTCGGCCAAGCCGAGAGTCTCGATCAGACCGTTGCCGCTATGCAAAAATTCTCCGCCGACATTGTGATTTTCGAAGCTGCCCTGGCGCCGAATCCAGTAGACGCCGTTTCCGATCTTCTTCGGCAAACTATGAGCTGCCATTTGGTCGTCGTGCTGCAGGAGCCCGACCAGGAGATGACGCTAGATTTGTTCCGGCGCGGCGCACATGGCGTCGTTTCGCGCGAAATTGAGCCCGAAATGCTGGTGGAATGCCTGCGCAAAGTGGCGCAGGGCGAACCTTGGCTCGAAAGCCACGCGATCGGGTGGGTGCTGCAAGCGTATCGTACGCAAGGCCTGCGTCCGGCAGGATCGCGTCCCAAAGTTTCACTCACGCCTAAAGAGTCCCTTATCGTCAGCTGCGTTACGCAGGGGATGAAGAACAAAGAGATTGCCCTAAGGGTTGGTACCACTGAGCAAGTGGTCAAGAATTATCTCCGCAAAGTCTACGACAAGCTGGGAGTGGCCGACCGTCTGGAACTCGCACTGTACTGCCTGAATCACCGCGTGCTTGAAGGCGTAGGCCAGGCAAAACCCGCTGCGCAAGCCTCATCGCAACCCGCCCAACCGCCCAATGGCAACGCTCCATCGGCGCCGGAAACGCCCAACGCCGCAGCCGCCACTGCTTCGGGATCCCACTCCTGATTCTCTTGTTCTAGAGCTGGTTTCATAAACCGGTTTCAGAGAAGACGGGCAGTTCCCTCCAGGGCTAGAGCCCAGTGTTTATGCGGCTCGTAGCGGCACGGCTGAACAGCTTGCGGAAAAAGTACCTTCTATACTGCAGCCTGACCTCAGCGGCTAAAAGCCGGTGCTGAAAATACGCCAGTTATCGCAGCGGTGAAACGCTGCGCCACCCAAAATCAAGTGCAAAATCGAGTTTTTTCGCAAGCTGTGAAGCCGTGCCCTTCCCAAGAACCCACCCAAAACCACTTACGAAGCAGGTTCTAGTACAATTCGTTGTTCAGTTCTCAGTTCCCAGTTCTCAGTTAGAACGGTTGCGATTTTCGCTGAGAACTGAGAACTGGGAACTGGGAACTTTTCTAAGAGAGGCCAACTATGAAGGGCGACGCAAAGATCATTGCCATTCTGAACGAAGCGCTCAAAGCGGAACTCACCGCCATCAACCAGTATTTCCTTCATGCCGAGATGTGCGAGAACTGGGGTTATGAGCGGATGGCCAAGCACATCCGCAAGGAATCCATCGAAGAAATGCAACATGCCGAAATCCTGATGGAACGAATCCTGTATCTCGATGGCGCTCCCAACATGACCGACTATTTCAAGATCAATATTGGACAGACCGTGAAGCAGCAACTGGAGAACGACCTCCAGCTGGAATACACGGCCGTGAAGCGCCTGAACGATGGGATCAAGGCCAGCGTGGCCGCGGGCGACAACGGTTCGCGCGAGCTGCTGGAGAAGATATTGCTCGATGAAGAACAGCACATCGATTGGCTGGAAGGGCAACTCCATGCCATCGAAGAGATGACCTACGAGAACTACCTGGCGCAGCAGTTGCACAAGCCCGAGGAAAGCTAACCGTGAAAGTCTAGCGACACAAAGCCAGCGACAGCCGCCAGGATCGTACGCTGACAGAGGGGCGCGTTATGGACGCAAGCAAGAGTGACAAAATATTCGATGCGCTGGAGAAGTTTCGCATTGAACTGCCGTCCTGGGGTTTTGCCAATACTGGCACGCGGTTCGGAAAATTTATACAGGCGGCAGCGGCCACCACAACCGAGGAGAAGTTCAGCGATGCCGGGCAGGTACACTTGCTCACCGGCGTCTGCCCGACCGTAGCTTTGCACGTCCTATGGGACTGCCCCGACGGGGTGCAGAGCACGGACGACATACGGAAGTTTGCCGGCCGTTATGGCGTTTTGCCGGGTGCCATCAATCCCAACCTCTTTCAGGACCAGGAATACAAGTACGGTTCCTTCGGCAATCCCGATCCCGCCGTTCGCCAGCGTGCGTTGCAGCACACAAAGGACAGCATTGAGATTGCCCGGCGCCTGCACTGCAGAGACATTTCCATGTGGTTTGCGGACGGTTCGAACTACCCGGGGACGGCGAATATCCGGCAGCGCAAGCAATGGTTCAAGGAGGCGCTGAAGGAATCGCATGGCTTGCTGTCTCCGGGGCAACGGCTTCTGGTGGAGTACAAGCCCTTCGAGCCCGCTTTCTACCACACCGATATTGCCGATTGGGGTATGGCTCTGCTGCTGGCGCGTACCGCCGGGCCGCAGGCGCGAGTGCTGGTCGATACGGGACATCACTATGCGGCGCAGAACATCGAGCAGATCGTGGCATGGCTGCTCGCCGAGGACATGCTCGGCGGGTTCCACTTCAACGACCGGCGCTATGCCGATGACGACCTGACGATCGGCTGCATCGACCCTTATCAGGTCTTCCGCATCTTCCACGAGATCGGCTTCTTCGAGTGGGAGACCGGTCGCCAGCCGCTCATCGCCTACATGATCGACCAGAGCCACAA
>PMMJ01000216.1 GCA_003162255.1 Acidobacteriaceae bacterium | reverse complement strand
TTCGCGATCAGCGCAGGAATCCTCTTCCAGTGAACCTGCACGCCGGTTCCCCTCGTCAGGTTCCAGTCGTAGCCGTAGGCAGGAATCCCGAGGCTGATCTTGCTCGACGCTACGACGGACACGGCGAATTGCACGCAGGGCTCGACCCAGTCCAGCCCCGCCACCGGTCCCGGCGGTCCCCACGGCCCGTTTTCGTCGTACGTCATGAGTTGCAGAACGTCGGCATCGCGGCCCAGTGCTTTGAAGTCGAAGGCGCCCGTCCATGCGTCGTTGGGGTCGTCCTGCAATTCGGCGGGGACGGAGACCACGGTGAGATATCCGGCGGCGCGCATGGCATGGGCCACAGCGCGGATGAAGCGCGTGAACGCGGCACGATCCTTGTGGGGGACGGATTCAAAATCGACGTTGATGCCGGAGTAGCCATAGGTCTTTACGACGGCGAGCATGTTCCGGATGGCGTTCGCGCGGACCGCAGGATGATTGACGATGTTATGCGCAATGAACGGCACGAAGTCGGTCTTGCCGAAGTTGGAGACGGTGGCAAAGGTCTGCATGCCCTTCGAGCGCGCAAAGGCAAGGGCCCCAACCGGCGCAGTGCCGGAGACCTTTCCCTTGCTGTTGATGGCAAATGTGTCGGTCGGAATCTGGTTAAGATAGGACGCGAATGCCCGCAGAGAGTGATCGGACGCGGGGTTCTCCCAGTAGGCCATCACGGTCTTCGGCTGAGTCTGGGAAAAAGATACCGCGGGGCCTCCCGAGACGATCAGGAGTAGGAGGAGCAGACGAACCATCCGGCGCAGCCCGCGATCTGGCATAGAGTCTCCTGTTGTGCTGAACAAGGTGTGCTGAACCCGCCGTGCTGAACAAGGTTGAATTTTACCGTAGCCGGGGGCCAAGCAGAGTCTGTAAAGACGAACCGTACCACCAGCGGTCTCCCGTGCTACTCGACGGTCACCTGGTAGTCTCGGCCCTCCCAGCGCCCGCCGTTCTTCCAATAGAACGTGAAAATGATCCGGTCGCCCGCGGCCAGAGCTTCTGTCGGCAGATCCAAGTGCTGCAGGTTCCAGCCACTCTCTTCAGAGCTGCTGTCCTGACTGGTTTGCCAGTTGTCGAAGCTCCAGTGCACCAGGGCTGGTTCCATCATCAGAAGCCGCAGCTTCTTCCCGCGCGGCATCGTGCGCGGCTTGTTGTTGAAGCGCCAGTTGAAATACTGTGCCGACACTTTCTTTTCTAAGTAGCGTTCCACCGTTTGTGGAGGCTGATCGAAAATCCTTCCGTCAACCAGCGACCGGCGCAGCTTGATGTATTCAGAGTGCGCCCACACCAGCGGGCACGCCGAACCCGACGCCTTTCCCGCGAACAGTTCGCGCTCCGGGAGGTCGTCTGTGTCCCAGACTTGCTCGGGAATCAGGCGGCTCGCTCCGGTTGAATTTTCCATCACTTCCAACAAGGCCTCGGCGGAAGCGGCGCGACCGGCGGCCAGTTCGTAGTGGGCTCGCTCACCGGCCAGCAGCGGCCACGGGCGGCCAATTCCCGTGCCGTCAAATGGAGATCCGTCCTCGTGCTCGCCGTAGCCGTCGCAGTTGTAGCGATACCAGCCCGGACCTTGGGGAAGTATCACGCGCAGCAGTTCATCGATGACTTTAACGGTGTTCATCACGCGCGGATCATCGGGCGCGCGCAGGCCGAAGCGCACTAGGGCCAGCGCATCCGGACTGACCACCTCCACTGCTGGCGCATGCGTAGCGCTGGTGGCTCGATTCTTGATGGGAACGAATCCCTGCAGGGGCGAAGCGGCTCCGTCTTCGTCCGGAGGCGCGATGCGCACGTAGTAGCCTTCGACTCCGACCTGGCGAGTTAGATCGCTGTTCACGGCATATGTCCAGCGTTCGATGTTGTCATTCCAGGTGTCGGCCATCTGGCGCAGAAATTCGGCGGACTGCGACTGGCCGATCGACTGGGCGAGATCGGCGGCAATGAGCAGCGCGGAGATTTCGGCAGCCAGCGTGAACGGTGAATAGCCGCCGTCTTCTTCCCAGCGGTCTTGCTGCGTAACCGGGCCATTGGCCGCGATGAAGGACGCTGCTTTGCGCACCATGGGCCACCAGCGATGACAGTCGCCGTAGCAGCGGGGCGATTCGCGGCGCATCAGATCGACCAGCAGAATGGGGAAGGCGGTCTCATCCATCTGCAGGCCGTTCCAATATGGACGCCCGTCGAGCCACATGTTCTGCGCCCAGTGTCCATCGGCTTCCTGCGTGGCCTCGAGGTAATGCAACACGCGGAGAGCGTCGTCGTGAGCGCCCGCTGCCAGCAGTCCGCCAGCGCTCTCGACCAGATCGCGCGGCCAAATGAGATGGTAGCCGCCCAGGTCCTCGTCGCCTTTGTTGAAGCCCCAGGGGACGGAGAGGCTAGCGATGATTCCACCCAGGAAATCTTTGGATTCGTGGGTGCGCAGAACCGCCACGCTGGCCCGGTACAAATCCTTATGCCGCGGCTTCTCGTCGAGTTTCTTCAAGGTCTGCTGCCAGTTCTGCCAGTGGAACACGTAATCTTTGCGCGTCGTTTCGTAAGAAGTGAGCAGGGAAGAGAGAGCTTGCTGTCCGGCTTCCGCCCAGATTCCGCCAAAGCCTAAGGCGAGGATGAACTCGCCGTTGCAGGCGCCGAGGTCAATTTCAGCGGTCAACGCAATGTTTCCGTTTTCCGCGCGGTCATACTCCCACGTCATCTGGAAATGTCGCGACAGATCCTGCCAGCCGTCCGACACGCCGACAAATCCGACTGAACGCTTTAGCCACGGTGCGGAACAGGCCAAGGCGAGCGTGCAGGAATCGCGCTGGGCAAAAAGCATAGGCTTGCCCTTGTAATGGCCCGCCCAGCCAGTGTTGCCATATCCCATATTGGCAAGATGCGGCGCCAGCAGCGCATGGAGGCGGTAGTTGTGCAGGTGTCCCTGGAGCGGCACAAAGCGAATTTTCTGCAACAACACGTTTCTCCACGGATCCGTCAGCACTTCCTTTTCGATCTGGTAGCGGCCTTCCATGGAGTTGTTGGTCAGTTCGTAGGCGGGGACTCCTGGTTCGACCGGAAGGTTGCGGAAGGTACAATGTCGCTTCTCCTCGGAGAAGAATCCGCGGCCGTCGGTGACAATCAGGCCGAAGTCGCGGGTGCAGGCTTGATCGACTCGGGGGAAATAGATTTCATTGAGAATGCCATGACTCAGCGTGAACCAAACCCGGCTGTGGAGGTTCAGGGCAGTGCCCGCGCCTGTCTTAGCGCTCGAAGTCCAGCGCGGCTCGATTCCGGGCCAGCCCGGGGCATAACGGAGATCATTGCTCACGGCGGTTCGCTTTCTCCGTCAAGCAGTTTGCCAGAAGATGAGAATTTGTGCTTGCCGTCCAGTCGAACCGGGGGGGAAGAGCATCTAATGCACAGCTTATGTTAGGAGGCCGCCTCATGAGTGTTCTATGCCGCGCAAAATCAGTTCTGGCCACTGCCGTTTTCGTGCTCCTGATAAATGCTCCCCAAGCGGCTGCCGATCTGCCTTCGGCGGCGCTCGACCACGGATTCCTTCGGCTCTACGATCTGGATTTTAGCGGTGGCCAACGAGAATTCGAATCGTGGGAAAAACTGAATCCCGATGATCCCATGGGCCCGGCGAGCGAGGCCGCAGGCATCTTGTTTTCCGAGTTTAACCGGCTGGGTGTGCTGGAAGCGCAGTTCTATGAAGACGACTCGATCTTCGCTGCACGGCAGAAGTATGTAGCCGACCCCGCACAACGCGCGCGTTTCGAGCGGCAACTTGACCGCGCTGAGGACTTGGCAAAGGTCCGGCTGAGCCGAGACCCTCGGGATCGCGACGCGCTTCTGGCGATGACGCTTACCAACGGCTTGCGCTCCGACTTTGCCGCGCTCATAGAAAAGCGCAATTTGGCGTCGCTGCATTACACCAAGGAGGCCACGGCGTGGGCCCAGCAACTGCTCGCCGTCGATGCTACTTGCTACGACGCGCACCTGGCCGGCGGAGTGAGCCGTTACATCATTGGCTCGATGGCTGCACCGGTGCGCTGGATCCTCCGTTTCGGCGGCGTTTCGGGCGATAAGGCTGGCGGCATTGCCGAACTGCGGACGACCGCGGCGCAGGGCCATCTGCTCGCCCCATTCGCGCGCATCCTGCTGGCCATTGCCTATGTTCGGGAGAAAGATCTGCCGCACGCTCACGAACTGCTGCTAGCCCTACAGCGCGACTTTCCCGACAACACGCTCTTTGNNTCTTTGGCCGGGAACTATCGCGGCTCGACAAGAATGGCGGCCGCTAACTACTTGGAAAGGCAAGCGCGTTCATCAGAAATTCACTGCGTTGTAACCTTCCTTTAATACTCCACCGATAAAACTGTTGCTTCGCTCATAAAACAAAATTGCACCATTAGTTCAAGCATGAGGAGGCTCATCGAGTGATCCATCGCATCGCGGTGCTGTTGGCAGGTCTCGCGCTGGCCCTGCCCGTCATGGGGCAGACCCAGCTGAATGGAGCGGGCGCCACCTTCCCGTATCCCATGTATTCCAAGTGGTTNNGTGCCCGCCTACAACGTTCCGGGGATCAGCGGAGAAGTGAAGTTCACTCCCGAAGCTCTGGCCGGCATATTTCTTGGGAAGATCACGAACTGGAACGATCCCGCCATTACCAAGTCGAATCCGGGCGTCAATTTTCCCAACCAGCCCATTATCGTGATTTACCGCTCCGACGGCAGCGGNNGCTACGTCGAGTTGATCTATGCCGTGGAGAACAAGATCACCTACGGATCGGTCAGGAATGCTGCCGGCACTTTTGTGAAAGCTTCGCTGGATGGAGTGACCGAAGCGGCCGCATCGGTGAAGACCATGCCCGCGGACTTTCGCGTTTCTATTACGAATGCGCCCGGTAAGACGGCCTACCCGATCTCCAGCTTTACNNGTCGGCAAGGGAACGTCGGTGAAGTGGCAGATCGGCATGGGCGGCAAGGGTAACGAAGGGGTTGCGGGACAGATCCGCCAGTTGCAGGGATCGATCGGCTACGTCGAGTTGATCTATGCCNNCGATCTCCAGCTTTACCTGGCTGTTGATTCCGGCGCAGGCCAAGGATCCCAAAAAAGGGAAGATCATCTCTGATTTTCTGGATTGGATGGTCACCGACGGCCAGAAGTTGACCAGCCAGCTTAGCTATGCCCCTTTGCCCGGGAGCGTGGTGGAAAAAGTCAAGGCGGCCATTAAACAGATCCACTGAGTGGCCGATGGAAGTTCGGGGATGCTTCGGCCTTCAGCAGGCGAAATGCGTGGAATGTCGGAAAGAGTTTTGCGCATAGGGGGCCTGAGGTGCAAGTGGTCTATGGGTCGTACAACTGGAAGTCTTTGATTTCGGNNGCAAGGGATCTGGCACGGGAATTGCTGCCAAATACAAGTTAGTCTAGTATATTTATAGGGATTACGGTCCACCCGAGGGGTATGGGGCTAAGGATCCGCAGCTAACGCGGACCCTGTATCCAGCGGTCGAACAAGGTTAAGGCAAGCGATCGAGAAGAATCAGAAGAGTTTTGAAGCAGCTGCAAGTCGAAAAAGATAGTTCAAACATTTGAGACGCAAGCTGCGCGCACCCGGGCCCCCAGCCGGAGTCGCGGATTTGGGCAAAAGGAGAAAAAATGAAAGCGGTTATCAGACTAAGTGTCGTCCTGCTGTTGGTGTCGGTGCTATTCGCGCAGACAGCCACACCTAAGAAGAAGGCGAGCAAGCCCGTGGACGCGGACGTGCAAGCCTTGAAAGACGCGGTGGCGGCACAACAGGAACAAATCAAGGCCCTGTCGGATCAATTACAGCAGACCAACCAGCAACTGCAGCAAACCAACCAGCAGTTTCAGCAGACACAGCAGCAACTGCAGCAGGCACAGCAGGCTGCTGCGGACGCCCAGCAGAGGGCAAATGGGGTTGCCTCTTCGTCCGCCCCGAAGGATTCCGTCGACAAACTCAACTCGGAATTCGCCGATGTGCAGACCACGCTGACTAACAACGCGCTCTCCGAGCAGGAGCAGCAGAAGCGCTTCGCTGGCCTCGAGGACGCCTTGGGCCGTCTGCGCTGGACGGGAGACGTTCGGGTGCGCGGTGAGGATTACTTCCAGAAGTACAGCGGATGCACCGCCTGTAACGACCGCAACCGCGCCCGAATACGCATTCGGTTCGGATTCGAGGGTAAGCTGAACGAAGACTTCATCGCGGGAGTGGCGCTGGCCACCGGAAGCCTTTCCGATCCGACGACCACCAACGAGACGATGAACAATTTCTTCGAGCGCAAAACGATAGGCCTCGATCGCGGGTACATCACCTATAACCCGGTGGCGCACAAGTGGCTGTCGTTGACTGGTGGTAAGTTCGCTTACACCTGGCAGCGCACGTCGGTGACCTTCGACCCCGATATCAATCCGGAAGGTTTCGTGGCCAAGGTCTCGAAGGACTTCGAGAGCGTACCCGTGGTCAAGAACGTCAATTTTCAGATCATGAACCTGCTCTATAACGAAGTCAGCGGTGCGGGTGGCTTGTTCGCCGGGCGTGATTCGTATGCCATTGGCGGCCAGGTCGGCGGACGTTTGCAGCCCCTGAAGTTCTGGACTTTGACGCCGTCGTTTACGCTCCTGAATTGGCGCTATAACGACGCTCTGCTGAATGCCAGTGCCTATCAGACGGGTGCGACCACCGGCGGCGGCATTTACAACATCACTGTTACCCCCCCTGGTGTGACCCCGGTGGTGACGGTGCCGAACACGATCACGTTCCAGTTACCCGCTGAAGGCCCGGGCTGTTCCACGCCGAAGAGCGCCCAGAACGTTACCGCAGCGGGAGTCACCGCCACCCCTCTGGTTAGCGTTGCGCCCTGCGTCTTTTCTCCTAACGGCATGACGAACTCGACCTACACCGACGGTAAGGGCAACCTTCACTTCCTGTCGAACTTCCTCTACGCGGATCTGATCCTGAACAATCAGTTCAAGACTGGGCTGCCGCGCTTGCCGATTAACTTACTGCTCGAATACGAGAACAACCTGAACGCTTCGGATCATCCGTTCGACTACACCTACACCAATAACGCCTCGCTCACATACGCCGTGACTGACACGTATGCGACTCGAAGCGCCGCGCAGGCAGCGGCGAACACCCACCTGGGCAAGCAGTCGAAGGCTTACCTGTTCGACATCAGTGTCGGCCAGCAGAAGAAGAAGAACGACTTCCAAGTGGGGTACGCGTTCGAGCGGGAAGAGCAGGACGCGGTCATCGCGTCGTGGGCAGAGAGCGATCAGCGCGCTCCTACCAACATACTGCAGCACCGCTTTTACGGCCTGTGGCGGGTTGCTCCAAACACCACCGCTTCGTTCACCTGGTGGCACGGCCGCACTTTGGATCCGTACCTCGAAAACGCATCCCTGGCGGCAAACATGAAGGTTTCGCCAACCGCAGGGACGGGAGTGTTGGTGCCGGGTTCGGGTGCCCAGGAACCTTGGCTCAACCGTCTGCAGTTTGACTTGATCTACACCTTCTGATCGCACGCTCGGTGCGATTCGAAGTCTTAACCTAAGGGCGCCGGCGGCAAAGCGGCGCCCTTTTCCTATGAACCTCGAGCGACGAGCCACGATCTGCGACCAGTCCCAGACATTGGTTTGCTCACAGCTTGCAGCCCGGAGCTCGCAGCCAGATTGGTATACTATTTTGGGTCGGATGCCTTGCCGGATCTTGGTTACGCTGTTATTGTTCGCGGGCCTGGGAGCGCGCTCTTTTGCGGTCGAGAGCGGTCCCGTGGCGCTGACCATCATCCGAGCCGAGACTAAGACGCGAGACCGGGTTGTATACTGGGTGGTCGACACTCCCATCTATCATGAAGATCCGTACTTCGAGGTTGCTGTCCGCGCCGCGGGAACCGTTGTGGTTGCAGAGCGCGAGCCGCGGAACGCGCATGAAATGTTGCCGGAAGATTGGAAGCCCGGTGCGGTAGTTCAGGGCCGCGTCGATAAGCGGCATTTGTTTTTGCGGCGGCCCAATGGGACCGAAGTGCGGTTCATCATTACTCGCCGGAATAAGAAAGCTCCAGAATAGCAGCGAGTTGCGAAGGATCGGGCGATCGCGTGATCGAAACCCAGCCTCGCAGCGGGTCTTCGATGACCCGATCATCCGACGACCCGATTGCGCTAGACGTTCCAGCTTGACGATTGGTTCTACCAACATTGGTTCGGCAAACATGATCTGGTAAGTATGGCTCCTAGAACTCTGAGCGACCGCGCACCCCTCCTGAACCGCGAAGCATCGTGGCTGAAATTTAATTGGCGCGTTCTCGAAGAAGCCGGGGATCTCCGCAATCCGCTGCTTGAGCGCGTGAAATTTCTGGCGATCTCCGCCAGCAACCTGGACGAATTTTTTGAGGTCCGGGTCGGCGGCCTGTTGCAACAACTGGAAGACGGCCATAATTCCACCACTCCCGACGGGCTCACCATGGTGGAGGAGCGGGAACTGATCAGCGACGCTACGCACAAGTTTGTCGATGAGCAGTATTCCTGCTGGAACGACCGCCTGCGGCCGGAACTGGCGGAGCAGGGAATTCGCGTCCTCGGAATCGACGAACTGGATGAGGCAGGGCTGGCCTTCGCCGACGACTACTGCGAACGGGAACTCGATCCGCTGCTTACCCCGGTCACAGTGGATCCGGCGCATCCCTTTCCGCGCGTGATCAACAAGGCGCTGTGCGTAGCCCTGTTGCTGCGCCGCCGCCGCCGCTCCTCGCTCACCTACACCGGAGTCGTCACCGTTCCGCGCGCGCTGCCCCGGCTGGTCCGGCTGCCATCGCAGGGAACCATCGATTTCATCTTCCTTGCCGACCTTGTCGTCCACCATGCCGAGCGGATGTACAAGGGCTACGACATCGTTTCTTCGGCTGCGTTCCGGGTCACCCGCAACAGCAACCTATACCTCCAGGAAGAAGAATCGCGCAATCTGCTGGAATCGGTGCGCGAGGAGTTGCACAACCGCCGCAAGGGCGATGCGGTGCGTATGGAAATCGAGTCCGAGGCCGACCCCGAGATCATCGAGCGCTTGGGCACAGTGTTCGAACTTGACCGCTGGCAGATTTTCCCCGTCAACGGCCCGGTGAATCTATCGCGTCTGTTCAATATCTATGACGAAGCGACGCGGCCCGATTTGAAATATCACAGCTATGCGCCGCGAGAGTTGCGCCTGACCGCGAAGTCCCGCGATCTGTTTGAGGAATTACGCCGTCACGACATTCTATTGCATCATCCCTACGATTCTTACGATTCCGTTATATCGTTCATTCAATCGGCCGCCGAAGACGAGCGCGTTCTTTCCATCAAGCAAACCCTTTACCGCACCAGCGAGCATTCGCTGATTGTTCCGTCGCTGATGGCGGCTGCGGCACACAAGGAAGTCACTGCCGTCGTGGAACTGAAAGCGCGCTTCGATGAAGCCTCGAACATCCGCTGGGCGCGCGAGATGGAAGATGCCGGAGTGCAAGTCTTCCACGGACTTGTCGGCCTGAAGACGCACTGCAAGCTTTGTTTACTGGTGCGGCGCGATCCCGATGGTGTCGCCCGCCAATACGCGCACCTGGGCACCGGCAACTACAACGCGACCACGGCCCGTATCTATACCGACCTCAGCCTGCTCACCGCCGACCCGGAGATCACCGGCGCGGTACACGATGTTTTCAGTTTTCTAACGGCCTACGCGGAAAATCCCAACTACGGACCTCTGCTGGTGGCGCCTCTGGATCTGGCGGAAAGATGCATGAGCCTGATTGAGCGCGAAGCGGAGAATGCGCGGCTGGGCCGTCCCGCGCGCATCATCGCCAAAGTCAACTCGCTGCTCGACAAAGATATTGTTCGGGCTCTGTACAGCGCTTCGCAAGCGGGAGTGGAAATTGATCTCCTCGTGCGCGGCATTTGCTCGCTGCGGCCGGGGATTCGCGGCATCAGCGACCGCATCCGCGTGCGCAGTATCGTGGGCCGGTTCCTCGAACACAGCCGCATCTACTGGTTCCGCAACGGCGGCGACGAACAGGTGCTGGTGGGCAGCGCCGACCTGATGCCGCGCAATCTCAACCGCCGCGTGGAGCTGCTTTTCCCGGTAGAGGATGAGGACTTGATGCGGCGCATCCGCGACGAGATCCTGGCGGAGTATCTGGTGGACAACGTCAAGGCGCGCCGCATGATGCCGGACGGCACCTACAAGCGGGCGGCGCGCGGCGACGGGCAGATCGCCCTGAACAGCCAGGAGATCCTGATGGGCGTGATCCCGCGCGGGCGGAAGAAGGCGCGCCTGGTCTGGTAGGTAGG
>PMMJ01000404.1 GCA_003162255.1 Acidobacteriaceae bacterium | reverse complement strand
CCGGTTGCTCAGAGGTTCCCTAACACGGACCATTTACCCTCACTATGTGTCGTCGCCAGTTGACTGCCGCCGATCTTGAACTGGCTGGCATTTCCCCCGGTGATGTACACCGGTGGATTTCCTCATTCTTTTCAGACTTAGTGCTTAGTGCTTGGCCATCGTCGCAGTTGGTACCGGCTTCACGGTTGCGCGATACCTAGGTGTCGGAGAAATGAGTGCCTTGCGTGGTTGCACATTGTCTGGAAAGCGGTAACGGCGCCAGCTAAGCCCGGCTTCTTTGGGCGCTCCAAAGAGTTCGGGATGCAGATAAGTGCCGCGCTCTTCTTCGGACTTAGGTTCTTCGACTGGAATGCGGTGTGCATTCGCCCATGCGTCCTGGCGAATCCCTGTGACTTGCCACGACACCTTCAGGCCGATTCGCCCACCGCTAATCTTGAACTGATTGTTAGCGATCTCCTCTGCGACATAGACGGGAGCAAATCCACCGACACAGGTCAACTGGTAGCGGAAGTCGCGATTGAGCGCGCCAAACCACTCGGGCAAGGTGATCACGGCTTCGCCCCTTGCATCCAGGGCTACCACTCCGTCGTACATGTTCTTCATGTCGGGAGATTCCACGAAGGAGTGGTAGAGATATTGATTGGAAGGGTCGAGTGGATGATCGATCTTGAAAGAACCGCCATTCTTGGAGAGATTGCCGTTAACAAACACATTCCCGTCAAAGTGTCCGGCGTAGCTGGAGCTGTCATAGACCGCGCCGTACACGCCGGTTCCTCCCGAAGCAGTATTTACGCCTGCAACTCCCGATCCCGAGTTGCCGTTCGCGATGCCGTGCACACCATCCGGACCGGCTCCGTTGAAGAAGCTGTTGCCGAATGATTCACCCCAAACGCCTTGTCCGCCGTATTGCGTGTCCCCGTAGACGCCTATGCCCCCACCAGGATTATTACTTGCCTCGCCCACCACACCGACCGCGTTCCCGTATGTTTGCCCATATATTCCTGTGCCGGTACCCGAGATACCCTCAATGCCGTAATAAGTACCGGAGTCCCCGATAACGCCAACGCCGTCTGTTGTTATGGCAGCGAATGCGTCACCGCCGGTCGAATTCACATAGATACCATTCCCGTCACTGTTTATTACCTCCACTAACGGCTGGTTATAGGCTGTCGAGCCACTGAAGATTCCATAGAATCCGTTTATCGTTTGCCCGGTGATCGCGCCCGTGGCGGTCAAGTTCCCCGTGATAGATTGATCCGCACTGAAGGTATTGCTGGTTGCGAGTTGCGGAACCTTGGTTGTGTCCAGATTGAGCGTGACCTTGCCGCCGGTGCCGCCGCCTGTGAGATCGGTGCCCGCGGTCACGCCCGTGATCGTACCCGTACCTGCCGCCGAACAGGCCCATGTTGAGCCGTTCCATTGCAGAACTTGTCCGCTTGAGCATGACGTCAGCAGACTCAGCGTGACATTGCCTTTCGTGCCGCCGCCCGCCAGGCCCGCGCCCGCTGTCACTCCGGTAATCGATCCTGCCGGTCCCGGAGGTCCTGTCAGCACGACGTCCAACTCCGGCGGATGGCTCGTCGTTGTCGTTTCTTTACTATTCAGCGCAAACGATACAGTCCCGTCCGGCACGATCGCGATGCCGTCGTTCGCCGTCCCGTTCAACCAGTCCACGGCGGCTGCGGTGACATCCACCAGAACATACTTATTCTTGTCAGCCGTCGTGACTGGTATCGCCGAGGCGATGGCGCTTCCGAGTGTGGGCGTGTTGTTCGCGGTAATCGTGCTCTCCGTCCACGTGCTCGTGACCAGGTCCAGGTTGAACGATCCCGCGGTAGTGACGGTGCTGACGTAGATCTTCAGGGTGGCTTTGGCGACCATGGAACCGGTGATGCTCGACGGAATGCCGGACAGGTCAAAGCGAACGAAGGCGGTTGCTCCCGCACTCTCCACTTCCAGAGTATTCTTCGCACCGAAGTTAACCGTGGGAGAACTGGTTAGCGTGTAGGAATCGTCGCTGGGAGTGATCTGCGCCAAGGCGATGGTAGCCGACATGCAAATCAACAGGGCGAGCACCAAGCTCGCGCGGAAAGCTGGAATCGTTCTCATGGTCATGGTCCTCTCGATATGTTGGTATTCAAGTTCCTACAGTGCCGCGGTGATTCTCTAAAGTCTGGGAGTCTGCGTGTTCCGCAGACTCCCCGCGCCGCCGCGTCCTTCCCCGGTCCGTGACGGCGATCTCTCCACACCTTCAGTTTTGGCTAGGCGTCCATTGCTTCATTTACTTTTGCCGCGGTCCCTGATTGCATTCATTGCCCCATTCCTCCCAAACCCACGAGCTGCGAGCTTCCGGGAACGCTATCGGTAATCTTGAGCGTCGCTGTCCGAGAGCCCGTTGCCTTGGGAGTGAAAGTCACGACGACGGAACAACTCAGCCCCGGAGCGAGCGTGGCGGGTGATAACGGACACGTTGTGGTTTGAGCGAAATCGCTCGCATCAGCACCGCTGATCGTCGGCTTCTTGACGGTGATGGGCGTGCCGCTCGGGTTGCCGATGGTGATCGTTTGTGGAGTGCTCTTAACTCCGACCTTCCCACTACCGAAATTCAACGCATTCGGAAAGACGCCGATGACGGGAAGATTGAGCATGACCGAAACAGTTCCGAGATAGGCATCGGGCACCACCAGGTCGGTTCCACCATTGCCATTCAAGTCAGCTGCGGTGAGGAACGCTGGATAAATTTCACCTGGATAGTCCACGCGCGGTTGGAACGTGCCATCGCCGTTGCCAAGAAGGACGGAAATCGTACCCAGACAGTTGGACGCCGGAGTGTTGCAGTTGTTGCTCGTTACAGCCAGGTCCAACGCTCCATCGCTGTTGAAATCGCCGGTGACTATGCCAAAACCCAAGCTGTTAATCGGATAATCGACGCTCGGCTGAAATGTGCCGTCGCCGTTCCCGAGTAGAATCGAGACTGTATTTGTTCCGTTGTTCGCAAGGGCCAGGTCGGGTTTGCCGTCATGATTAAAATCCCCCTCGACCATTTGAAAAACGACATTGCCCGCAGCGAAGGTCAGGGCCGGCTGAAATGTGCCATCGCCTTTGCCCAGCAAAACACTGACGGTGTCAGCGCCTGTGTTCGCAGTAACCACATCGAGTTTCCCGTCGAGGTTAAAGTCGGCGATGACGATTGCTACCGGATACAGCCCTGCCTGATAGTCCACGTGAGACGAAAATCCGCCCCGCCCGTTGCCGAGCGCGACGGAAACCGTGTCGACATCATCGTTCGTTGTGACCAAATCCAGGTTTCCATCGCCGTTAAAGTCGCCGGTTGCGATTCCCAGAGGCCATTGGCCTGTCGCGACTGCGGGAGCAGATTCGAAAGTACCATTGCTCTGGTCGAGGAGGATGGAAACGGCGTTCGACCCGGCAGTTGGCATGGCCAAGTCCGGAAGTCCATCTCCGTTGAAGTCTCCGATACTTAAACCAGCAGGACTGAACCCGGTTGTGTAGGTGACTGGAGACTTGAATTTGCCCGCGCCCTTGCCGAGAAAAATCGACGCAGTATTGCTCCCGAAATCCGAGACGGCGAGGTCTGGAATATGGTCGCCGTTAAAATCTGCGACGCCCACTGTGAATGGCACTGTCGACTTTCCGACAGCAAAGGTGGCGTGAGTTTGAAATACAGCCTTGCCTTCGTTGGCTAGAATAGTCACGGTGTTTGATCCCGAATTGACTACGGCCAAATCCAACTTGCCGTCTCCATTCAGATCTGCGGCGGCTAACGCCCATGGCTGCAAACCCGTCCCATAAACTTCTCTCGCTTTGAACGTGCCATTCCCTTTCCCGAGCAATACCGAAACCGTGTTATCGACGTAGTCCGCTGTCGCCAAATCAAGCACGCCGTCGCCGTTGAAGTCGCCGACCGCCAAGTCGTAGGGGCTGTTACCGGTCGGGTAGTCGACGTGGGACTGAAACGTGCCATCGCCGTTGCCCAGCAGAATGGAAACGTTGTTGCTATCCACGCTGGCAACCGCAAGATCAAGTTTGTGATCGCCGTTGAAATCGCCCAACACCAACGACCAGCAAAGGGCGCCAGACTGATACTCAACGGCGGGCTTGAAGGTTCCATCGCCATTGCCGAGCAAGATCGCGACCTGTTCCGAACCCGCCACCACCGCCAGATCGAGATGATTGTCACCGTTGAAGTCGCCAGCGACTACGACACGAGGGTCATTGCCCACCTCATAGCTCACCTCCGGCTGGAAGGTACCGTCTCCGTTACCTAACAGAATGGCTACCGAGTTTGTTGCCTCGCTGGTCAAAGCGAGATCGAGTTTGTTATCGTGGTTGAAGTCGCCTACGGTGACGGCGGCGACGTATCCGCCTCCTACGGAATAATCGATGTGGGGCTGAAACGTGCCGTCGCCATTGCCCAAGAGAACCGATACGGTGCCGCTCGCCCAATTCGCGACCGCCAAGTCCAGGTTGTGGTCCCCATTGAAGTCTGCGACCGCGATAGCCCCGGGTTCCACTCCCGTGGCGTAGTCGACGCGAGGCTGGAAGGTTCCGTCAGCATTGGCGACGTAGATCGAGACCGTCTCTGAATAGTCGTTGGCCACTGCGATGCTCTGCGGCCCGCCGGTCTGAAATGCCCCGGCAGCGACCCCGTTGGGATAGTTGCCGGTGGCCAAGTCCATCCGGCCGAAAACATATCTCTCGGCGGCCGTCGGCGCGCCCGACAGACGGACCTCTTGTAGCGGAGAACTTTGATGAGCTTCAGCCGAACGAGGGTCGAGGCGCGCAGGCACCGGTTGCGGTTGCGCTTCCACACCAGTCGGAGGGGTTTGTCCAAAGTGCACTAGAATTTGTTCCAGCCGCTGCTTGACCGGGTTCGCCGAGGAGTTCTTTGATGGAGATCCAGTCTCGGTTTGTGCCGCCAGGATGGCGGAGAAAATCAAGGTGAAAACCAGAGAGAGCAAAACTCGGAAGCGCACTTTCTTGCTGTGGTGCATAACTCCTCCTGCTGAATATGGTCGACGTACTATCTTGTTGACTAACTCATTTCGGCGAGCAAGCTGTCATCAATAACCAGATGTACTGGAGTGACCTGCTTCAATCGCCCTGGTAAAACACGTAAGGCAGATTCTGCAGGGAGAACCCGGAGATACCGCTATTGGCGGCGACACCGCCGATGGGCCCGGGCATCAGATCGCTGTTTTGCCACGTAGTTGTGTGGGCTGGAAGCACGAACTGGTTGATGTGACTCTGTTCCGAATCGTAGTAGACCTGGAGCTGGTTGTTCGCAGTGGCAAAACCGGCAATGTTCGTGCCGGGGTATCCTGCCGGCGCTTTTGTTTTCTTCGTCAAATCGGAGCTGCTCCATTTCACGTTGTTCGTGGAAGAAAGCTGCAAAATGTGATCGTTTTCAGCCTGGACATAGACGCGCAACTTCTTCGTGCCGGGGACTACAAAGGCATCGACGCGATTTCCAAACAGAGAGGGAAGGCTTTTGGTTAAAGCCGTCAAATCTTCATCGGACCAGTTGAAGTTGTTGTAAAGAAATTGGTGCACGTGACCGGAGCCATCAAGTAAGTAAATGTATTGAAAGTTGCCGATGTTGAACCCGGAGACTCCTTCTCCGCCAACCGTCGCCCCACCCGTGGCGACGGTCAGATCTTGGTCCTGCCAGTTGGCGCCATTGGTGTTAAAAATCTGGTGAACGTCATTGTTGTCTCCTTCGGTATAAAAGACGTGCACTGCAGGCGAAGTGGTGAAAGCAACCAGTTGTCCACGGGCCTGAGGCCCCCCGGTGATTTCTGTCAGATCGGTATCAGACCAACCGCTGTTGTTGTAAAGCAACTGATGGACATCGCCGCCAAACGCGACGTAGTAGACGTACTGGTAGTTCCCAACCGAGAAGGCGGTTACAGAGAATGGGTTAGCCTGCGGCGCCCCCGCTTCAGCCGTCAGATCTTCGTCGGCCCAACTTGTGCCGTTATAGAAAAGCTGATGCACATCGCCAAATTCACCGTCCCCTGCGAAGTAGTAGACATGCCCCTGGTTGTTGGGCGTTGTCAGAATTGAGGCGATGGACGTGACAACGGTCGTTTGGGCACTGGGAAGCTGCTCGTCTACCCAGGCAGAGCCGTTATAGGAAAGTTGATGGACATGCTGCCCATAGGCAGGCAGGGCGGCGAGTGAGAGCAGAAGCCCCAGTGCGCACACGGCATGACGCAGGCGGGTTCGGGTGGTTTTGCGAATCATGATGTTCTCCTTGTCCGAAGTATCGAAAAAGCCCCAGAGGCCGGCCCCATCGTCCGCCGTCCAAGAGTCGATTCCCTGAACGCGACATCCAGCCCCCGGCGAACGCGAATGTGATTCAAATCTGCTGCGCGGTCAATGAAACTGGGTTTTAAGTCTCCCTTAACCAAACAGTCATTGCTGGTCAATCACTTACAGGCCCGTCTTAACCGGAGCCCTAGGCCGTAACCTGTGCTAGGATCTTCTCCAACTGGGGGTACCGTGCCGGGGGACACCAAAAGGGATTCGTTATCGCTTCGGTCCGTTTGAACTGAACACCGCAGAAGAGTCGCTTGCGCGAAATGGCACCCGAGTCAAAGTGCAGGATCTCCCTTACCGCCTCCTTACCATGGTTCTGGTCGCGGCATGTTTAGGCCTTCGCGCCAGTGAAATCATGGGCCTGCAGTGGCGGGATTTCAACTGGGAGGATCTCACGGTCCTGATTCGGCGGGGAGTTGTAAACGGCCGGAGTGGGGACACCAAAACGGAAGCCTCTCAAAAGCCACTGCCCATCGATCCTCGCCTCGCCAGTTCTCTGAAAGAGTTGTGGCAAGGCAGTTCGTATAAAGGCCCTCAAGACTGGGTCTTTTCAAATCGCACTGGCCGACCGAGAGCGCAGCAGGACATCCTCCGGCGTCACTTGAGATCGGCGGCGTTACGGGCTGGAATCGGGAAGATCGGTTGGCACACTTTTCGGCATTCGTACTCAACGATGTTGCGCGGTGCAGGCACCGACATCAAGGTGCAACAAGAATTGCTTCGGCACGCCACCATCCAGAGCACCATGAACATTTATACCCAAGCAGTTTCGGAGCAGAAACGCATCGCGAACAGCGTAGTGGTAGGAGTTCTATTCAATGAAATTGCCCCTGCGGCGTAGCTTTCCAGCAACGGGGAGCGAACAGGCAATAATCGAATGGACCTAGGGCCTGACGAGATCCAGTCCAAGTGATTGTCTTTGTGGAGGTTAAGGTTGGTTGCGGGGGGTGGATTTGAACCACCGACCTTTGGGTTATGAGCGGTTAATTGGAATTTCAACAACTTACAAGACGCGGGTGGCCCTCGAAAAGCCTTGTAAGAAGCGACAGGGAATCCTTGTTGGACAGTCAAGGGACAGCGAGCGATCACACCGTGAGCCTTGCAGCTTTTGAAATCCGCTGCGCTTTCCATCGCGCGCGCCAGCAGCATCTTCACGTCTGGAATCGTTCTCGGCAACTCGTACATGCGCACTCCCTGCAGATCGAGAATTGTTTTAGCGTTCGTCTACAATGAAGCTTTCGGCACCGCCGGCAAGGGCTCGCCCGCCAGCCGTTTTTTCACCAAACCGGCGAGGAAGTCCGCGAAGGGCGCAATATCCTCGCCGACACTCGCTTTTTCGAGAGCGTTCACGTAGGCGTTGCGGTCGGTTACCGGAATGACCGTCCACGGGTATCCGCCCGACGCCATCATCGTGTTCATCAGGAAGCGCCCGACGCGGCCGTTGCCATCCATATAAGGGTGGATGTAGACGAAGATGAAGTGCCCGAGCACCACGCGGACGGCCGGATGTGGCTCTTCGCGCAAGAGGTCGAAGAACGCCGGCATGGCGTCCCTCACCGCGTCCCGGTTCAGCGGCACGTGCATCGACTTGCGGATATAGACCTGGCCGTTGCGATAGCCGGCGAGATCGGCGGGCTTCAGCAGGCCGACGGTGACGCTCGGCGCGAACAGCTCTCGATACCACGTGCCGTGGTCCACGTCCGCGACCTCTCCCGGATTTTCCCCATTCAGAATTTTGCCGAGGCTTTTCTGCACGGACTGAAAGGCCTGCCAGTAGCCCCGCGCCGCCATGGCGTTTCGCTGTTCGCGATCGCCCTCATCGGCTTCCGGATTCCAAGTGCCGCTGCGGACGCGTTCGATAAGAGCGGGCGTGACGCGGTAGCCCTCGATCGACAGCGAATGATAGGCGTCTGTGACGTAGGCGTCGTTGACGCGCTTGAGGTATGCATCGATATTGAGGGGCGGGCCCGGCGCTTTTGGGAAGCGTTCGATGACCGGCTCTCGCATTTTCTGCCAGAGCAGCCGCAGCCTGTTTACGTAAGGAGAGGTTTCGCGGACTCCGATGACCAGGGACGGCTTGTCCGTGAAGGGATCGTTCTCCCGCACGGCATAACCGGCCGCCGTCATCGTTTTTACGATATCGTCCGCGATGCGGTCGCGTCCGGTGTTGCGGAAGGCCCCGGCCACCCGTCCGGCGATCACCGTGTGACCGCCCTCAAGGAGTCGGGCGAGAAGACGGGAGGCGTCCCGTATCATCGGCAACACCGCGCGGACATCCGTCGCGTTGTTCGAAAAATAGTTGGGGGAGCACGCAATCAGGGCAGATTCCACCGAGAACAGCCGCAGGCCGGCCTCTTCCTTCCGGTCCGCCACACCCGGCAGCGCGATGCGAAGCTCCAGCAGGGACGTGCCATGCGGGAGTTTGGTGACCTTGTTGCCCGCGCGCGGCGACCGCGCCGCGAGCTGGCCAGGCACGGTCCAGTTGCCGGCATGAAGCGAAAGCGATTGCTCCGGTGAAAGGCACCACCGAACGCCGAAACGCGCTTCCAGATACACGGCGCAGAAGCGCCAGAATGACGCGTACCAGGCCGTGCTCTCGCCCTTCACGTCGTCCGGGCGGCTCGGGATATACCAGCCCTTGATGACTTCCTGCAGGAAGCCGTTGCGCAGGAGGCGCTCCCGGTGCGTACGTGACAGGTCGCGCGCCCGGATCGCCCCAGCCCCTTCCGCGATCTGGAGGTTCCGCAGGATTTCGAGGGACTGCGCGAGTTTTTCAGGCGGTCTGGCCATAGCCGAGTTCCTTCAGGCTTCGTGTTTCCATTATCCGATTGTGTTGCGCCGTAGTTATACTATTGCGCTGTATTATTATTATCCTATTACGTTGTACCATTTCTATCTTATTATGTCGAGAGAAGACTGGTCACGCCCGCTTGGAAGTGCGGCCCCGCACACCGTTGCAGATAAGCCAATCTCGCTGTTTCTTCGTCAGGTGGATTAGCGTCGGCGAGGGTCCCTTTGCCGAGGCCTCGGATCCAGGTGGTTCACGGAACGGTTCCACANNAAATGCGCTCGTAACACACTTCCAGCACGGTCAGGTATTCTGTACCGCCCGGCAATTGAAGGACTACGCTGTCACCCACTGCCGACTTCATCAACGGGCGCCCCAGAGGTGACACCTAACTGATGTGGATGTGATTGCGGTTGAGATCGACCTCGTCGGTGCCCACGATGCTCACCACTCGCGATACTCCCGCGGCATTGGCATAGCGCACCGTCGCTCCGAAGAATGCCCTCGTCGCCGCCTGCCCCGCTCTCGGAGCTTCCGGGTCCACCACTTCCGCGGCCTCGATTCGCTTTGTGAGAAAGCGAATCCGCCCATCGATCTGCCGCAGCCGCCGCTTGCCGTACTGATAGTCGGCGTTTTCACTACGATCGCCGTTGCTGGCAGCCCACGCCACCACCTCCGTCACGGCCAGGGCGTTCCCTGGTGAGCAGAAACGACGAGTAATCACTCGGCTCCGTCTGTTCCGCTTCAAAACAAACGGGAGCCAGATATGGAGCCGTCGGCTGGGCCCAGTAACTCCATACGCTGAAACGTGGCGGGGCTTTGCGATTCTACAGGGAACAACGTGCCTTCCTTCGAGGAAAGGACGATCCGGGCTGGATCATCCTCGAATGGGTCCTTGGGGGGAAATACTTTTTGCGCTTCGAAGCTAAAGCCGATTTCATAGCCCGCCGCAAAATTCGGGCGCGCGAAGAAAGCCACCGGCACAATCACGTCACCGGAGAATCCCGTCGCCGTCTTCTTCCATGTCGCCTTTATCTCGCGGTTGTAGTCGTGGAGCCGTGACCTTAGGGGGAAGAAATCTTCATTGCAAAAGACACTGGGATTCACACCTGCAAAATCTCCGGGACTTAGATAAACGTCGAAGACGTCAGCTAGTCTGCCGGGCTTGTCTGCAACAGGCAACATCGTGTCCAGGATTAGGCGGAAAGCGTCTCCGTTCTGCACCCCTCTTCCCAAGAAAGGCTGGTAGAGGCCAGGATCAGTGACGTCCACTCCGATGTAAAGGTTTTCTTCGTCCCAAGCCAGCGCAACCCGAGCCGAAAACTGCGATTTCCCCTTCCACAGGTCTTCGCCTTCAATGACCTGCGACTTCCTATTCAGGAGATATACAGGCCCAGCCTCCCACTTCGAGAAATCACCATCAATAGCGGGTTTGCTCGCGACTTTTGTTGCTTTCAGAACATCTCGCTCGCGATCCCACTGAATCTTTCCGTCTGGCAGATGCCTGAATGCAGCGTCTGCTCGAATACGTGCCAGTTGATCGCGGAGCAAATTCGGGATCGGAGAGATTTCGGAAACCAGTTTCTCGAACCGGGACTGGCCCTGTAGGGCTGCGATTGCAGAACTCAAGCGGGCAACCTGCGACTCGACAGCGGAAACATCAACTGGAGTCCAAGTCTCTTCAAAGATGGACTTAAAGATCAAGCCGTCTCCCCGCTCCGCCGCAAAAACTTTCAGCAATGGGGCGAGGAGCGCTGGTGCGTCGGAGCCATACTGACTGATCAGAGCATGTCTCTGCGATCTTTCAGGATCGTACGCTGGCGGGTTCCATAAGTAGTCGGCTACGGTCTGGAGGGGAATCAGAGTGGCATGCGCTTGATTCATGGGATTGGAAAACAAACCCTGCGTCGCCGTAAAAAGGTCCGGGTCGCGTCCGCGGAGGGGATCCAGGTTTAGCCACCACCCACCGTTGTCGTTGGTGGGATAGTTGTCCCAGACGAGAGGCTTGCGGCGGATGTATCCCTCCCATTCCTTAGCTTGAACCGCCGTGATCGTCCGCGGGATAACCTCCGTCCCAGTCCAATTCAGCGGGATCTCCGGATTCACGCCTGCCCCCAGCTCTCGAATGTATTCGCGATTGCCCCATTCATTCGTGTAGGTGGTAGGACATACCATCAGACGATTCTTCACCGAGAGCGATTTGAGGTGATCGTACAAACGGTTGATCAGTTGGATGTGCGCCTGGGCGAGCGTCTTAAAGCGCGCCTTGTCTTCCGGATGCACCAGGTCCTGCGGCACGTCGTCCAGGAAGAGAGCGAAATTTGTGATTCCAAGCTTGCCGACATTCTCCAGCTTGTGCGCAAGGGTCTGAAAATCCGTCTCGCTGGAATAAGTTATGGAAAGTCCTGGGCTTATCGCGAAGCTGAGGTCCACGAAGTTTTCTCTTGCAGTCTCCTCAAGTCTGCTCAGGTGTTTCAGTTGCTCCGCCGGATAGGGCTCGCGCCAGAGTTTGCGGTGATACGGATCATCCTTCGGCCCGTAAATGTAGAGGTTCATTCCGTGCTGCCCTTCGAAACGCAGCACGTCCAGGCGGTCGGCGTGGCTCCAAGGCGTTCCGTAGAAACCTTCCACAATGCCCCGAATGGGAAAGGATGGATAATCGGCGAAGATAACTTCTGCGCCGTTCTCTTGAAGGCTTACGAACTGCGGTCGCGGGATGAGATCCAACGGGCTTTTCGACGCCTCGATTGCAAGGAGATCCGGAATTCGCAGCAATGCGTTGTGAAGACCAATGGCGGAAACCGCCTGAATGCGAATGCGATTGGGTCGCGGACCACTCGGAGCATCAACACCTGAATAAGAACAGCGCAGAATGTAGCCTTCGGCAGCCAGCTCTGCCGTGGGTTCAACCTTCGCCCCGCCGCCTTCCTTCTCGAGTTCCGCGAGGAACGCGGCGGCATCGGCTACGCGATCCAACTGGATCAGCAATCCGCTGGCATTGCGAGGTGCGACGGTGTTTTGCGCGGCATCGGCTGAAAAACTAAGCGACGCGTCATTTTGCGATGCAAGCTCGTGCAGCTGACGCTGAATCCGGCCGTCAACCTCGCCACTGGAAGCCACCGTCCAATCCGCCTTGACTCGCCCGGTTGCGGATGAAGTGAAGAACAAGAGGGCGTAGACAACAAAGGCTGTTAACTTGCCGCGCATAAGAGACAACTCTCACTTCCTGCCCAATACTGCGGCGATTGCCTTCTCCGCCAACGGAGCCATCACGGCATAGCCAGCTTTGTTTGGGTGGACTCCATCCTCGGACAGTTCCGCTTTGAGACCGCGCTGCTCATTCGCCATGGCGGAGTGGTAGTCGAGGAAAAGCAATCCTTCTTTCGCGGCGTAGTCTTTCATCCAGTCATTGAGAGAGTGAATCTTCTCCACCGGCGCCAGGTCCGGCCGCCATGGATATTTCAGCGCCGGCACGAGCGCCGACAGAACCACCCTGATTCCGTTGCGCTTCGCAAGATCCACCATCGAAGCGAGATTATCTTCGATCGCTCCGATTGTGATGGGGCCAGTATTTTCCGCAATATCGTTGGTACCAGCGAGGATCACCACGACCTCAGGCCGCAGTGCGATCACGTCTTGGCGAAAGCGAAGTACCATCTGCGGAGTGGTTTGCCCGCTGATCCCGCGATTCACATAAGGCTTACCTGGAAAAGACTCCGC
>PMMJ01000473.1 GCA_003162255.1 Acidobacteriaceae bacterium | reverse complement strand
GCCAACAGCTACATCCGCAAGCCCGTGGATTTCGTGGAGTTCGCGGGCGCCGTCGAACTCATTGGCAATTACTGGCTGGCCTTGAATCAATTGCCCGCCGCCGAGGGCGGACTGCCGTGAGCCGCCATCTTGGCGTCCTGTTTCTCGAGGACTCCGAGGACGATGTCCTGCTCGTCACCCGGCATCTTGTGCGCGCCGGCTTCGCCGTCGACTCCCGACGAGTGGACACACCCGACGACTTTCGCGCGGCCCTCAAATCAGGCCAGTGGGACGTGGTGGTGAGTGACTACTCTCTTCCTGGTCTCAATGCCCTGGCCGCCATCCACATCTTCAAGGAAACCGGGCCCGACATTCCCTTCCTGGTGGTTTCCGGGGCCGTGGGCGAAGAAACCGCGGTCGAGGTGCTGAAGTCGGGCGCGCACGACGTTCTGATCAAGAACAACCTGGCGCGTCTGGTGCCGGCGGTCGAACGCGAACTGCGCGAAGCCGCCGAACGCCGCGCGCGCCGCAAGGCCGAGGAAAGCCTGGCCGCGAGCGAGATCAAATTCCGGCGCATCGTCGAGACCGCCCACGAGGGCATCTGGATGCTCGACCGCGACGGTGGCACCACCTATATGAATCGCCGCATGGCCGACATGCTCGGCCTGGATCCGTCCGACACCGGTCGCGCGGAGTTGCTGCATTTCCTGGCCGAGACCAAGATTGTCGACGCCATCACAGGGTACCTGCACGGCAAGACCGACAGCACAACCACCTTCCGCGCCCAATGCCGGCTGCGCCGCGACGACGGCACCGCCTTGTGGGGCATGCTGGCGTTCCATTCCATCGTGGACGAGACCGGAAGTTGTTTCGGCCACCTCGCCACCATTTTCGACGTCACGGAACATCGACGATTGCAAGAGCAGCTCATGGTTTCCGACCGCATGGCCTCGGTGGGCATCCTGGCCGCAGGCGTGGCACACGAGATCAACAACCCGCTCGCCGCGGTTCTGACCAACCTGCACATGGCCGTGGAATGCGTCCCCACGCTCAAGCTCGATCCGAGCAGCGAGAAAGATCGGGTGGAACTCGATGAAGAACTGCGCGACGCCCTGGAAGCATCGGAGCGCCTGCGCGACATCGTTCGCGACCTCAAGATCTTCTCGCGCACGCCTGAGACCTCGATGGGCCCGGTCGACATGCAGCGCATTCTCGAATCCTCGCTGCGCATGGCCTGGAACGAGCTCAAGCACCGCGCGCGCATCGTGCGCAAATTCCAGCCCGTGCCCATGGTCCACGGGGACGAATCGCGCCTCGGCCAGGTGTTCCTGAACCTGATCGTCAACGCGGTTCAAGCCATGGAAGGCCCGGGCACAGTCCGCGTCGAGATCGGTTCGCGAGATGTTTACGCCACGGTGATGGTGAGCGACACCGGTCGTGGCATCCCTCCGCAGAACCTGTCCAATATTTTTCGCCCTTTCTATACCACCAAGGGCAATGGCACAGGCCTTGGCCTCTCTCTCGCCCGCCGCATCGTGGAAGAACATCACGGCCGCATCGAAGTAAGCAGCGTGGTCGGACAAGGCAGCAAGTTCGAGGTGGTCTTGCCGTTTCGCATGCCCGCCCCTCAAGCCGCAGCCTCTTAGAAGTTCCCGTTCTCAGCAAAAAACCGCGTCCCGGGCTCTATAGGTTTTACTGAGAACTGGGAACTGGCAACTGGCAACTGATTCACCCAAGCCATCCCCTCCCATTTCGTAGTAAATTAAACACCGGTGCCTGCCGAGAAAATCATGATTGTGGACGACGAGCGCCTGGTGCGCTGGTCGCTCCGCCAGAAGTGCGAGGAGTGGGGATACCACGTAATCGAGGCCGAGGCCGGCGAGCCTGCGCTCAAACTGGCGCAGCGCGAAGCGCCCGACCTCGTCCTGCTCGACGTGCGCATGCCCGACCTCAGCGGCATTGAAGTGCTCGATCAGCTCAAGAAGAATGGCGACGCCCGCGCCGTCATCATGATCACCGCCGATCCGCAGCTTGACGACGTCAAAGCCGCGCTCAAGCTCGGAGCTTACGACTTTGTAGGCAAGCCAGTCGATTTCGATGAACTTCACATCACCATCAAGAATGCGCTCGAAGCCACCACCTTGCGCACCGAAGTCCAGGCTCTGCGCGGTGAGGTGCGCCGCGGAGCCGGTTATGACAGCGTGGTCAGCGTCTCCGCCAAGATGACCGAGCTCATGAACTTCGTGCGCAAGGTTGCGGCCAGCGAGGCCACCACCATTCTGATTCAAGGCGAAAGCGGCACTGGCAAGGACCTCATCGCCAAAGCCATCCACTACGAAAGCTCGCGCCAGGAGAGGCCCTTCGTGGCCATCAACTGCTCGGCCATTCCCGAGACGCTGATGGAAGCCGAGCTCTTCGGCCACGAAAAAGGCGCGTTCACCGATGCCAAGCAGATGAAGAAAGGTCTGTTCGAGGCNNCGCCAGGATCTCTATTACCGGCTGGCCATTATCGCGATCTTTATTCCGCCGCTGCGCGAGCGAAAAGAAGACATCATGCCCTTGGTGGACTTCTTCATCGAACGCTACAACCGCCGATTCAAGAAGTCGATTCGCGGCGTCACCGAGGAGACGCGCCGTCTAATTTTCAGTCATAACTGGCCGGGCAATGTGCGCGANNTCGAAGAAGAGCCGTTCCTGCGTCCCGTGTATCTGCCGTTTTCCGTAGGAGAATCGGGTGGCCGCACGGTCTTCGAGCGAACGTCACCCGCGGACGGTGGACAGACTTTGCCCAACGGCCGCACCCTCCCGCGCCTCTATATCCCCGAAGGCGGAACCTCGCTCGAAGAAGTGGAGCACTCCATGGTCGAACTGGCCATGCGCCAAGCCAACGGCAACCAGACCCACGCCGCCAAGCTGCTCGACATCAGCCGCGACGCGCTGCGTTACAAGCTAAAGAAGTTCGGCCTGATTCGCGGAGACGATGAAGGCTCGCAGACAGGTGCCGCTGAGGAGCAGTAATCGCTGATTTCCGGGGCCCGGCGGTTTGTGCTGAAAAAGGTCAGGTGCCATTTTGCGGAAATGGACACGCCCCCGGCCAAACTGCTGGACATCAGCCGCGACGTTGTGCGACGCAAGCTAACGCGTGTGTTCATTACTTCCGGGTTGCCCGTCGCTCGTGCGGAATCTACCGGTTTCTTGTCGATTCCTTTGCGCCAACGGCCTAGAATGCTCGGTTAGGGTAAGGCGAAGGAACTTCTTCCCTATGGCCAGCCGAGCGTCAGACCAGGATTCCCTCGTCGGCAGCGGACTGGGCCGCTACCGCGTCGTCGAAAAGATCGACGCTGGCGGCATGGGAGAAGTTTATCGTGCCCGCGACGAGCACCTCTCTCGGGATGTCGCCATCAAAGTTCTTCCGCCCGGTACGCTCATCGATGAATCAGCCCGCAAGCGTTTCCACAAAGAGGCTCTGATTCTTTCGCAACTCAATCATCCCAATATCGCCACCATCCACGACTTTGACACGCAGCAAGGTGTGGATTTCCTGGTGATGGAGTACATCTCCGGAATCACACTGAGCGAGAAGGTGGCTGGTCGACCTCTGCCGGAGAAGGAAGTCCTGCGTCTGGGCGTACAACTCGCGGAAGGCTTGGCCGCAGCGCATGACCACGGAGTGGTTCACCGTGATCTCAAGCCCGGCAACNNAGAGTGCGAGCGAGACGCAAGCCATGGCGGGGACGCTGCCCTACATGGCGCCGGAGCA
Organism: Acidobacteriaceae bacterium; assembly: GCA_003162255.1. Classification (GTDB taxonomy): domain Bacteria; phylum Acidobacteriota; class Terriglobia; order Terriglobales; family Acidobacteriaceae; genus Acidiflorens. The sequence continues at coordinate 585 of PMMJ01000473.1, read as the reverse complement.
GTTGCTAGGCGGAGAGGTAGACGCGCGCACCGACATTCACGCTGCCGGATCGGTGCTGCACGAGATGGCTACGGGGCAACGGCCATTTGCCGAGGTGGAGAGCTCGCAACTGATCGGTGCCATTCTGCGTAATTCGCCTCTGCCGCCCGCCATGCTGAATCCCAGAGTGTCTCCGGAACTGGCGAGGATCATCGGTAAGAGTCTGGAGAAGGAACCGGAGAACCGCTACCAGTCCGCGAACGAACTGGCCATTGATCTGCGAAGACTGCAGACGGGAATGTTGAGCGGACTGCAGCCTGCCGCGAGGCACGCCCGCTGGCGGTCCGCGAAGTCGGTTGGGCTCGGCCTTGGCGTTCCGGCAGCGGTCCTCGTAGCGCTGATCGCTTTCAACATCGGCAACTGGCGCGATCGCGTGCTTGGTGGAACGGGTGCGCGATCCATCAAATCGCTGGCGGTGCTTCCCGTGAAAAATTTCTCCGGTGATCCAGGCCAAGAGTTCTTTGCGGATGGCATGACAGACGCCTTGATCGCCGGCCTCGCCCAAATCAAGGCCGTCAAGGTCATCTCGCGCACCTCGGTCATGCA
>PMMJ01000263.1 GCA_003162255.1 Acidobacteriaceae bacterium | reverse complement strand
CCAAAGTAAAGTTTTTCGCCGATCCCGATCTTCCGCCCGGGCCGTACCAGGCACTCCCACTCGTTGGGATCGTCCGCCACCTGGCGTGTCAGCAGGACTTCGATCCGCCCGCGCAGAAAGTCTTGCGCCGCCGGATTCCGCACGCTCAGGGGATGGGCCCGCTGTGCGCTTCGGTGACCGTAAAGACGGGCCGGGAACACGCGCGTATTGTTCAAGACCAGCACGTCGTCGGACCGCAGCAGGTCGGGGAATTCGCGAAAGCTTCGATCGTTAAACGTCCGATCCCGAAACCCCCGATTTGGCCAACTCTCGAGGTTTCGATGCAGGTGGAGCAGGCGCGATCCTGCACGGTCCGCCAACGGCTCCTGCGCAATGCATTGGGGCGGCAAATCGTACTGGAAGTCCGAGACGAGCATCGAGGAGATTATAGGGTTTGCGGGCAATCTCCCAACCAGACGCTCCGTTTTCGTGAATGCCTCGTCTTCTTTTTTCTTTTCTTTACACAATTTTGACGTACAAATGGTTGTAAGGTTTCCGAGGCGTGGGGTAACATAACGGCGCGGGGTTTTAATGGTTGGTTTTAATGGCTAAGGACCGTCAACATCGACTTGCAATTGTGCAGTACGGACGCCTGCTGCACGAAAACGGTTTTGTCGCGGCCACCGACGGGAACCTGTCCGTCCGTATCGACGAAAGAAAGCTGCTGGTGACTCCCACCTGTATATGCAAGGGCAGGATGCGCGCTTCCGACATGGTGATTGTGGATATGGACGGGAAACGCCTCGCGGGCAAGCGCGCAGTTTCGACCGAGATCGCCATGCACTTGCTGATTTACCGCCTGCGCCCCGACGTAAATGGCATCGTCCACGCGCACCCGCCGACCGCCACCGGGTTTGCCGCGTCGGGATACGATCTGGCCCGTCCACTGGTGTGCGAGGTGGTCGTGGGCTTGGGCTCGATCCCGCTGGCCCGCTACGGCACTCCGGGGACGCCCGAGTTGACCGATGCTCTCGCGCCCTTGATTCCGAACCATGACGCCATCCTGATGGCGAATCACGGGGTGGTGACGTTTGGATCCTCGCTCGAAAACGCCTACATGAAAATGGAGACGGTGGAGCACTTCGCGAAAATCGCGCTAGTGACGCACATGCTCGGCAACGAGCAACCGCTGGGCGAAAAAGAAGTGGAGAAACTCCACGAGGTACGTCTCCGCTACTTCGGCGGAGTAACCCCCGCGCCGCCCCGCAGGCCGGCCGCGCCGGATACTCTTCTATCCGGCGATCTGCAGTCCGACGACGAGTCGCAAGAGACGACCGGCAGCCGCCGCTAGATTTACTCGCCTCCGATGCGAAACCTCATTCCCGCGCGGAAGTTGGCCGTCAAGGCCGGATATCCCACCACCTCGTTGTAGTGATCGTTGAGGGCGTTCGCGACATTCGCATATGCGGTAATTCGCGAGTTGATCGCATACCAACCGCCCAGATCGACGCGCGCATAACCGGCGGCGTGCAAGATGTTGAGGCCGTCAAAGTCGTCGTCTGGGCGACGGCCCACGAAGCTTCCGCCAAGGTCCGCACCCCAACGACGACCGAGGTACGACAACAAAACCGTGGCGGAATGTTTCGGACGGCGCAACAGTGGCATGCCGGGGTTGTATAGCGGATCGATGGGAGCGGGATTGTCGAGAATCTCGGTGGAAGTGTACGTATATGCAGCGTTGAGTGACAACCTGCTCCGAAGTTTGGCTTGCAGCTCGACCTCCGCACCTTGTGCGAAGGCTTTGTTGACGTTGAGATACTCTCCAATGAAATTGACGAGATCGATCTCTTCATAGTTGATCTGGTCGCGAAACAGATTGTTGAAATAGGTCGCATTCAAAGTGTATCTGCCCTTGTAGAAATCCTGCGCAATCCCCGCTTCGAAGGCGCGCACGCGCTCCGGTTTTAGACCGGGATTCGCTAAGGAATAGGGAGGACCAGCGAAGGTCTCTTCGAGGCGCGGCTCTTTGAATCCCGTAGAGTACGAAAAGCGGAGCCGCGTACCGGAAAAGACTTCACCGCCACGGAGCGCCAGCAGAGTGAGCGCCACGCGTGGCACCTCCGTATTTCCAAAGGCGCTGTTGTGAACGAAGCGTCCGCCAGCGATAGCCGTCAAGCGGCCTATGGTCAGCTGTTGCTGAGCGTACAGATCATTGTTCAGGCGTTGGCCGTGAGTTTGACCAAAGTTCACGTCGCCCACAAATCCGTTTTCATTTTCGATGCGATATCCGAAAGTCGTATGAGCCCAGGTTCGCTCGGAGTAATCGCCCTGGTATTCAAATCCCACGCGGTTGATACGGTCGACTTCGTGAGACGGAAAGTCGTCAATGCGGGCAGGGTCGCCATTCACGTTTAATTCGTTGTAGCGATACAGATAGTCGAAACCCGTGAAATGGTGCTGCCATCCATTCGGCGCGGCAACTCCCAGTTCGAAGCTGCCTAGCAGATTGTTATACTGCGACCATTCATAGGGATCTGGCGGCTGAAGAGGATCGCCGTTGAAATCCCATTCGCCTGGCACTCCTGTATGACTGTTCGAGTGTCGCACGCGCACTCGTAACGCAACTTCGTCGTTTACAGCCACGCCAACATTCGCGCCCTGCAGCGAATCCGAATAAGAGTCGTTCACGCCCTGCCCGCTGCTGTTGAACTGATCGCCGAAAAAGTTATAGTCGAAGCGTTTGTGGGCGCCGGCCAAAGACGCGTAGCCGTTGGCCGTTCCGAAATTTCCTCCGTCTCCGCCAAAGCGTAATTCAGGAATCGGCATGCTTCCGGTACGCGTCCACACCTGCACTACGCTGGTCATGGCATCGGTGCCGTACAAAGTGCTCTGCGCGCCCCGCACAAACTCCACACGGTCCGCTTGCGCCAGGGCCAGGGTGCCAAAATCAAACGTGCCGCCGGGTTCGTTAATGGTCACGCCATCGACAATTACTTTGTTGTAAGTGGAGTCGCCGCCGCGAACAAATAGAGACGAGATTCCGCCGCGTTGTCCCGCCGTATTCACGACCGCGCCCGGCAGGAAACGCATGGCGTCGTCCGCGGCCACCGGCTGCATGGCTTCCAACTGCTGGCCGCTCAGAGTGTCGACATCGGCGCCCGCAGCCTGGCTCGGAACTGGAGTGCGGGTCGCGGTCACTACCACGGTTTCCGCTGCCGTTGCCAGGCGGAGTTTGATGGTGATGACGTCAGCAGTTGGGGAAAGGTCCACCATCTCTGCCGCGAAGCCCGGAGCCAGCACCTGGATTCGATAAGAGCTCGATGCCTCCCCTCGAAAAACCACCAGCCCTTCGGCGGATGTGCTTTGCACGGCGGCGGGAACGGGTTTCCCCAGCTTGAGCAATTGCACTTCGGCGCCAGTGACGACGGCGTCCTGAGGATCGACAACCTTGATTTTGATTTCGGCGGAAGCGATAGCCACCAGACCGATGGCCAAGAGAAAAAATACACTGGCGAATACACTGGAAAACCGCATGTCACGTCTCCTTTATCACGCGAAAGGGGTTGGTGTGGGCGGTTCACGCCGGTCTCCTGGCTTTGCGAGTCAGAACGTGAGCTTTCGCTCGAATGAGCTTCAGCCCAGCGTTCGGCTACTACAACCGGCCTTCCCGGGTTGTCCTTTTCTTGGGCAGCCCCAGTGACCGGTTGCGATTTCCTCGCTTACAGTTGCGCGGCAGCGCGGGATTTGCACCCGCTTCCCATAGCGCCAGCGTGTCGCTGGCCTACGATCATGCGCGAACCTAATTTTGAGAAAGAACAAAAAACAGCAGCTCAGCAAATTTACCGGGCAGTCCGTTGCAAAGTCAAACGCGAGTGGAGCGACGGGCGTTTCGCCCGTCCGTTCGGGCGGCCGGGCGGGGACCCGGCTCTCCACTTGCTAGTTCTTAATGATAGGAAACTCCGGCGCTCCTACTCGCGCAACATGCTCCTCGGCGAAACGGGTGACGCGTTCGAGCGCGGCTTGCAACTGCCGGTGAAACTCCGCCATCTGCGCATCATCGGCGTCGGCGGGAACTTGCACCTTGGCGCTGAAGCGCACCAGCGCTTTCGAAAACGGTTTTGGGATCAGCAGCGCATCCCATGTATTCAGTACCCAGGCATGGCTGAGCGCGACATAGAACGCCGCCATGGGAAAGGCGCTGGCACGTGACAGCAGCACCGGGCCGGGCTTGGCCACGTATTTCGGCCCGCGCGGACCGTCAATCGTGAACGCCACCAGGTTGCCCTGTTCCAGTTGGCTCTTCAATCCCAGCAAGGCTTGCGCGCCTCCGCGACTGCTCGATCCACGCACCGCGACGAAGCCAAGCTTTTCAATGGTCCGAGCGATGTATTCCCCGTCGAAGCTGCGGCTCACCATCACCGCGATGCCGGTTCTTCTCCATAGCCACGCGCTGGCAAATACTGCCCGGTGCCAGAACGAATAGATCACCCGCTTTTCGTAAGTCGCGTCCGGAGGCGAAGGCGGCTCTTCCCACGATATGGAATAGCGGAGCGTCGGACCGATCAGCGAAATCGCCAGATAGTTCGCCCAACCGATGAGCCACAAAAGAATTCTCTGCCGCAGCGAGAATCGGGGCGTTTCCAGGACAGAAGGCTGTTCCGGCTCGACCGCAGTTGAGGAAGAACTCACGCCGATATTGTAGCCGGGAAGGAGAGGTTTAACTGAAAGCTGAGAGCTGATGGCCGAAAGCGCGGTCTTCCTAGGCTTCCAGGTAGGCGACGATCCACTCTCGCAGCCGTTGCCGCCGCTCGTCGGTCGAGTCAAAGCGAATCCCGAAACTCTTGTTCGTATTCTTCCACGAGACCTGCCCGCGCACCCAGACGCGCGGCAGCGTCAGCAGAGAAAACGACACTTCCACCTGACTTCCTTGTTCGGGCACATGAGTGCCCTTGAGTGACATTCCCCCGGAACTGATCTCTTGGCTGGTGGCGGTGATGCGGGCGCCGTCGGTCATCACGATTCCGACCTCCGTCATCACCGGAATGCGCACGTAGCGGCGAAATTCGTGCAGCACCAACATTCGCGTCGAGCGCACCAGTTTCATCGCCGCTGACCGCTCCAACGGTTCATGAAACACCGCGTTGAGGCACAGTTTCGAGTAGCGCATGGCGTCTTGTGCCGACCCGCCCAGCCCGTAAATAATGATCCGGCTGTTGGAAGCCGATCCTCGCGCCAGCTCGATAATGCTGCCGGCTGCTTCTCCCAGCGGTAAAACGCAGGCCTCGAACTTCTCGCGCTGCAGCCGGGTTATGTGTTCGCGCCCGATCGAAACCGTTTCGATTCCGGATTGACGGAAGCACTCGGTCAAAATCTGCGCCGACGCGTCGGGTAGGTCAAACAGCGCGACGCGGGCAGCCGTCTTTCGATGCACGGGAATAGGGGCGAGAACGGTACCAGTCGAGATAGGCATGAGACCCAGGGGATGAACTCCTCTTAAAATCCTATTCTGACGGGCTTTTTCACGGTTGCATAGGTTTCGAAGGGGCCTAGCCCCTGTCCTAAAGTGCCATTACGGAAGTTGTACTCGGAACGCTTCGCCCGCTCCCTTTCGTTCCTCTCTGTAGGGAGGCGGAGCCCGCCCTGTCTTCTGAGACGGGACGAGCCGGCCACGAGAAAGTCGGCATCGCACCTGATTTTGGGTGGCGCAGGGGTTCACCGCTGCCATAAGTGCCCTGTTTCCAGAGCCGACTTCAGCCGCTGCGGTGATGTTGTGACGCGGAAATTACTTCTTCCTCAGCCTGCGAGCGGCGACCCTGTGCGGAAATCAATGTGCGTTCAGGTAAGATGTTGCCATCCTGTGCACGGGTAGCCGTAGCTTAGAACATGATCACTCTCAACGACATCCAGTCCGCCTTGGGCCGTATTCGCAACTCCATCTACCTCTCGCCCTGCGCGCGTTCGGAGACATTTTCCGAGTCCACCGGCAACCAGGTTTACCTGAAGCTCGACAACCTGCAGCGCACCGGCTCTTTCAAGGAGCGCGGCGCGCTGAACNNCCCAGGGGGTGATTGCAGCCTCGGCCGGAAATCACGCCCAAGGGGTTGCCTACCATGCCGGCAAGCTTGGCATCCGCGCCCAGATTTGCATGCCGCTGACCACGCCTCTCATCAAGGTTTCGGCAACGCGCGGTTACGGCGCGGATGTGGTTCTGCACGGCGCCAACTACGATGAAGC
>PMMJ01000386.1 GCA_003162255.1 Acidobacteriaceae bacterium | reverse complement strand
GATCACGTTGGCGGTCATGGCCGCTCCGCGTTGCCCATAACGCCGATAGACGTACTGAATAACGCGCTCGCGCTCGTCGCCGCTGGGCAAATCGAGATCGATGTCGGGCCATTCGCCGCGTTCCTCGGAAAGAAATCGTTCAAACAATAATTCCATGCCGATCGGATCCACCGCCGTGATGCCGAGCGAGTAGCAAACCGCGCTATTGGCAGCCGATCCGCGGCCCTGTGCCAAAATTTTCTGTTCGCGGCAGAAGCGCACCAGGTCCCAGACAATCAGGAAGTAGCCGGCAAGCTTTAGATGTTCGATTAAGTTCAACTCGCGCTCGATCTGCCGGCGCGCGCGCTTCTTCAACTCGGCATCCGCGCGGCCATACCGGCTCTGCATTCCTTCCCGCGCGCGCTCCCGCAGAAACGACATCATGGTTTCGCCGTCGGGCACGGGATACCGCGGAAACTCATATCCCAAATCGTTCAGCGTGAACTCAAGCCGCAAAGAAAGTTCGACCGTGTTTGCGATAGCATTCGGAACATCAGCAAAGAGCGCTCGCATGGCTGCGGGAGACTTGAGATAACGTTCGGTATTACGCGCCAGTAGGCGTCCGGCAGTGGCCAGCGTGCGGCGATGACGCAGCGCGGTGAAGGCATCTGCCAACTCGCGCTTCCGAGGCGTGGCATAGTTCACGCCATTGGTCGCGAGTAGCGGCAGTTGCAAAGCTTTCGCAATCTCAATTGCAACCCGATTTCTATATTCTTCCTCGCGATGAAAATGTCGTTGCAATTCGACGTAAACATTAGATTGGCCAAAACTGAGTCGGCCAAAAATCTCCGTCAGGCGCTTCACCGCTTCGAACGCCGCTTGCGGCCCACCATGCGTGAGAGCCGCCGCCAGCGGTCCTTCCTCCCCGCCAGTCAGGCAGATCAAACCATCGGCGTGCTCACTAAGATCCGAGCTCGAAGCGCAAGCTCCTTCTTTGCGGCCAGCGCGCAACTTCATTTTCGTAATCAGGCGGCAGAGATTTTGATATCCAGCGCGCGAAGCCACCAGCAGTGGGAGACGACATTCACCACGAGGCTGCGTCGGTAGTGAAAACGCCGTACACGTCACTTCCGCCCCAATATGCGCCTTGATCCCCGCCTTTTTTGCGGCGAGATGGAAGCGCGGCGAGCCGTACACTCCATCGCGATCGAGCAATGCCATCGCTGGCATTCCCAGGTTCGCGCACACCGCGATCAGTTCCTCGGGAATCGAAGCTCCTTCGAGAAAGCTGAACGCGGAGCGAGAATGGAGTTCAACGTACATCAGTTCCCAGTTGCCAGCTGCCAGTGGTCAGTTGCTTTGACTGGGAACTGACAACCGGCGACTGGCAACTGCTTTCAGTCATACGTTCCTTCTACAAACCAGTTTCCAGTCAGCTTGTCCTGTACTAAGCGATACAACACGAGTCCGGTTTCGGCGGGGATGGCAATGTCCCACTCCTCGCGCGACCAGCCTTCCTGTTCCGACCAGTCGCCGGAAGAGCGCCAGGGGCCGGCGGTCCAGACGATTTCGCCGGCAATGTCCTCGCGTTCGAGGCATCGCATCCGCACCGGCTTCGCTTCGCGCAAAGTAACGCTGGCGCCGAGCGGCGGACGAAACAGGCGCAGAGCAATCACCGCGCTCATTTTTTCCTGGGCGTTTTCTTTTGCGTTTTCCTCCACCGTTTCGTCGACTCGATAGGCGCTGCCATTTTCTGACATGGACATATCCTCCTTCCGATTTCCCTGCTGCTTCACTTTGGGCTTTACCGGCGCGGGCGCTGCGGGCGCAGGCTCTACGGGCGCCAAGCGTCGCACTGTAAACGCGCCTTCGCGATGTGTATCCAGTAACTCCACCGACCCCACTCTTCCTTCGCCGACAATCCCTGCGATGCGCGCCAGCGTCAGCTCCAGTTTTTCGGGCTCGGGAAAAACCGGCTGAAACAATCCACTCTGCAGGGCCCGCGGCCGCGCCGGGTCCGCCGACAAATGAATCTTCACGATGGGTGCTCCCGGCGGATGCGCCTGCAAATCCAGCTGCAACAATTTGAGAAACACTTTCGCGTCCAGCATGGGCGTGGGCAACCGCAGCGTGCGGGTGAACGTCCGAGTAAGAGTGCTGGCGAACGTTCGGGTGAATGATGGGTAATCTTGCGGCTGCGTCGTTGCGAGTTCAAGATTCAGATGCAATTCCTGCACCGCCAGCGCGCGCTGTCGCAAGCGCCCGCACACTTGCTCCAACATGCGGTTTAGCAAAAATGCTAGCGGTTCCAGCAGCACGATGGGGTATTCCAGCTCCACGCTCTCGGCAAAAATCAGTTGCGGTTCCAATACACGCAAGTTGCGCGACACCGCGCCCCGCGCCAGCTTTTGCAGGCTGATCCCGTGCTGTCCCAGGCGCTCGCTGACCGGAACCTCGGGAAGAACTGCCAGCGCTCGCAGTTTGCGAATGCCCCAGCGATCAAACGTTTCCACCCAGCGCACGGCCTCCTCTGCATCGGAAAAAAAACTTTCCAGCAACACATCCACCGGCAGATCTCCCAGCCGCTCCGCTTCGCGCCCTTCGGGAATCAAGGTCACACCGGAAAAACCGCGGGCTGCGAGCAAAGCGGCATCCGGATTTGCGGCCACGGCAAAGTTCGCTTCCAATCCCATCTCAGAGACACGCTGCGCCAAATCGCAGGCAATCTTCGGCAGCGAACCGAGCAACGGCTCGAGCCCGGCAAGATTCAGAAGCACGGTGCCGGGCGACGTGTCTTCCACTTCCGGAGAGAACGATTGCGCACAATCGAGCAGGGCAGCGTGTGCCGATGTCTCTTGCGGCTCCGAGCGCGCGCGCAGCACTAAGTTTTCCCATGCTTCCAGTTGCGACTTGGTCGTGCCTGCTTCCACGCCCTTTTGCCGCGCTCTCTCGTTGAGCGCCACGACTTTTTCCAGCGGAGGCCGTCCGGTGAGGACCGCTACCGGGCGGGCGCGCAACTCGGGCTCAAAGCGAATGAGCGCTTGCGCGGAAAAATCGGGGATGAAGATGCAGGCAAACATGAGCAGATCTCAAAAGTTCTCAGTTCCCAGTTCTCAGACTCGCTCCTGTTCTCATCATTCAATGAATCAGTTTTTACTGAGAACTGAGACCTGAATGACTATCCCGCCCATGGGGCTCGACTTTTGAAACTTGCCGTCGATTGCACTGGCTTGCGTTCCAACTTTCGTTCCAACCGCGAGCGCAACAACTCGGCGGTGATCTCGAATTGATCCAATAATTCCGAATGCGGCGGGTTTGAATGCGCAGGCCGATTGCCTGAGAGCTGCGGGCTGACCGATGACACCTTCACCAGCATCGACGAGCAACTCCCCGCAATCGGCTGCTGTTCCAGCACCAGCAGCGCGGTCGGCGTGTGTTCAACCGCGCGGCGGAAGCGGAACCACGATGCCAAAGGAATTCGCCGCGCGCTCTCGACCGGAATATCGCCGAGATCGAGAGCGATCATTCCGAAACCATTGCTTTGCAGCAACAGATCGGTCACTTTCAGCATTTGCCCCAATTGCGATTCCCAGCGCTGGCATGGCGGATTTCCCCGCCGATTTTTCCAACTAGCCGAAGGAGGTTTACGCGAGGGATGTTTTTCTCCGCAGCGCACCCACAGCAAGCGGCTCATCGCCATGCCGGCAGCCGCGGCGGAGGCGGGATCGAATGCATCGCTGGCATCCACGAGCGCACAAACCTCTCCGCGCTCGGTGGCGCGGGCGAGCGCAAAAAGCAATACGCTGGTTCTTCCCGAGGAAGCCGTGCCGCAGATTTCCGTGAGGCAACCGCGAGCGAGGCCACCGGTCAGCGAGTCCAGTTGCGGAATGCCGCTCGAAACCATTTCCGGCGCCAGGCGCACCTCGAGGCGCGAGGCGGGAACGACCGCTCCGAGCTTAGGCATGGCACCGACCTGAGCCAAAATCTTCGCGGTCCTATTTGCGGTCTTCTCCGCGATCGCGCGCGGAGAAGACGGAGAAGAAAAAATAAAAGGGCGGCCCACGGCCGCCGATAAAAAAACCGGAGAGGCAGACATACAATCTCGAAATTGTCAGGGAACATGGAGGGCAGGAATAAGCCCGAGCGAGGTTATATTTCGCTTTTTATTCGCCTATGAGAGTATCACTCTGTGGCCTGCCATTGTCAAGACGGTTCGGCCTGAATCATGACCAGAAGTGCAACCTGAAGGCTTACAATACTTTGCGGCTTCTCCCATGGACTCGAAAACCGCGAGGCTTGAGGCACCCGACACCCGGTTTGGTTCAAACGAGCTTTTGTTATAATCAGAATTCGTTGCAACCCATCTGCGTGGCGCTATCGTCTAGGGGTTAGGACGGAAGATTCTCAATCTTCAAACCCGGGTTCGATTCCCGGTAGCGCTACCAAACTCTTGCTGTCATCTCCTGTCATTTCCTGCACTTGCCGCTCGGTCCTCGATTTCCCCGAAACAGATGGTATCAGTTCGTGGGGCACAGTAGCAGCAGGTAGGGGGCACAATTTGAGGCACAGGGGCCGAACACTTCTTGGAGAAAACCTATGGGCCGACCGCCGAACGTCATCCCGCGTGTTGTCGTAGAGGATTGCGAAATTGTTAAGGCGTCCGATGCTTTAGCCTGCCTCAGGCTTGGCCTTCGGTTCACTACGGTCGCCACACGCGGACGTGGCCAGCGCTTGTGCCTGCTATGTCCGGTGTGCAGCCGCAGGGCCTTCAAACTTTATAGACCGATGTACTTGCAGGCGTTTGCGTGCAGAGCCTGCCACAATCTTAGCTACACTAGCGTGCAGAAGCATGACGTGCGGCTCGACCGGCTTCTCNNTAGCTTCTCAAACTAAGCCAGCAGTCCAAAAGAGTGCGCTCAAGTGACGCGCATAACGCCAACTCTTGCAGCGGTGGTACCCATGAATCTCCAGCAGAAGATTTCCCTCTGGCTTGGTTGCGTTCTCTTCTCGCTTTCAAATCTGTGTCCGCCGTGGGCATTGACTACAAAAGGCGGGCGTGAATCATTCGGGGGGTTCTACTTTGTCTGGCACGATTTCGGATGGACTGCCTCCCACATCCGGCCAGATTTCTCTCGTCTGATTCTGGAGGATGCCGTGATCGTGGGCGTCACGCTCATAGCGTTCCTGACCATGAAGGGCCGAGCTGACTGGCGGCTGCGGGCCATTGCTAGGTGGGTCTCGGGTCGCTCTAGTCGATACCAGCAAGTCGCCCTCGTTCTGACCCTGCTCAGCGTCGGCGTCATGCTAGTTTCCGGGGCAAACTGGCGGTTCTCACTTGGGACTGCTTTAATCGGCCTGACGCTGTCTTGGACCGTTGGCTCCGACAACAGACTGTTGCACTACATGTGCTTGGTCGTCGGTATTGCGACCCTCATAACACCGGCCTGTCTCAGTTGGCGACAGCATCGGCTTGCGGTTCGTGAGTTTGACAGGAGCGTGCAGGAGTTCGAGGTGAACATTCCACGGCTCGCGGAAAGATACCCGTTGAGCGCAGCGTGCCCAGTTGCTTCCAAACCACAGTCAAAAGCCCAGTCGGTGCCCATCCACAGTCGAACGGGCCAGTATTCCGCCTCTGACATTGAAGACAGTAAGCCTGCCGGGGATGTATTCGACCAGGTACGGCCCCGTGCGGCTTCTGCTGGAGGACTGGAAGACAGTCCCAAGATTGATCTCTCTGCTGGACTGGAAGATACCAGTACCCGTGCGGCTTCTGGCGGCGCAGAGGCCAAGAGTCCCGCCGTGCAGAAGTTCGATTTCATCCCAGATTCTGAAGAACAGGTCATCCCGATAAACAACAGCACGGAACTGTATGCGGTGTTGACACAGATGAACTACCCGGAAAGCGAGAAAGAGAGCATCGAAGCACGCATCGCAAAGGACCTCGATTCCAAAAAGATTGGGCGCGCAGACTGGGTATTCTCCTGCTTATCAATTCCAGAATCCAAGGTGGATTTCCAAATTTCCTCTGCCACCGGAAAGGAGTTCCTCGAATTTCTCCCGCCCTGGTTCATGGATGCCGTCGTGAAGGGCGTCAACGTCACCTCAGTGCCCGCCAACGAGAAACCAGGCGCACCGCCCTCAGAGTTTCGGGTCTTGCCCGCATTCTGGTCACTGCCGCTGGTAAGTTTTCTCGGTATCGTCATCGGATTAACTGGCGGGGTAAACCTGACCCGCCTCCGGCGAAAGGACGCGGTGACGACCCCATGACCCTTCCAAAAGCAGCTATGAAGTCCGAAATCGCCCGCCGACTATCCCCGGAAGAAGAGGAGCTTGCAAGGAAGCGGGACGAATTAGCCCTGCTGCAAGGCGAACTGGCGGATCGCGAGCTTTACCTGGCCAATCTGCGAGTGGAACTCTCAACCTTCGAGGGACGATACCTTCGAGAGGTTGGGGTGCTCTACGCGGAACTCGACGAGTGGAAGGCCAAGTTGGCTCAGTTGATCGCGGAGCAAGAGGGTACCGTTGAAGCTCGGGCCGCTGCCGTCGAAGCGCGAACGCAGGCCGAGGAATCCTATTCCGCCGCTCATGGCGAGGCTGCCATAGCAACGGAGTTCACTCCCTCGCCTGAGGTTGAAGAAGCTTTACCGAGATGTAGCCAAACGAGTCCACCCGGACCTTGCCACGGATGAAGCGGATCGCGCCCATCGCGAACGGTCGATGGCAGCGGCGAACCGTGCGTATGAGCACGGCGATGCTGACGCCCTGAGAAGAATCTTGGAGGAGTACGAGAGCAGCCCGGAGTCCGTGCAGGGCACCGGCGTGGCCGCTGATTTGGTTCGAGTCATCCGGCAGATCAGGCAGCTTCAGGAGAGGCTTGTTCAAATAGAACTCGAAATTACGAGCTTGGGCGCTTCCGATATTGCCAAACTGAAGGTGAAAGCGGAAGAGGTCAGCGATCAAGGGCGCAACCTGCTTGCGGAAATGGCACAAGACGTTAAGAGGCGGATTGATATTGAGAGTCGCCGCTTTGCGGAGCTTTCCGCAGAGAAGAGAACCGCATGACCGGTGACGACGAGAAGACGACAAGCCTGGTTCCCTGGCCGTCGTCTGCTATTTCGCGCACTGCATCGAAATCCCTTGTGCAACGCGGAATGCAGGACTGGCTTGCCGCGGACGACGCGGAGCAATGGTTCAAGAAGGGCCTAGAGCTTGAGGATCTAGGGCAGGGCGAACAGGCGACTTCTTGGTATCGCAAGGCTGCCGATCAAGGTAATGCGACGGCGCAGCATTATCTCGGCTGGGCCTATGAGTGCGGATGCGGCGTTCCTGAAGATGACGAACAGGCGGCTTTTTGGTATCGCAAGGCGGCAAACCAAGGCGACGCCACTGGTCAATTCATGCTCGGGTCGATGTACTTAGAGGGGCGCGGTGTTCCCCGTGACCCAGAGCAGGCCGTTTATTGGTATCGCAAGTGCGCCGACCAAGGGGAGTCTTGGGCGCAAAAGACGCTGGGCGAGATCTATGAGGCGGGGGAAATTGTCCCGCAGGACTATGCTCAGGCCGCCTATTGGTATTTGAAAATCGGAGTTCTGGGACCGGAACATTTTCTATATCGAGTTCTGAGGCGGCATGACATTGTATACCGCTTGGGTCATATGTATGAGCACGGCCTCGGCGTACCAAAAGACCCTGAGCAAGCAGCCCGATGGTATCGCGAGGCTGAGCAAGGTGAAAGGCTGGCAAAAGCCGCCTTTAATTCGCGGTTGCCGAAAGCAGGCAAATCAGATGATTGATGTCACGTGCCGATGCGGCCACGTTTCTCACTCTGAGGAGCAGCACATCGGCAAGTATCTTCGCTGTCCAAATTGTGGTGAGCCAGTTCCAATTCTCGATGCACCCCGTGCGATAGTTCGCCCACCACACTCTTCACCACAGACACGGACTAATCAGCCACGCGAAAGAAAAATGCGTCGGTTTCAACCTGCCTATGTAGTTGCTGCTGCGCTCGGCATCGTGCTGTTGCTGGTTGGTGTGGAATTGTTTGTTCACTTCCGTAACACCCCTAACCCACAGACAAGCACTGCGAGTGTTTCAAAAGTAGATGAGTCGAACCCCGCCCCGCAGACCGGCACAGCAAGCATTTCAGACATAGATGACTCGGGCGCTCAGCGACAGACGGCAGATTCTCAGCAAGGAAGTAGCGCGGAACCGAAGATCATCGGTGAAGAACCCATACCAAAAGCAGACAAACCGACACAACTGCTTGATCCGAGACCCACGCATTACAACTCTCCGGCAACGGGCACCCGCTGCGAAGAAGATATAGGCCCTAACGGTCACGGTGAACTCACGGTGGAAAACGGAACAAGCGAAGATGCAGTCGTGCGTCTGTCGGAGAGTGATATTGAAACTAACCAAACTCTGCGGTGTTTCTTCGTGCAGGCGCACAGTACCGGTCGCGTGGCACGGATACCCAAAGGGACGTACAGGCTAACCTTCATGACTGGGCTGAACTGGGTAGAGTCGGAAGATGCATCTAGTTGGCAACCTTCCTACAGCGAGTTTGAACGCGCTTTTGAGTTTAGCGAACTGCGCGACTCCGAAGGAGTTCAGTATCACAGCATCAGCGTGACCTTGCACGCCGTGCCATTGGGCAATGTGCGAACAAGGGCAATCACGCGAGAAGAATTCTTAAAACGTCATCGCCACGTTGCTCTGCGGCGATAAGTCGCAAGCTTCGATTAGCAGTTCGGCGAGAACCATGTCTAACCAAGGGGCCGGCCCGCACGCCGCTGAAAGGCGATACGGCTGCTGCCGGACCCGATAGTATCACCAATGCCAACGGGAAGCCCGACCGCATTGGTACGTTGGGCGCACAACCCGGTCCGGTGAGTTCGTGAAAAACGGTAAAAGCCCGCTACGCGAAACAGTTAACCACTGGCCAGCGAGCGAAGGGTATCGAGTGATGGTGGCCCGATCATGCCACAATGGATTGGTAACCTCACGAAAAAGGTGCTGCCGTGCAAGACCCTACCCTTACTGGAGGTTTGGGGGACGGCAGCTTTCCCTCTGGCGGTGCAATAGCCATTCCCTCGAAGCGGCTTTGGATTGCACCGCCATTGTTCGTTCTCAGGGGAGCGTCGTCGAATGGACATGAAGGATGTTATGAATCACGTCCGTGAAGAACTTCGAGAGCAGCCTGACAGCTACTTCGCCGAGATTTACTTTAGAACAGTTGAGCACGGGGCCAACTGCGGCGACGTGTTCGAGGCCCTCACCGAGATGTTGAGGAAGAATGAGGTCCGGATCAAAGATGGTAAGTGGAGATTGATTGCTCCCGTGGAACGACGCAAGTCGGCCTGAGGTACGAACCTGACAAAATAAGAGTCCCCGCGCAATCCTCTATTGCGATTTCCACAACGCAGCATGGCTCAGCGTGACCGGCAGGAAGTCTGGGAAAACGGCTCATGCGGTGCTATCCGGTGAGCACGCGGATCAACTCCGTGGTGAATGATGACGTGGAATGCTCGCGACCTGTGGAACTAGCCACGATTCAGAATCGGATATTCTCGTAGTGGGGCTGTGATCATCGAGAAACCTGCAAACTCGAAACACTTGGGTAACATTGACGGCTGTAAGCCAGCTGCAATCCTGCATACAATGCCGCGGAAGACCGACAAGTCTGTCAAGCACACGCGACCACCTCGAATCCGTGTCCCCAACCGGGAAAAAGCGGTCTTTGCAGTTGATAACCAGAAGTTCGTTGGCATCGTTCAGCGCCTCTCGTTGACAGGGGGAGC
>PMMJ01000474.1 GCA_003162255.1 Acidobacteriaceae bacterium | reverse complement strand
GGACTGGCCGCCGAAGAGCAGATAAGCAGCGGACACAAGGGTTTCATGTTCCAGCCGGTGTGGTCTCCCGACAGCTCGAAAATCGCCTGGGCGGACAAGGACCTGAAACTCTGGTATGCCGACATCAAGGAGAGGAAGCCCGTCGAAGTGGATCGCGGCAAGTACGCCGAAATCCAGAATTACAACTGGTCCCCAGATAGCAAGTGGCTAACTTATGACAAGAATTTAGAGACCGGTTACTCGGTGGTGTATCTGTACGACTTAGCCGAGCGCAAGATCACCGCCGTGACTTCACCTTTCAATAACAGCTACGGCGCACTGTTCGATCCCGACAAGCGATACTTGTACTTCCTTTCAGACCGGGACTACAACGAGGTGCTGGGTAACATCGACTTCGAGTTTGCGAATCCGAAGACAACCCGCGTGTACGTCGTCACGTTGACCGCGGACGAGCCTTCACCCTTTCCGGCATTGAGTGATGAGGTGAAGGTGAAGACCGAAGAGCCAGCGGCGGTAGCGCCGGCGCCGGAGTCGAGCAAAAACGTGAAGCACCCGCCAAATAAAAAGGAAGAGAAGACGGAAGAGAAAGCCGCGCAGACTGAGACCAAGGAGCCTCCGAAAATCTTCAAGATCGATCTCGATGGCATCCAGAACCGAATCGTAGCGCTGGCTATTCCACCGGCGATTATTCATAGCGTGGACGCTTCCAAGGACGCGGTCTATTACTCGACGTCGCCGATTCAAGGACTGTCGGGGCCACTCCCCGGAGAAGGCCCGGCGATCCACGCCTACGATTTGAAAGATCGCAAAGACAAAGTACTTTTGGATGGCGCGGACCGTTTCGCACTTTCCCGCGATGGCTCGAAGCTGCTGTATCGTACCGAGGGCGATGGCCCGATTGGGATTATCGATGCCAAGCCACCGGACGCGCCCCACAAGGCCGGAGATGGAGCGCTCAAACTGGACGGCATGAGAGTTGAGGTCGATCCTCCGCAGGAATGGAAAGAAATGTTCAACGAGGTCTGGCGGCAGGAGCGAGACTACTTTTTTGAGGCCTCGATGAATGGAGTGGATTGGCAGAAGACCGAAGATCAATATGCTCAATTGCTCCCCTACGTGGCGGATCGCTATTCATTGACTTACATCTTGGGCGAGATGATCGGGGAGTTGTCGAATTCGCACACTTATGCTGGCGGCGGCGATTTCCCCGACTTACACCCCGTGAACGTCGGATTGCTGGGCGCGGACTATGAAGCCGATTCGGCCGGCGGTATGTACCGAATCAAGAAGATCTTCACCGGTGAGAATTGGGACGCGCGCACTCGTTCTCCCTTGACCGAGCCGGGCGTCAATGTCAAAGAGGGCGATTACCTGATCGCGATCAACGGGCGCGCGCTGCGGGCTCCGCAGACTCCCGACGAATTGCTGGTGAACACGGCCAATGAAGTCGTCATGCTCACCGTCAACTCCAAACCCGCTGCCGACGGCGCCCGCAAAGTAGTCGTGAAGCCGATTGGCGACGAGTACAACTTGCGCGAGTTGAACATGATCGAGACCAACCGCAAGAAGGTGGACTCGGCCAGCGGCGGACGCATCGGCTATGTCTATCTGCCCGACATGGAAGACGCGGGACTCAACGAGTTCGTCAAGCAGTACTTCCCGCAGATTCGCAAGGAAGGCATCATCTTCGATGTGCGCTACAACGGCGGCGGCTTCGTGGACCAGATCATCTTTGAGCGGCTGCGGCGGGTGCTGGCGGGCATGGAATCGGCGCGTAACTGGGAGCCGGGCCAGATCCCGGGCAACGTTTTCCACGGGTACATGGCTTGCGTGACCAATCACTACGCCGCGTCCGACGGAGACTTTTTCAGCTACTTCTTCAAGTACTACAAGCTGGGGCCACTTATCGGCGAGCGGACCTGGGGCGGAGTGCGGGGCATTCGCGGGATGATGCCGCTGATGGATGGCGGCTACATCACGCGCCCGGAATTCTCGTTGTATGGTCTCGACAGTAAGTGGCTGATCGAGAACCGCGGCGTACAACCCGATGTGGTGGTCGACAATCCGCCGGACCTGGTCGTGAAGGGACAAGATCCGCAATTGGAAAAAGCGGTCGAGATGCTGATGGAGCAGATCAAGGCCAATCCGAAGAAACTGCCGGCGGTGCCCGCGGATTTGCCGACGTATCCGGAGGGGCCCGGGTTATAGGGAAACTCTGATTCAGAGGAGGCGCGCAATCGTTTCTATTGGCGATGGGCGGGCGATGAAACAGGGAGGTTTCCACTTGCGGATTATTTCAAGCCGAGCTCGCCATCGTAACGCCGGATGACCGCGTAGCATTCGCAGGCGGACTTTTCAAGCGCTTTGCGGTTTACGATCTTCACTGCGCCACGGATGTACTCGATGAGCTTCTTCTTCTGAAGAACGCGAGCTGCCAAGCTCACGGTAGGTCTATCTGTCCCCAGCATGGTTGCGAGGAAATCATGGGTGATGGGCAGCGACCGTGAATCTACTCTGTCCTGAGTCATTAGTAACCAGCGAGCCAGGCGCTGCTCAATGTCGTGCAGCCGATTGCAGGCGGCGGTTTGTGCAACCTGCATACCCCGAATTGCGGCATAACGGCTCAACATCAATTGCAGGTGTGGAGCGGATGCCAGAGTATTTTGCAAAGCTGCGACCTCTACCCGAAACCCATCTCCCGTGATTTGTATCACCGCTTGCAGCGTGCTCCTGCTCAGGCCGACAGCGGCCAGTGTTCCGGTAAAGCCCTCCTTGCCAACTATGCCAGCTTCGGCCGTTTTTCCATTTTTCATTACGACGACAAGGGAAATCAAACCTCGATTCGGGAAATAGGCAAATTCCAGGTTTCCACCCGCCTCGTGAATGACCAGATGGTTTGGCAAGCTGACGTGTTCCAGATGAGGACGAAGTAAGCTGTAGTCGCGATCGGAGATCGACGATAGTATCTTGTTGCTGACTGGCTTTCCTGCGGTATTCGTCCGCTCGCCAGACTGCGCGACTTGGAGGCCCTTGTTCGCCACAATCCAGAACCGAAAAACCTCCCGGACGCGGGGATGAACTCACCCGTCATGGTGTGCGAAACAGGAATTCTGCTTATTCGCACGACTCGGCGCAATTATACATCCCCCACCGCAACGCTTCTGTAGGGCATCCTACATTGGCTCGACCGTTGCGACGCGCAAGCATCGCGACGCACAAAACGTAACCAACGCGTAAGCGATTCGCACACTTCAAACCAGGGCCCCTAATTGGCGTGCGCACGAGTCAGACTTCTCCATGTATGTAGGATGCCCGACAGACCAGCCAAATTGGCGCGTGTAAACTTCGTCTTCTTTGCGAGTGTTCCGCCACGCCCAGAGTGGGTGAGGGTCTTCTGCTGCCATCGGGCAGCACGCCGCTGCGAAAGGAGCTGTTAATGGCGAGCCAGAACGTTTCGTTCCCGGAGAGCAAGCGGGTACTCGTTGGGGCGC
>PMMJ01000034.1:3315-3477 GCA_003162255.1 Acidobacteriaceae bacterium | reverse complement strand
TGGTCGCGCATCGGCTTGTCAAGGGACATCGCCTGGAGAATCGGCGCGTCGAAACCCGTCAGCAGCTTCGAGGTCACGATCAGTATCTTCAAGGGGTCCGCTGGTTCGCGGAAGCGGTCGAGCAGTTTCTCCTCCGCGTCACGATCCCGGTTGAAGGCGGGT
>PMMJ01000034.1:0-3237 GCA_003162255.1 Acidobacteriaceae bacterium | reverse complement strand
TGGTCGATGGCTTCCTTGTCGATATGCAGTTCCAGCAGGCGCGGCTCGAAATGCAACGGTTTCGTCGCCCCGTCGCGGATGGATTCCTCGCAACCATAGCGGCTCATGTAGCCCGCCTGATCCTCGTCGGCACCAAAGGCGTAGAAGGTGTTGCGGTCGGCGCGGTTGATTGGCGTGCCGGTCAGCCCGAACAGGAATGCATTCGGCAACGCCTCGCGCATCTTACGACCCAGATCGCCTTCCTGCGTCCGATGTGCCTCGTCCACCATGGCGATGATGTTGCTCCGGTCGTTGAGGACACCGTCCGCCTCGCCAAACTTGAAGTTCGTCGTGATGATGATCTTGCGCACGTCCTGCCCCAGCAGCCNNCCGCTCCCCTGGAAATGCCAGATCAGGCCCTTCTTTGGATGTCCGGCCACTACGCGTTCGACGATCTTGTTCACGCCGTCGTATTGTTGGTAGCGGGCGACGATCTTGATGCGGCGCTTCTTCTTGTCTGTGGCGTAGCTGGTAAAATTGGCCAGCAGATCGAGCAGGACATTTGGTCGTAGCAGGGAATCAACCCCCTTGGCCACCGTTTGCAGTGCCGGCGTTTCAACGTCTGGCTCGATGCGCCATGGCCCCCACAGCTCCACCGGCAACCCGACCGAGCCGTAGCGAAACTCCTTGCCCTCGGTGGCTAGGGAGATCAAGTTCGGCACAAATAGCTCCGGCACGTTGCGCTCATAGTCGTCGTGGATCTGGATCACGCCGTCCAGCCAACTCTGGCTCGCCCGCACCGGCGNNTTCGCCTCGATCACCACCAGCGGAATGCAATTCACCAACAAGACCAGATCGGCGCGCTTCTCTGTGGCACCGGCCCGGAATGTGTATTGCGTAGTGACGACATGATCGTTGCGAGTTGTATCGGTGAAATCGAGCAAGCGGATGGTAAC
This sequence comes from Acidobacteriaceae bacterium, assembly GCA_003162255.1. GTDB lineage: Bacteria > Acidobacteriota > Terriglobia > Terriglobales > Acidobacteriaceae > Acidiflorens. The sequence continues at coordinate 2,302 of PMMJ01000034.1, read as the reverse complement.
ATGCTCGCCATCCTTGCCGAAGGGCATGGACCTCTCACCGGTCAGCCAGGCGGCGAACTCTTCGTTGGCCTTCACCAGTCCATCGCTCCGCACGCCCATGATTATGGCGCGGAGCTTATAGAGTACATCGTCTGCCCGGTCAGGCTCGGCGGCGATCTCCGGGTTCAGTCGGATCAGCGCCTCGCGTACCCATGATTCAACCAGCGCTTCCTGCGGCTGACGGGGTACATCAGCGGGCTGCGCATAGCGCCAGCCGATGCCGGAGGTGCCGTAGACTGCATGAGGTCCCCGGAACTCATTGGCGCGTGTNNAGGCTTCGACGGTGTTGGATTCGCTGAACCCTGCTCCTTTCATACTATGCCCTCGATCATTTTGTTACTCAGAGATTTAGTTTTATCCTTTCTCTTTCTTATCGCTGCCTGAGCCTTCCATAGCCCTCTCAGGTGTGTAACGATTCCGTCCTGTATTTCCCTCGGTGGCACGACCACTTCGACTTCGCGAAACATGGCGGCGTTCATCTTGAAATTGATTTGCTGTGATGTAGAAGTACCAAAGAGCCGGAACTCACGCATGTGATTCAGGAGTCGCCAGAGAAACATCCGGTTTGTCTTATCATCTGTCCTGATACGTAAATNNAAGTAGGTCACCTGGCTTAAGAATAAAGTCCTCTTTTTTCGGCTCCTTGATATAGACAATCTTTGACAGATTCAGAGTCCCCGCCAGAGTTATGTTAGCACCAGTAAGGATGGGCCAACCGATAGATGGATCTTTGTTCGATGCTACTGCTTCCGAGATACCATATGCGACTTTAGCAATAGAACTAATTGGCACAACATCCCATTCGACAGGAACCATACCGAAGACAGATTGTCGTAAGGAACCTCGATGGTTGTGTAGTGACCCACGTAAAGCATGTGCGAAGATTGTTTTTTCCAATGTGACAGCAGCCTGANNTCCGCCGCTGCTCCTCCAGCGGCGGCAGGGCGAACTCGTACCACGTCAGATCGGAGAAGTTGATGTAGGGATTGACGGAGCCCTTCGACTGCTTGATCGAGTGTTCATGGAAGGACTCGGTCTGCATGATGAACGGCAGCAATTTCGGCAGCAGAACCTTTGGGTCCTTAGTCTCGATGACAAACGTCGTATTGGCTGGTATACCTTCAAAGTCTGCAACAGCGACCTTCCGCAGATAGGTTCGCCGCGAACCATAAAGAACCTGCCCAGGACTGAAGCGCATGTTGAATGCCGGTCCCAGATAACCATCGCCGATCAGGCCCCACCTGCGAATACGCAGATCATCGGTGTTCATGTGTTCCCCGGCGACGTATCGTTCAAGCTCCGTGTCCTCTGGATTAACGCGGTCTCGAACTTGTCGCACCACATCCCCAAACGCAACGCGTTTCCACCCCTTTTTGAGCTTGTCAGGCATCGCTTACCTCCTCGGCCACGATGCCGTCGAGCATATCCACCAATTCATCCATCTGTTCCCAGAACTCCCGGCCACTGGTCTCGAACGCAGTCCAACCCTTCCTAAGGTCCTGGCCATTCCCGGCAACATTGCCATTACCGTTCCCGACAGGCCGGACATAGCGTGGTATCGAGAGGTTGCCGTTCTTCTCCAGGATCTCTTCAATCGTTGCCACCTGGGCGAAACCGGGATCGTCGGCGAAGGCCTGGTAGGCAGCGAGGATGCGCGACTGATGCTCCGGCTTGAGGAAGCTCTGCGCCCGCTCCCGCTCCACGTCATGCACAGCGTCAATGAACAGCACCTTGCCCTTGCGGGCGGCGGGCTTGAGGGTGCGGCAGATGACCACACAGGCTTCCATCGGTGAGTTGTAGAACAGGTTCGGCCCCAGCCCGAGCACACATTCGAGCAGGTCCAGATCGACCAGCTTGCGCCGCATGTCGGCTTCTTCGTTACGGAAGAGAACCCNNTTCTTAATGGAGTACGGTGGATTGGCGAGGACTACGTCGAAAGTGCGCAGTCGGTCGCGCTCGATAAAGGCGGGGTTGCTCAAGGTGTACCCGGCTACGATCTGGAAGTCCTCGACACCGTGCAACACGAGGTTCATGCGAGCGATGGCGGCCGTGATGTGGATCAGTTCCTGTCCGTAGAGGCCCAACGTGCGAGCGTCGCCGCCCCGGCGCTTCACTTCGGCCAGGCAGGAAATGAGCATGCCGCCTGTGCCGACGGTCGGGTCATAGACGGTTTCTTCCGCCTTAGGTTCGAGCATCTGGGTCATCAAGTGGACAAGCGTGCGGTTTGTATAGAACTCTTGGGCGGCGTGACCGCTGTCGTCGG
>PMMJ01000301.1 GCA_003162255.1 Acidobacteriaceae bacterium | reverse complement strand
ACCTGATGAGCCAGGAATCGTACGCGGGGAAGTGGATCGGCTTTCGCCAACCGGTGCTGCGCGTTCTGCAGGAAAGAGAAGGCAAGAAATTCGATTACACGTATCAGGCGAATCCGGGAGAAGTTTGGGAAGAAGATGAATTCTGGATCAACCTGTCGTGGGCGATCGATCCCGACGGCTCGATGGGAATTCGGCAGTGGTTCGAATCTCCGTATCGTCCCGGACAGAAACTGACGGTCGACGAATACTATGGATGGATTTTCGAGAATTCAGTTCCGGGCCTGCCCGCCGCCGCCGCGAAAGAGGGATTGAAGCCGCTGGAATACATGCGCAAGTATGGCGCCTATGAGGTGACNNTGGCTACAACACGCCGTCGCGCAGACTGGAGTTGTTTTCGAAAACGCTGGTCGACTGGAAGTGGCCTGAATTCGCGCTTCCCGAATACTATCGCAGCCACATTCATCGCTCAGCGCAAGCGGCGTCGATGCAGAAGCCGGGGGAAGATTTCGATCCAGATTTCGACCAACGGTACATGCCGCTGGTGGAATGGCCGAAGGATTCGAACGGCGAGGTGTACACGCTGCTGCCGATTTTCCGTTTGCCGCATCTTATTCACACGCGCTCGGGAAATTCGAAGTTTCTTTACGAGATTGCGCACAAGAATCCGCTGTGGGTGAATCCGGTGGACGCGAAGAGACTCGGCGACATTCGCACCGGAGATTTACTCAAAGTCCACACTGAAATTGGCTTCTTCGTATTGCACGCGTGGGTCACCGAGGGGCTGACTCCGGGCGTGGTCGCCTGCTCTCACCATCTCGGACGCTGGCGCATCAATAAGGAAGATCAGGTCGAACGCATGTCGAGCGCGTGGGTCGATCTGCAGGAAGTTGGCAAAGGACAATGGAAGATGCGCCAGATTTCGGGAGTGGAGCCCTACGAAACATCCGATCCCGATACGAAGCGCGTCTGGTGGAGCGACGCGGGCGTCCACCAGGACATCACCTTCCCGGTGCATCCCGACCCAATCAGTGGCATGCACTGCTGGCACCAGATGGTGCGCGTGGAGCGGGCTGGCGCCGGCGACCGCTACGGCGACATCTTCGTCGATACCAATCTTTCCTTCGCGGTTTATCAACGGTGGAAGGCGCTGACTCGTTCTGCTCCGGGGCCTGGAGGCCTTCGGCGTCCGCTGTGGATGCCGCGGGTTGTGCGTCCCGAGGAGGCGGCGTTCTTTATTTCGACCTCTACGAAGAAAGGCTGATCTATCGGCTCGACGTTGTAGAATGACGAGATGCCGTTACAGACGGGAAATCCCAACTTTGGCAAGAAGCGCATTCCTCCCCCGGACGAGACTTTTGAAGAAGCCGCGTATCTGAAAGCGCTGGGGGAAAAGCAGAGAATCGTGAGCCTGAAGCTGGCCGACGGGGAAGTGGTCCACGGCTGGATCGAGTACTACGACAAGAACATGGTGCGAGTGACGCGCCAGGATGGTCCGAATCTTTTCATCTTCAAGCACGAGATTGTTTACATTGCGGAAGACGTGAAGAAGAAGTAGCTTGGTTCAGTTCTCAATTCCCGTTTCTCAGTTCTCAGCACCACGTGCCAATCTGGAAAATGAAAGTCTAGAAGTCGCATGACATCCAATCAATCGCTGGACCTGATTTCTCCGATGCAGGCGATGGCCCGTGAGGCGGGCAGCTTGCTGATGGAGTATTTTCGGCAGCACGTGAAGATTGAATATAAGGGCGACGTGGATTTGGTCACGGTGGCCGATCGAAAGTCGGAGGCGATGATTCTGGAGAGGATCCGCCATCAGTTTCCAACTCACGACGTGATGGGTGAAGAGGGAACGCGGATCGAAACCGGCAGCGAGTACAAGTGGTACGTCGATCCGCTCGATGGCACTACGAATTTTGCGCACGGCTATCCGGTGTTTTGCGTTTCGCTCGCAGTGGAGCGACTGGGGCAGCGGATCGCGGGTGTGATTTACGATCCGACGCGCGACGAGATGTTCGCCGCTGAACTTGGAAGTGGCACGCGGCTGAACGGCGAAGCGATCCACGTGTCGGCTACGGCGAATCTGGGAGAGTGCCTGGTAGCCACCGGTTTCCCCAGCCACAAGCGGCACAAGAGCCCGAATATTTATTTCTATCACCAGATCACGTTGCGTACCCACGGGGTGAGGCGGGCGGGATCGGCCGCGCTCGATCTGTGCAATGTCGCATCGGGCCGGTTCGACGGTTTCTGGGAATTTAACCTCAATCCCTGGGACACGGCGGCGGGCGTGCTGATCGTCCAAGAAGCCGGCGGGAAGGTCACGGACTTTTCCGGCGACGCATTCCAGATCGCCAGCCGCGAGACGGTGGCGTCGAATGGGTTGGTGCACGACGCGCTCTTGTACGAGTTCCAGGAAATCTTCGCAGGCCGGGGGCTGGAACCGCTGCCCAGTCCGGTCACCTACGCGAACGAGCGAAAATTCTAGTGGAGCGCCGGGCGTATCGACGCGCGCCGAGCGCGTCGTCATCAGCGCTCAATCCGGAACGTTACCGTCTGGAGCGAATTCAGCACTGCTGTGATCACGGGCGGTTGCCGAGCTGCGCTCGGCTTGGACCCTTCGACTTCGCTCAGGGCAGGCTCGCGAGGACGCCCGTCCCCACACGAGCGGGATACGCGATGGTAAATCCGCTCTCAATGAAATTCGTATCAGGTCATCGGCCGCGACGCGAATCACATCGCTTTTGCGGTGTATAATGTACGCTAGGGTACATTTAAACGAACGCTTCCTAACTATTAGGCGCCCGGGCAACCCGCCGCTCTGGCGTCATCGATTTTTCCCATCGGCCCAGGACCTGGCAAAGCGGCGCTTTGCGGAATCGCGAAAGACCCTATGAAAATCCTGCTCTATAACCCCGACAACGGAGTCACGCGTAATTTCATGCCACATCTGTGGATGTTTCTGCTGCAGGCGCTGACGCCGCCGGGCCATGAAGTGCTGCTAGTGGACGGCAACGCCCAGCCTATGGACGAAGCGGGGATCGCGCAGTTTGTGCGCGACAACAATATTGGATTAGTCGGCATCGGCGCCATGACGCGAATGATTGCGAAAGCGTATCGCATGGCGGACGCGGTGCGGGCCACGGGAGTTCCGGTGGTGATGGGCGGACCTCACGTGACGGAAATGGCGGACGAAGCACTTGGCCGCGATGGCGGCCCGCGCCACGCCGACGCCGTTGCCTTGGGAGAAGCCGATGCGACTTGGCCGCTCGTTGTTGCGGATGCTGCCCGTGGTCAACTGAAGGAGATCTACGCGCCGGTGGACGCCTTTGGCCAGGAGAGCAAGCCGTCGCTGAAGGAATACCCAGTGATTCCGTGGCAGTCGATCGATCTCAAGCAGTTCAATCTGGTGCCGAAGGCGGCGAGCGCTCTGCTCCAGAAGATCGGAGAAGGCTGGGGATCATTTCGCATTATTCCCGTCGAATCCGGGCGGGGCTGCCCGTACGGCTGCGAGTTCTGCACGGTGACCGGATTTTTCGGAGACTCGATTCGCTTCCGCACCAATGAGAGCGTGGTGAATGAACTGCTGTTGTTGAAGGCCCGCGCCCGCACGGAAAAGGGCCAGATGGCCGTTTTTTTCATCGACGATAATTTCGCCATCAATATAAAGCGCACGAAGTCGCTGCTGCGCGACATCATTGCCGCCGGCGCTCAAGTGCATTGGGTGGCGCAGATCAGCGCCAATTTATTGCGCGACGAAGAACTCGTCGACCTGATCGCGGCTTCTGGAGGCAAGTGGATCTTTATCGGCATGGAGTCCATCGACCCAGCCAATCTGAAAGACGTGAACAAGGGATTCAACAAGCCGGGGGAGTATGCGGCGGTGCTGGAGCGGCTGGCGTCACGCAATGTCTATGCCATCACGTCGTTTATTTTTGGCATGGATAACGACACCGTTGGAGTCGCCGAGCGAACGCTTAGCCAAGTTCGGACCTGGCCTCCGGGCCTTCCGATCTTCGGCCTGCTGACTCCTTTGCCTGCGACGCCGCTTTACAAGCGGTTGGAGAAGGCTGGACGACTGACTCGTCCCAAACACTGGCAGGAGTTCATCCCGTTTGCCATGGCGCACACGCCGCTCAAGATGAGCATTGACGAGGCTCATGCCGAAGTGAATCGCGGCTGGGCCGAGGCTTACAGTGCGGAGGCGCTGGCGCAAGCGGTCGAGTCGCTGCACGATCAGCCGCTGGGTTATCGCGTCAACATCTTCCTGGCGCGTATCTGTTTCCGCGGTATCTATTTCCCCATGCTAGGGAAGATGGCCTGGGTAAAGGTGATTGCGCAAAATCGGCGAACCATTTTCAAACTCGTGAGGGAAGGCTTCAAGGCCGGCGCCTGGCGCGGCGCGCCGGCGCGGGTTCCCGCCAGTCCGGTACCGCAGGCGGAAACGAACGAAGCGATCGCACAAGGGGCAGAGGGATAATCGGAGCGGGCGGGCAATGGCGCTTCCCGCCAATCGGAACTCGCTTGTGCGCCTTTCGACCTTGAAAAGCTGCTGCTGAGTGGTGCTGCCTGTACCGATAGCTGGGTTCTTGCTAATATTGTGAGTTCGTTCACCCTCCCTAAAGCCCGAGGAGCATGAAACTCTATGGCCTACGTAATTGCCGAGCCCTGCATCGGAACCAAAGACACCGCCTGTGTTGACGCCTGTCCGGTGGATTGCATCCATCCCAAGAAGGACTCCGACAAGTACGCGGCCGAGGAGATGCTGTATATCGATCCCGTGGAATGCATTGACTGTGGCGCCTGCGTGCCGGTTTGCCCCGTCTCGGCCATCTTCGCGCTCGACGACCTGCCGGA
>PMMJ01000496.1 GCA_003162255.1 Acidobacteriaceae bacterium | reverse complement strand
GTAGTAGTATATGTTACTCAATAGCGCGTATTTGTTGCTGTGCCGTTCAGGTTCCGTTTCGGGAACCCGTCACCTCAAGGCCGGCCCCTACGCGTCTCAGAGGCACCGCGATCCGGGGACAAGGGGTCGCTACCAAACGAAGCCGATAAATGCTTTGTTTTCAGCGCCTCGTCGACGCTGGCTTCAGTTAAAGAAAGTTGCACCATCGGCCGTTTCCGTTTTATCATAAAGCAGTATCTTCACGAACTAGCGCGGTATTCTTCTTTCGACCTGTCTTCAACGTAGTGCCAANNCAACCTTGTTTTCAACGTGGTCCCCCCAATCCATCGGGAATCCTCTCACCTCGAGGGCCACATGCTGCGTCACAAAACTTCACCCCAATCGTTAGCGGCAAATCCTGCGAATGCGAAGCTCAGCACCGGGCCGCGATCCGCGCAAGGCAAGCGCCAAAGTTCGCGCAATTCCGTCAAACATGGCCTTCTCTCCGCCACGCCCGTTTTTCACTCCGATGAGGAGAAAGCACGGTTCGAAGCGATCCGGACAAAGATTCTCGCCGAGACGGCGCCGGTCGGAATGCTGGAAACGCTGCTCACAGAAGATATCGTAAGCGTCTTCTGGAAGCTGCTCCTCGCGACCGCCTGGGAGTTCAAAGAGTGGAACCGATTAACCGTGTCCGGCAAGGTCTTGGACGAACTCCTCGGGAAAACAAATTTTTCTGTCGACTTGCGGACGGAACTCGCCGACCACTGGTCCGCACTGGAACTGGAGGTTCGCACATCGGACAACAACACGGAGGCCGAACGAAAAGCGGATCAGGCCGCCCAGGTCTTCGGGACAGGCACAAGGGTGAGATCTTCGGAAGGCCACTTGAAGGGAGAATCCNNCTGGATTTGGCGAAGCGCTATCAGGCCCAGATTAGGGCAGATCTGTATCGAGCGATCCGCGAGTTGCGGAATCTACAAGCGGCGCGCGAAAAGGCAAGCAAGTGAACCCGCTGTGCGAAGCATAACGCGGACGCAAGTGAACCGTGTGAGGAAGAACCAACATCGGGGAGGTGGACCAGGATGCCGAAGCGTCAGAGTTCATGCCGGGAGTGCGATGTCCCTTCTCAGGAGAGCAAGAATCGCGAGAACGATGCGTGGTTTCAAGCCAGAAGGCTGATATCTCAATGCATTGAAGAAGCGACCTTAGTCTTCCGGAAACAGCTGGCAGATTATTACAGGCTCCAAAACGCGCTCGATGCGAAGTTCCATGAGCTGGGGCCGCTTTCTTCTAATGCGAAATTGATTGATCTGCTGGTCGTGGTAGAAATGCACGCTCAGGCAAGTGACTCCGCCACGAAGATCGTTTGGGCACTGGAGAGGCTCGCTCGGCTTTCATATGGCATCGAGCAGGAAGCCGGCAGCGTAGAAAGGGCGGCGGTCCGCTGACATGGCAGCCAAAACGGCGGTGAAGATTTGCGCGAAGTGCCCCCGCAAGGCGCGTCAACCAAGCACTTTGCGGACGCGTAAGACGGCGGCTTCGAAACAGAAGCGCAAGAGCTCAAGATCCCCGCGCCCGGAGACGCAAACCTCTAGCGCGCCTGGAATTGCGAACAAGAACCATATCATCAGCACCGGTGAAACCTTCGCCGATGGCGCAATGATCGAACTCGTCTCCGGTTCTTCTGGGCTCAATAAGCCTGCGCTCTTACTGTGGACCGGAAATCAAGGGACGGTTGGCCCCCGCGTCGAACACGGCGGCTGTATTTACGAGGCACCGGAACTGCCTCCGGGTCTATGCCGGGCAATAAGGTTCCCTTGCGGTTGTCACGACTACGGTTCAGCCCAGAGCCTCTTTGCTACGATCGCCGCTTTGTTTAAGCACTACTTAGATTTTCCTGAAAGGGAGTCAAGTCTGCTCGCCTGCTTTCCGATCGCCACTTGGTTGGCTGATCGCTTGCCGACCGCGCTAGACCTGATAATTTCTGGACTTGATCAGGAACTGGGCATCGAGGTGTTGCGCCTGCTCAACTGCGTCTGTCGCCATCCCTTGGTGCTGGCTGAACTCACCCCAGGTGGCTTCCGCTCATTGCCCATGGAATTGTCCCTTACCTTGCTTCTCCACGAGCAAGAACTGAAACCCGACATGCAGCGACTTTTGCGCGCATCGAGGTACCGTGGCCTGCATTTGACGGGAAAGCGAGGAAGCGTCGTCGATCTCTATGGCCCGAAAGCCATCTTCTGCGGAAACGATGCTGCGGTCGATGCTCTCGGCGGTGGCGTGATCCACATTTCTGCGGCACCATCCCAGACCCAGTCCTCGGCATTGGATGAGCGGGTCCAAAACGAAGTTGCAACCGATTTTCAGCCGCGTCTTTTGATGTACCGGCTGAAGAATTTGGGAAAGGTGCAGGAGTCTCCAGTTGATGTCTCGACCTTTGCCTCTGCAACACGCCAACTCGCCCGCACGCTAGCGGCATGCTTCCCGGAGGATTCGGAACTAGCACGCGATGCGGTTCAGCTACTGCGACCGCAAGACGAGGAGGTCCGCGGGCAACGCTCGTGTAACGTGAACTGCCCGATCGTCGAAATATTACGGGGTATTATTCACAACGGAACGCAGCGCGAAGTAAGGGTCGATGAACTCGCCAAGGATGTGAACGCACTCCTGCGATCTCGGGGAGAAACTGTCACCTATAGCGCTGAGGAAATCGGCTGGAAGCTGCGCAACCTCAATATTCCTCGGCATAGTAGTAGCGCCGGGCGGCAAGTTTTACTGGGACGAGATACCAGCCAGAGCGTGCACCGATGGGCGCGCGCCTACGATTTGCCATGCCCACAACGTGTCGAGGGTTGTTGCCCCGACTGCAACCAGGCGGAAACAGCTATTTCTAAGTGACTTATGGTGGTTATGGAGGTGATGAAGGTTATTCCTAATTTCATTCTTTTACTTCCTAAGCTGGAGGAAAAACGCCAACGCAAAGATTAAGGCTTACCAAAACCGGGGATCGAGAATACCGTACCCGGCTGTCACGGCTTGAACAGTTGGGCATCCTAACCGGGCACTCCGGCGATCCCGCGCCCGAACCCGACCGCATCACTTTCGAGCAGACGCCAGATGAGCTTGCCCGGATTTACGATTTACCGTCGGGCGAGGTTGCAGTCGTCGTACCTGCCAAGATGACGGTTCTGCGCTCAGGGATCTTAATCACGGACGTCGCAATGATGACACCCTGGGAGGATTGGCCGCTCGATTTATGGGATCCCCTGGAAGGTTCGCATTATCCGGATGTGATTGCTGAATTGTGTCATTTTCCACCCACTGTTCTCAATCCTTGGCTGCAACGCAACGTCCCTTTACGTCCTCGCCAAATGGAAGGAGTGATCATCGCGCACGGCTACATCTCTGTTCCCCCCGAATGCCACGACGAGACGCTGATAGCGGTGAAACTATTACTCACGGACAAGCGGCGCGACCAACTCTCCTTCGAGTTCGGAGTTCGGATGGACCGCAGCGTGATGCGCAAGTGTGAACGGCGACAGCGGGAACGTTGTGAGTTTGCGCGGACTATGGGAAAGGGCCTATTCGAGCCGAAAGGCGGACAACCTGCAGCCCGGAAGAGTGTTTCGCCGGAAGAAGTCATCAAGCAGTCGCGCGCTGGCCCTGGTCACGGTGCAACCTGTGACGCTAGAACTCCGGAGACGAAACTGGTCGAGCCGGAGGTCTTATGAAAGGGCGGTCGCTAAATGGAAGAAGCCGGGCGGAACGCCGGTGGAATCGAACAGGCAAACCTGCAAGAGCCGTCGACAGGAACGGCCTCACAGGACTGGCCCTGAAGCCGAGAAACGCAAGTCCGACAATGGCGAATTGGGGCAGGGAAGCAGCCCCTGCGAGCGCGGTTCGGAAAGGTAGTGTGGTCGTGTGGCACAAACGGTTGCACTTCTCCCGACTCGAACTCTTTTCGGAAATCGAACACCCACGTCTTCTGCCAGTCGTCCAATGGCATATTGATGCTGGTTAACCCACCCGATCATTCACGGTCAAGGTCCGGTTGGAAGTGCTCCCCGCGCGATGTTGGAGTACGCAGACTCGCCATCGCCATTGATTGCGCGCACCCGGTAAGCGAACCGCTCACCCCTCTTGAGGCTGGAATCGCTGTATTCGGTCGCTGTGGCCGATAGCTTTGCAACTCGATTCCAAGTTTCTTTTGCGCTACCAGTTTCATCGACTCGGCGCTCCACCACGATGCCGGTGCGACTGCCACCATGAACCTCCCAGTCCAGTTTCACAGTATTGCCCGTGACGGAAAGGTTGAGCGAGCTTGGAGCTTCCGGAAGAACCGGCCAATCGAAGTAGGCCTCGTCGGTCACTGCCATGATGCTGTCCTTTACCGGCAACAATTCCAGCGTGTCGGTGGTGCCCGGTTTCCACGAAACCGGTTTGATTTCGCCGGAGACAACATCGACCAGAACCGGATGCGTAATCCCTGTGTTTTTCAATGACAGCGTGGCATAAAGCGGCGGAAACGCATTTCCTGGCAAACTATGAGCCGCCAGCCAGTACGCAACGATCGCTTTTCCGCTGTCCGATCGGAACCCGTATCCCAGGAAGGGAAAGCCGGTGTGGCGCCGCAAGGCAGGCAGGTCCGGACCGTTGACCTCGATGGATGGATCAAACTTGGTATCCGAGAATAGCGCATTCGTGTTTTGCAGTGCGTAAAAGACCGGGCGAGGCGTGAAGTCGGTATCGTGATTCGTGATCCCATGAATGATTCCGAAGTCGTCGTACTCGTTGCCGTCTGTCCCTGCGGCTAGCAGCCATACAAACGTCTTCACTCCTGATGCCAGGTTATAGACGAAACCCCGAGGAACGTACTTTGCCTGCACCGATTCATCCGAACCCACCCACGAAGGAATCGAATTGAATTCGTCATCGAAGAATGGGAGGTCTGGTTTGACTCCGGGATAATGCTTGACTAAGTCCCGCAACGCCCGCGGAGATTCGGTTTGGTACGCGCCGTAATCCATGGTTTCCGGATTCAAGTTCTGACCGTAGCCCGGATAAGTGTGATAGGCGTACACATCGATTCCCGAGGCGCACTGGCAGGTGTCAAAAGCACGCTGGGTGAAGTCCCGGGTGGGGTCCGCTTGACCGCCATAGATCACTTTAGCTTGCGGATCGGTTCGGTGTACGGTTTCGATAAAAGGAGCCAAGAGCCTTCCAAACTGCTCTGGATTCCCCCAAGGGTTCCAATAACCGATGTCCTCTTCATTCCCCAAAGCCCAGTAGTGGATACGATCGTGAAAATGATTCACCATCCAGGCCGCGTATCGATTGAAGGCAGCAATCTGTTCGGGCGTAGTGGGTGGCCAGAAGATCGAATACAAACTCCGGTCATCATTATGAAACGATCCGGGCTCGGGAACGCTCACATCCGGACGTTTGCCGCTTGGCGACGTGTACATCACGTTGCCATAAATCAATTGCACCTGGATATCGATCCCGTTGTCCACCAGCGAATCCACAAAGTCTTCGAGCTCCGGTGAGCTCGAGAATACGCCACGCTTCTGCTCGATCCAGTCCCAACTGGTGCGGTCCGAGCTGTTTTCATATTGTCCGATGCGGGCCCACTTGAAACCCGCGTCGAACATGCGCGTCCACCACCAGCGGTTCCAGGGGAGATAGGGATCGCGCGGCATGTCAGAGTTGATGCCGAACCCGTTGCGGATTTGCGACGACCGTTTGGGAGGAACGTGGTCAGGAACCGGGCGCGAGGTTTGAGCGCGCGAGCTCAGCGGAGTTAGCAGAAAAATGAGCGAAGCGAAAACAACCACCCGATGATTCCATGACTGTGGCAAACATCTCTTCATCGTTTTCTCCCCGTTTCTCGCAACCGTGAGGTTTGGTTAATAAATCCCCGGCACTGCCGATTCTCTACCCGAGAACCTCTATCCACCTTCGCTCCCGTGCGCTCACAGCGATAACCTCGCACAGCCTGACCTCATAATGGCCGGTTTCGAAGGTCGGGAAGGACCGCGGTGCCCTGAAATCGCCGGCGGCGACATATCCGTAGAGATCTTTGAAAAGCTGAACAAAGGTGTCGGGATATCCTTCCGCATGTCCTGCGGGGTACGCCGCATAACCACGAGCCTCAGGGCTCATGAGCGAGGGATCTTTGATCAGCCAGCGATTCGCTTCTTTGCGGCTGCCGATCCACAGTGTGTTTGGTTGCTCTGCGTCCCATGCCAACGAACCTTCCGAACCATCAATCTCAAACCACAGTCGGTTCTTCCGTCCTGCACTCACCTGCGACACCGTCAGTACCCCGCGCAAGCCACCTTCAAAGTGCAACAAAATCGAACCATAATCGTCGGTAGTGATCTGCACAGGTTCGGTAGAGGCGCCCTCGGTCTGCTTAAAGGTCTCTATCGGTCCCTTCGGTCGCTGCCGTACCGGGATCACGGTGGCCAGATCGGCGCAGAGCTCCGTCAATTGGCGGCCCGTGATCCAGCCGATCAGATCCAGCCAGTGCGTGCCAATGTCGGCAACCGCTCGCAGCGCACCTCCCACCTCGGGCTCAAGCCGCCAGTTCCAGTCGTTTGGATAAAGCAGCCAATCTTGCAGATAAGAACCGC
>PMMJ01000008.1 GCA_003162255.1 Acidobacteriaceae bacterium | reverse complement strand
TGCGTCGCGCCGACGTAGGAACCTCCGAACATCCCGACCTTTCCGTTCGAATAAGGAAGCGCAGCCGCCCACTCAACCGTGTCGTAGCCGTCCTGAGATTCGTTTTTGAAGGGATACCATTCTCCCTCCGATGTGTACCTCCCCCGAACGTCCTGCGCGACGACCACGTATCCGCGTGCCGCCCACTTCAGGCAAGCATCAGCGACTCCATCCTTGTCATAGGGCGTGCGCGTCAATAGCACCGGAAACTTGCCGTCTGCCTTTGGGCGGCAAATATCCGCGCGCAACGTGATGCCGTCACGCATCTTTGCCGGCACGTCTCGCTCGATCCTCACTTCGTAACTGTCCGCAGCGCTGACTCCGGCCGGCGCCAAGGCCATAAGGACGACGAAGCAACAGGCTTGCAGCACCCGGGAATGCACTCTTGCTCGATTTGCTCGGTCGTCCGACATTGCTCTTGTCATTCATTCCACCTTAGTTGGGTTGCTGGGACCGATTGACAGTGCGCAGACTAACATACGGAACCGCCCTTGTCGAAGCAAGTCCGCGCGTGCCAGTAATTACGGGCGGAGGACGGGCAACCCGGAGTGCGCCGGAATAAACCGGCATGTGGTAGGGGATGTAAGAGCCCTACAGCAAAGGAAATAGCGAATCCATCCTGGCCTCGAGTCTTGCAGGTCGAATCCAAAAACGCATCGACGAGTCACTCTTTACTCGCGCAAATTCGACCGGCACGTGGAGGGGGGTGCCGTGGAATGCACCGTACACTCCGAGCCGGACGTAAACCAAAACGCGCTTGAATATCCGGGTCCCATCAGGGCCGATTGACAGTTACAGAGAGTTCCTTTCAACGCCAAAGGTGGCCGCCAGTGCGGTTGAGTGTCAATCAGTTACCGTTGAACAGGACCGTGACACGGTAGAGGTCTGGGGTTCGAGTCCTCATGCCAGCCAATGCGCACGAAAGGTGCAGAAGGCGCGTAACCTACAGTGCTATCCGAAAAAATCTGCGCTCTATCTGCACTCTGTTTGCGTGCCTAACGGTGTTTTAGAGGCTTAAAGGTGTCATCCAGGGCCCGCTAAGTTGTTGAAGTTACGTTCATGTGCGGATTCGATTCTTTCCGCGCTCACATTGGCTCACGATTCATTGTTCCCGAGCGTTCCCGTCAATAACTTAACGTACCTGTAAGGCATCGCCCATGCCCCACATTCAACAAGATAGAAATATCTGTCTGCACTCATAACCCAAAGGTCGGTAGTTCAAATCCACCCCCCGCAACCAACCTTAAGTATTTGATTCTGAGAGTCTTTCCTTCCCGGCATTAGCCAAGTGTAAAAAATTTGTATAAAAGATTTGCCTCTTTAGGCGCTTCTCGCCTTTCTGGGCGGGGCCATTTGCGCGGATTTGAGGCCGATGCTAGATTGCGCAAAATTCGGCGGAAGGATTTCAGAACATGGTTGAACTCGAAAGCACCGGTGAGTGTGAAGACACCAGCCAGGCTGGCCCTGTGGGAACGCTTGTCAGCCGCACGGTCGAAACCGTCAAGGTCTACACCCGCCNNCCCGCCACAAGCGCACGTGCCCAAAGCGAGACAGGCCGGATTGGGCCCGCTGCAATTGCGTGAAGTGGTTGTACGTTTACCGAGACGGCAAGTGCAAGCTGACAAGCGCAAAGACGCGCAGTTGGGAAAGGGCGGAACAAAAAGCGCGTGAACTCCGGGATTCTTTCGACGCCACAAAGCAATTGCAACGTCAGCTCGAGGCCAGAATAAACGTACGCAACGCGCAGGTGGAGATCGCGCTCGCGGTCGAACAGTTCTTCAAGGAAGTGGCACGTCTGAATCGGGAGGAGGCTACCCGTGCTAAGTACAACCTCACGTTGAGTCGTCTGTTGATTTGGTGCGCGACCCAAGAGCCTGCCATTTTGCTCCTATCTCAGCTCGATGTTCCGACATTACGGTCCTGGATCCATTCCTGGACAGGTGCTCCCACGACCCGCCATAACCAGCACCAGCGTCTACGCACGTTTTTCCGGTTCTGCATGGAGCAGGGGTGGACCACGGAGAATCCAGCCAAGAGAATTAAGAACGTTACACCCCAGCAGGAACAAACCCTGCCGTTCAGCCGGCAACAGTACGACGCTCTCATTGAAGCGACGTACTACTATGACAGCCGGGGCAAGAAGAAAAACGGCAACGCTACGAACTCCCGCCGCGCACGCGCCTACCTCAAACNNTGCGCTGGAGCGGTCTTCGTGCGGGCGATGCAGCTTGTCTCCCTAAGAGCAACCTCCGAGATGATGACTCGTTGTTCCTTTACCAAGCGAAGGTCAAAAGCAAGGCCAGTGCTCCCGTGCAAGTGCTGCTTCCGCACAGCGTAGCGGATGAATTGCGAAAAGTTCCTCCAGGCAGCTGCACAGATCCCAACTATTTCTTCTGGAGCGGGCGCAGTAAGCGCAAGAGCGAAGTGTCAAACTGGCAGAAGATTTTTTCCAAAATCTTGTCTAAGGCGGTTGAGATCCTCCCAAGGTTGTTTTTGGATGTGAACGGCCGCCGAAAACCGGCTCATCTCCACATGATGCGGGATACGTTCGCCGTTGAATACCTGCTGGCCGGCATGCCGCTTGAAGAGGTATCTCGGCTCCTTGGACATTCGAGCGTGACCATTACCCAGAAGCACTATGCTCCCTGGGTACTGGAAAGGCAGCAACGTCTGGCTGCCCGTCAGCGCGAAGCGTGGGCGAATATGGGCGTTGAAGAGAACCGCCATGGCGTTAGGGCACAAAGGAGACATCGCTCACGCAATACCCGCCGACATACCTCTTTTCAGGACCGTACATCAGGAAGCGCGGCGCCTCGTCGATGACCTCGGCTTGTTGTAAGCGAATGAAATGCGCAGCTCAAGAACTGGCAGGTTCTTCGATATATGCTGGGGACGATTCAGCTCGCTTTTCTCAATCTCCGGTGTACCCGTCGCGCAACGCTTTCCGGGATGCGGAGGGTTTTGTAGGCCCTTTTCATCCGGCGTTCGCACGCTCCCCACTCAACCACACCGGGTTCTCCAACAAACATTCGACGGATTGTTCTATCGCTCAAATTCCACAGGTTGGCGAGCTCCCTTACGGAATAATGCTTCTCGAAAACCGGTGTCAGTTCCAGCCCGTGGGGCGATCGACTGTTGGTCGAATGCTGCATGCTGTCTCCATACCTCATAGGAGATAGTCTGGAAACTTCGCCAGAATTCAAGGCGTCCTGGCTTAACTCCGGCCGTTCGATTATCTCTTCTCGGCCCATCAACTGGTGCATCTCAAAATCCGATTCCTTCCTTGTTCGTGTTTTCACAATCAACTCCTGCCAACTTGGCACAGTTGTAGCCGAGAATGATTTTTTGGTCAAAACAGTCCGCCGAATGAGCCGATTTGACCGAAATTTGGTTCCGTATTAGCTTCGTGACGCTTAGGGCCGAAAGCGCAGCTCGGGTGCAGGAGAAAACCGGTGTTTTCATCGCTTGAAGAGGTCAGCGCGGGCCTGCGAGCTACAGGCTACATCGCTGATTCGGTAGCCAGCACAACGGTGTACCTGGCGGCGAAACTCCATAAACCGATGCTACTGGAAGGGCCAGCTGGCAGTGGGAAAACGCAATTGGCCTATGCAGTTGCAGAGGCAGCCCGCACAATGGTTGAGCGCCTGCAGTGCTACGAGGGAATTAACGAAGAGAAGGCCATCGGCAAGTTTGATGAGCCGCTGCAAAGGCTTTGCGTCGAATTGAAGTCCAAGTCCGCCAGCGTTGATTGGGAATCCTTGCAGACTGAATTGCACGGCCAGCAGTTTTTCAGTGCCGGCCCACTCCTGCGCGCGCTGCAGTACGAGAAGCCTTGTGTTCTGTTGATCGACGAACTGGACAAGGTGGACCACGCATTTGAAGCCTTGTTGCTGGAGTTGCTCAGCGTGTGGCAGTTGAGCATTCCGAAGCTGGGCACGATAAAAGCCAGGAGCATTCCGTTCGTTGTGTTGACATCGAATGAAGAGAGGCGCATCGGCGATCCCCTGCGCCGGCGCAGTTTTTACCTTCGCGTCGAACACCCCACCGCGGAGCGGGAAGCAGAGATTGTGGCGCTGAGAACGCCGGATTCCACACACGAATTCCATGCCGGTATGGCCGGACTCGCCAAGGCT
>PMMJ01000396.1 GCA_003162255.1 Acidobacteriaceae bacterium | reverse complement strand
AACTTAATCAGAGTCTCCCTAGGGCGGGACTCGCGGCCCAATTCTCGCCTTACTGTGTCTAGGTGAGATTTCTTCGCCTACTCATCGCTTTGCATTCAAGAACGCCGCCCAGTGTAACTCCCCCACCGGATTCTCTCCACTTAGGGCCTTCGTCACTGCCATCTCCGCCACGGCGTCCACAATCCATTCAAAATTCTGCTGCCCCACCGATGTAACCTCCGCATCCGGCGCCGGATTCAGGAAGTCAATCGCATACGGGACACCGCGCTCCACTGCAAACTCCACCGTATTCAAGTCGTAACCGAGCGCGCGGCACAATGCCAGCGCATCTTTTTCGATGCGTTGCTTCAACGCGGCTCCGGGCTGCGGATTCCCCTTCACGTAGCGCTCGTGGTGCGGAGCCTTCGGATCGTACTTCATGATGTGCACTTTCTCCTGCCCCACCACGTAACAACGGTAATAATCCTCAAACTCCACGCCATGCTGCAGCGTCATACAAAGATCGCCCGTCTGGTTGTAGTTATGGAAGAACTCCTCCGGAGAATGCACCTTATACACATGCTTCCAGCCGCCGCCCGAGTAAGGCTTTAAGAATGCCGGCAACCCAACATAGGAAAATACCTCTTCCCAATTCAGCGGATAGATCAGATTTCGCATGGATCTATCAGTCGTATCCGGTGGATGCGTATGGTGCGGCAATATCACCGTGGGCGGAATCGCCACGCCCATCTTGTGTGCCAGCGCATAATTAAAAAACTTGTCGTCCGCCGTCCACCAGAACGGATTGTTAATCACGATCGTTCCGCGCAGCATCGCGTTCTTCAAATAGGCCCGGTAGAAGGGAATGTCCTGCGAAATCCGGTCAATGATGACGTCGTACTTCTTAGGCTCATCCATTCGAATGCCGCCAATCTTCACAAATTCGGCCGTGACTCCCTCGGTCTTCATCGAGTTAATCTTCTCGACCAAAGCCGGCGGAAACGTATTTTCCATTCCAAAAAGAATCCCAATTCTCTTCATAGTGGCAGTCTCCCGTTTTTACGCACCCTTTCGTTAGGTGTCATCCTGAGCGAAGCGAGTGCAGCGCGAAGCGCAGCACTCGCGGAGTCGAAGGACCCCTACACTATCTATGCCGGTGGAGTCGCCGCAGGGCCTTCTCCCCGCACCGCCCGCACCACCAACAACGACCAGCGCCTAGAAATACTTTCCCTCCATCCGCTGCCACAGCGGCCAATCATGCTTGCTATGATCCCCGTAGATATCCAGCCAATGCGGAATCCCCTTGCTCTGCAGGATCGCCGCCATCTTCACATTGGCGTCCAGGCACATATCCCAGTCCGATGATCCCAGCACAATCTTCATCTGCCGGTAGCGGCTCAGGTACCCGTCGTCACTCATGTTCGGCAGGTAGTCGGGCGGATTATTAAAATAGACATTGTCGTCGTAATAGCCGTCGAGGAAGCTCTTGATGTCGAACGATCCGCTCATGGTCACGCAGGCTGAAACCAGATCCGGATGCCGCAGGGAAAAATTCAGCGCGTGATAGCCGCCGAAACTGCATCCCGTCACCGCAATCTGAGGCGCCCAGTTCTTCCACTTCAAGAACGGCAGAAACTCGTTGAGCACGTAACGCTCGTACTGTACATGCCGCCAGATCCGCGTTCCCGGATGCACGCTTCTGTTGTACCAGCTCTCCCCGTCCACGCTGTCCACGCAGAACGCCTGCAGCGCGCCCGCTTCTAGTTTCCCCGCCAGCGCGCCGATCATCCCCGAATCTTCATACTCAAAAAAACGTCCCATGGAGGTCGGAAACACCAGCAGCGGCTGTCCCGCGTGCCCGAACACCAGCGCCTCCATGTCGCGCCCCAATTCGTGGCTGTGTTGTTTGCTATATTCGCGGTTCATGTGCCCGAGGATTGTAACCGAAGAAGTGCGCTCTGCTAAACTTTCCTGTTTCTCTCTTTCTTCCCTGGGGCAATCTCGAGCGAGGCAATTATGGCGATTCAGCGAGTGGGCGTGATTGGGGCCGGGACGATGGGCAACGGTATTGCCCATGTGTTTGCGCGGTGCGGGTTCAGCGTCGTGCTGTGCGATGTAGAGCAGCGATTTCTGGATCGGGGGCTCGCTACGATTGCGCAGAATCTCGATCGCGAAGTGGTCAAGAACAAGATTACGGCGAGCGACAAGGTCTCCACTCTGGGTCGGATTACGGCGGTGGTCGATCGGGCGAAGCTCGCGGATTGCGATCTGGTGATCGAGGCGGCGACGGAGAAGTTTGAGATCAAGGCGGAGATTTTCCACGAACTGGATCGCCTCATGCAGCCGGAGGTGATCCTGGCTTCGAATACGTCTTCGATTTCGATCACGAAGATTGGAGCGCTGACAGGGCGCGCCGACAGGGTGATTGGGATGCACTTCTTCAATCCGGTGCCGGTGATGAAGCTGGTCGAAGTCGTCAAGGGCCTCGCGACTTCGCAGGCTACGTTTGAAACCGTACGCGATCTGGCGGTGAAACTGGAGAAGACGCCGGTGGAGGTGAATGACGCTCCGGGATTCGTGTCGAACCGAGTGTTGATGCCGCTGCTGAACGAGGCGATGTACGCGGTGATGGAGGGCGTGGCGACGGCGCCGGCGGTGGATGAAGTGTTCAAGTTGGGGATGGCGCATCCCATGGGACCGCTGACCCTGGCGGATTTTATCGGGCTGGACGTGTGTCTGGATATTATGCGGGTGCTGCAGGATGGGTTGGGTGATCCGAAATACCGGCCTTGTCCGCTGCTGATTAAGATGGTGGATGCGGGCTGGCTGGGGCGCAAGAGCGGGCGCGGATTTTACACGTACTCGTAGGATAGGAAGCTTAGCATAGGAAACCTGTGAGATAGGGATATGACTACAGCCTGGGGCCAAATTCTTCCGGAAAAAAAATCGGGCAGCGACGCTTTTTATTATCTGCTGGCGGCGATGTCGGGGGCGCTGGCGGGGTGGTTAGATATCAAAGTGGGCGATTTGCTGCTGACGGCCATGGTAGTGCTGGCGGCGAACATGCTGCTGGGATTCCTGAGCCCGAGCCGGCCCTGGCGGTGGGTTGTCCTGGTCGGAGTGTTTGTGCCGGTGGTGGAGTGGCTGGCATACTTTTTCCTTTCGGAGAAGCCGGAGCGGGCGCAGGTCTATGA
This sequence comes from Acidobacteriaceae bacterium, assembly GCA_003162255.1. Taxonomy (GTDB): domain Bacteria; phylum Acidobacteriota; class Terriglobia; order Terriglobales; family Acidobacteriaceae; genus Acidiflorens. The sequence goes on along the minus strand of PMMJ01000396.1, from coordinate 17,154 downwards.
ATCCTTTCTAGCGTTTGTGCCGGGGATTGCGGGCGCGTTCGGCGGGTCGATCGGGCGGGGCGTGGTGGACAATTTATTCGCCGGCAAGTGAGCGGAGCACGATGCGCCGGCCGGCCGTGGCGATCACGGTGCCGGAATCACAGCCCGGGCCTGATTCGAGTAGGTGCTCTCGATACCACTGCCGTCGACGGCCGTCGTGGCATAGTAATAGGTCTGACCCGCAGCAACGGTGCTGTCCGTGTACGCGGTGCTGGCTTCGAGGGCGGAGTTGATCTTCGAGTACGGGCCGCCGGACACGCCGCCACGATAGACGTTGTAGCCAACCACGCCGGACTCAGTGCTTGCCTCCCAAGTCAGAGCTACGCTGTACTGGGGAGCAGCCGTGCCGTTGCCGGTCAACGCTTGTGTCGCCGGAGAGTTCGCAGCGTCGCTGGAAAACGAAAGCTTGGCCGAGGCCGTGCCGGAGCTTGCCGGTTTGAACGTGACCGTAAAGGAAGCGGTCTGACCGGCGGAGAGAGTGGTTGGCAGGGAAACTCCCGAGAGCGCAAATTCATTGCTGCTAATGCCTGCCGCAGAAACCGTCACTGGCGATCCGGTCGCTCCCAGAGTGGCGGTCAGAGAACGGTTTGCGCCGACCACAACGTTGCCAAAACTCAGGCTCGCCGGTGAAACCGACAATTGGCCTTGCGCCGTTTCGGTCCCGGAGAGCGCGATATTCAGCGTCGAGTCGTTTGCCGTGGACAGAACGGCGAGCGTCCCACTGGCGGACCCTGTAGATGCGGGCGCAAAAGTGACCGTAAAGGTCACGCTCTGTTTCGAAGAGAGGGTCACCGGCAAGGTGAGTCCGCTCACGGAGAAGCCCGTGCCACTGACGGTTGCCTCTGAGATCGTCAGCGCCGCCCCGCCGGCATTGGTCAGCGTCTCCGAAAGGTCCGAGCTCTTACTCTTCTGTACATTGCCAAAGGAGAGCGTCGACGATGACGCGACTAGAGCGGAGACTCCACTGGAATCGCTTGGAGCCACCCCCTGGCAACCGGTAAGCAGCGTGATTCCGGCGGCGATCGAGAGGGAGCCGATCAAGCAGCGATGTGATCGAAAAACGCGCAATGGCCCAATTCCTTAAATACTGTGCTCGCGTTCTCTGCCGGACGCGGACTCCGCAACGGCGCGGCTTCCGCGCTTGCAGTGTATTCAATTCAATTGGGCCGGCAAGGTTCCGAGGGTAATTCGGGAGGAGTTGTGGGCAAACGACCACCGCTATCCTAAGCGAGGTCAAGTACTTACAAGAAGTCCGGGGTCGGAAAATAGTTTGGGCATACAGCCGGCACTAATACCCGAACCGCGAGCGAAGGCTAGGCGCCTTCGGTACAGCCGGCAAGATGCCGACGCGCCACCCAGAATCCCATTGGCCGGTTACGGCGTCGGAATTACAGCTTGGGCTTGGTTGGAGTAGTCGCCTTCTTCCCCGGTTGAATCCACTGCCGTAGTCACATAGTAAAAGGTACTTCCGGATTGCACACTGGGGTCTGTATACGACGTAGAACTCACGTCATTCGTGAGCAAGCTGTAAGGTCCTCCACTTATTGTCCCGCGATACACCTTGTAATAGCTGATGTCGTCAGATGAAGAGGGCGACCAACTTAAGGCTACCGCATGAGGCGCAACCACGGTGATGGTCGCACTTGCAGATTTGCTGCTGTCGGCTTGGCTTGTAGCGACTGCGATGTCAGTTTCAAGGGCCTGCGGAGCCGTGTACAGTCCGGACTGTGTAATCGTTCCGGTCCCCTTCGTGACTGACCAGGCTACAGCCGTATCGTTGGAGCCCGAAACCGTAGCGGCAAACTGCTGTTGCCCGTTCTGGGCCATGGAGAGCGAAGCCGGAGAGATACTGACCGAAATCGTTTGGGCAGCGGACACGCTCACGATAGAGGAAGCGGATTTTGTCGTGTCTGCCCCGCTTACCGCCGTTACCGTGTAAGTCCCTGCCGCACTCGGAGCGACGTACAGCCCGCCAGTCGTGATTGTGCCACCGGTTGCGGACCAGGTCACGGCCGTGTTACTGGTACCCGACACGTAAGCGGTAAACTGTTGGTTCCCCCCGCTTGCGAGGCTCGCCGTAGTGGGCGAAACTGAAATCGAAACCTGAATGGGCTTTGATACGGTAACCACCGCAGAGGCCGAGTCGCTTGAGTCTGCAACGCTGGTCGCAGTTACTTTGTAAGTGCCCGCCGCGGACGGAGCGGTGTACTGACCGCTGCTGGTTACGGTTCCGCCTGAGGCCGTCCAAGTCACGGCCGTGTTGCTGGTCCCGGACACGGAGGCGGTAAATTGTTGGGTTCCTCCGCTTGCGAGGCTCGCCGTGGTGGGCGAAACCGAAATCGAAATCCGAATGGGCTGCGATACGGTAACCACCGCAGAGGCCGATTTGTCTGAGTTTGCGACGCTGGTAGCAGTTACTTTGTAAGTGCCTGCCGCGGACGGCGCGGTGTACAGGCCGCTGCTGGTTACTGTTCCGCCTGAGGCCGTCCAGGTCACGGCCGTGTCATGTGTTCCACTGACCGTCGCCGTGAACTGGGCTTGCTTGCCAGTCTGCAACGAAGCAGTAGTGGGAGACACCGTCACGGACACATTGCGGCTGTGCCATTGGGAGCTGTCAGGCTGCGCCGGGTAGCTCACGTTGTTATCGAGCGCCCTATCTATCTGCTGAGCACTTATAACTACGTTCTGTGTCTGTCCAAAAGCAGTTAGTGACACTACATACAGTATGATGACGCACAAAGCGAACTGGTGTATCGAACCGATAAGGGAACTGATAAGATCGACCATTGGGGAAGTAGACCCTTTCTTCGCCGAGAATCAGATTGGAACGCGAAGATCATGGTTCATGTATCGCACATCGGAGGTGGAAAAAGAAAACACGTTAGTGCACTGCGGACGACCGTCAAAGTACACTGGCCTAAGCCGAAAGTACAATAGCGGCAGCGAGTTAGTACCAGAAGAAAGAGGCCAAAAGCTAAGAACCTGCGATCTATGTTGAAACTACGTCTCAGGTCAGCGCCGAATGAGTTGAGCGGATCTCGATTTTCACAATGACAGCGCTGGAGCACAATTTCAGGCAGAACAGAAAACGGTTTTGCGGACAACCGCGGACTTCCGAACCGCGATCACAACCTCACACCGCAAATCAGGCAGCGACAGCCTGCCGGCGAGAGGTTCGTCGCGCGGGTCGCTGAGCCCGGGGATTGCTTCCTCAATCTACTAGCCCGCATTATTCATATATTGGAAGACAACAAAAGCCCCTTCTGCTACAAACATGTTGTCAAGACGTGTTTGCGGCAACAAAAGAGGCTTCTGAATGTCTGAAGATAACACGACACAGTGTTTGTTGTTCCCAGGAATTTTTCGCAAGCCAATCGTGGCCCAGTTCGATCAGCGCGAGGGGAGTTCCGACGGCGGAGCCCTCCTGCTGAAGGCCTCCGATCGACATTATGGATTGGTGGATGGACTGGCCTCGTGCCTCCGAGATGATCGGCAAGCGGGCAAGGTGGATCATTCGTTGCGCGAGTTGGTGGCGCAGCGAGTGTTTTCGATTGCCTGCGGTTACCCGGATGCGAACGACTCGGCTCGCCTGTCCGGAGATCCGATTCACAAACTGCTTCTGGATCGCGATCCGATCGAAGGTCTCGACCTGGCGTCGCAGCCGACGTTGTCGCGTTTCGAGAACGGAGTTGGGGTCAAGGAACTCTATCGTGCGGGCGAGTTCCTGGCGGAGAGCGTAATCCGACGTCACACCAAGCGGTTGCGTCATCGCACCTATCGCGTCACCATCGATCTGGATCCGACCGACGATCCTACGCACGGCGCGCAGCAGTTGTCGTTTTTCAACGGACATTACGACACCTGGTGCTACCTGCCAGTGATGGGTTTTGTCAGCTTCAACGACGAAGCCGAACAGTATCTCTGCGCCGCCGTGTTACGGCCTGGCAACGTGACCGCCGCCAAGGGCGCGGTGGGCATTCTGCAGCGTTTGGTGAAGAGGATTCGTCGCCATCTTCCCGGAGTGCGGATTCGGGTACGCCTGGATGGCGGGTTCGCGCATCCTGCCGTGCTCGAGTTTTTGGATGCCCAGCCCAAACTCGAGTATGTGGTGGCGATGGCCAAGAATACGGTGTTGAAGTGCGTCGCCGAAAGTGGAATGCGACGAGCGCGCCAGCTCTCGCGGCGCAGCGGAAAGACCGAACATATTTACGGGGAAGTCCGCTACAAGGCCGGGAAGTGGCCCGGTCTGCGCCGCGTCATCATCAAAGCCGAGGTCGTCCGCGCTGCCGACAAGGACCCCAAAGACAATCCTCGCTTCGTCATTACCAACATGAAACAAAGTCCACAGTGGATTTACGAAAAGGTCTATTGCCAGCGCGGTGACATCGAGAATCGCATCAAAGAACTGCACAAGCTCGAGATCGACCGCACCAGTTGCACCAGCTTCTGGGCTAACCAGTTTCGGGTCCTACTCACGGCCGCCGCCTATGTCCTGATGCAGGAGTTGCGCTTGCGCGCTGTCGGCACTGCTTGTGCCCGCGCCCAAGTTGGCATGTTGCGCGAACGACTGCTGAAGCTGGGCGCTCGGGTCTTGGTCTCGGTGCGCCGCGTCGTTGTCCATCTGCCCGCTTCCTTCCCGTTTCTACCCGCCTTCCGCCGTGTGGCTCTGGCGCTCGGAGCGGCGACCGGCTAAATCCCTTTTCGCAGTTTACGAATCCCATCGGAATCCGGACCTGCAATGGGTGGTCACTGCACTGCTGTCTCTCTATTTTGCAAATTGCACCGTCCGGATCTTGGAACTCTGCGATTCTTTGATTCTTTCGCTCGATCTGCCCTCACTACCGGATTCATATCCCGCCTTCCGCCACTTGCCCAGCTTCGTAATGACCTTCACGAATAATGCAGGCTAGGGCGTTCGGACGGGACCGAAAGGCAATCAACAGTTTGCGCCGCCGAAACTCAGGCGCTTCCACGGCCTTTCCATCCTTGGCGCCGGTGCTAAAATTACGGGGTAATGTCCGACGATGTGCCTTCTGTCGCCAAGACGCCCGCCCTGCAGGATTTGACGCCCGAACCCATTGCTGCGGCGGCAGTCCGGGTGCAATTGCGGCGCATTCTCGAGAGCCCAGAGTTCCGATCAAGCAAGCGTTGCCAGGATTTTCTTGACTTTGTGGTGGAGCAGACACTGGCCGGTCTTCCGCTGAAAGAACGGACGGTTGGCGCAGGGGTGTTTGGGCGTGATGCGTCCTACGACACCAACGAAGATGGAATAGTCCGAATCAAGGCGAGTGAAGTCCGTAAGCGGCTCGGGCTCTACTATGCTGGTTCCGGTAAGCGGGACGAAGTTGTAATCGACCTGCCGGTTGGCCACTACGTCCCGAGTTTTTCCCCGGCACGAAGAAGCGGTCCCGGCCAGCTTTCCCCGCCGCTGATAGAAGACTCGGTTGCATTATCGACCACGAGGCATTCGGAAGAACAGATCTTCGCGGCACGTCGCGCTCGCAGTCCATGGTGGAGACTTGCGGGGACATTCGGTCTGTTGTTTGCGCTTGCCGTTCTCACCGTCGTCGGATGGCGGGTCTACAGACCTCCCTCCGTACTCGACGAGTTCTGGGAGCCGGTTTTGCGCAGCCGGGACCCCATTATTGTGGCCACGTCCTATGCTCCGGTTTACTATCCCAGCAGCTTTCTGGGCCCGCCGCGCGCGGTCGGAACTCCGCCCAACAATGATTTCGTCTTATTAACGGACCAGTACGTCGGAGGGGGCGACTTGATCGCCGCCGCCCGAATCTCTGGAATGTTGAGCCACATGGGTCACCCTTACGCGACTCGAGTTGGCAATGCGGTGACTTTCGAGGACTTGCGCAGCTCTCCCGCCGTCCTGATCGGCTACTCCAGTACTCACTGGGAAGATGTGACCAGGGGCTTCCGCTTTTTCATCGACCCTGATCGGGGCGCCATTAACGACAATGGAAAAGCCACGGATTGGTACCCTCACCACCTCGGTTCAGATTTTCATACCGACGAGGACTATGCCATCCTTTCGCGCGCATTCAACCCGCAGACCCACACCATGATCGTCCTGGTCAGCGGCTGCACGCAGTACGGCACGGAAGCAGCGGCAGAGTTGGTCACAGATCCCGATCTTCTGGCCGAGGCTCTTCGTGGCGCACCAGGTGGTTGGCAACAAAAGAACCTGCAACTCGTCCTGCACATGAAGGTGATTGCCAACGCTCCGGCTTCCCCTCAAGTGATCGCTTCCCACTACTGGTAGCGTTCGCTGCCCCCAACACCCTTCGTCGCAAACAGGCCGCTTCTCGCTGAAATCCCCGCCTTCAGCAGGATGCTGCTACTCCGTGGAACAGTTACGCCTACGGTTACGCACGGTTACGCGCCTTGACTCCAGGAATTGGGTAGTCGAGAGTCGAACTCGGGGCAGGTACGCTGCCGCGAGAAAGAGCGGTCGTCCCTTACACCACAAATGGGGGGATCTCATGGGTTCGAATCATCGCCGGTTTTGCCTGCCGCCTCTAAGCAAAAGTCTGAGATGTGCCTGCACTCTAGCGCTGTTCGTTTTGCTGTTTACCTACTGGGCTGCGTCTCAGAGCAAGCAAGCGGGGGAGATTCGCGGAGCGGTGGCAGATGCATCCGGCGCGATGGTCGAGGGCGTCAAAGTTGTCATCACGAACGTGCAGACGGGCGTGAGCCAGCCGCTTACAACGGACTCGACGGGGGTTTACGAAGCGCCCTTCGTGCCGCCCGGCGAATACTCCATAACCTTTGCCAAACAAGGATTTAAGACCTACGTGCGCAACGGAATTGTGTTGCATGTCGAGACCATCAAAGTCGATGCCGCTCTGGAGGTGGGATCGGTTTCGGAGAACATAACGGTCACCGCTCTCCAGCCCCTGGTGCAGACGGAAACTGCCGAGAGGGGCCTGACGCTCACGACGCAAGTTGTCACCGACGTTCCGAATGTCAACCGCACTTGGGACGAGCTATTGGGAACGCTCCCGGGCGTGAATGGCGGCGGCGATGCGAATGCCACCGGACAAACCATCGGGGTGAACGGCCAGACGGCGTATCAGTCCAATTGGCAAATCGATGGTGGCATTGCGATGCTCGGGGCGTCACAGAACCCGGACATCCTGCAGCCCCCGTTGGACACAATCCAGGAAGTCGATCTGAGCACAGCAAACTTCGGCGCCGAGCGAGGAAGTGGCCTGTCCGTTTTCAACGTCACCACCAAAAGTGGCACCAATCAGTTCCATGGGGACGCGTTCGAATACGTTGGGAACGATAAGTTCGACGCGCGCAATTACTTTGCCGATCCCACCCAACCGAAACCAGCAGTTCGATGGAACGAATTCGGTTTCACACTCGGTGGGCCCATTAAGCGCAACAAGGCCTTTTTCTTCGGCAGTTTTCAGGACAATCCCACCAGCACTCCAAGTACAGCTTTCTATTCCTACCCGAGCAGCAAGATGCGCACGGGCGATTTCTCGGAGTTGTGTCAAACCGGCTTTGATGCCAGTGGTCTATGCATCCCCGCGCCGCAAGGCTCGAGTCTCACCGCCNNATAACCCCGCCACTAACACGAATCAGCCTTTTCCAGGAAACATTATTCCTCTTACCCGGCTGGATAAGGTGGCCGGAGCCATACAGCAGTACTTCCCTTCACCCCAGACCGATGCGATCGTCAACAATTTCAATACCAGTGTCAGCTATCCTGTCGACACAAAATGGTTCACTGGAAAAGTGGACTACGACATTTCGGCAAGCAACCGTTTGACCGGTTCGTTCATGCTGGTCCGTCAGACCACTACTTACTCGGATCCGATTTGCAGCATTGACTGCATCAAAACTCCACAACACGACGTACAGGGCCAGATCACCGATGTCTGGACGATGAGTGCAAGCAAAGTAAATGAATTGCGTCTTGCCCTTACGCGCGAGCACTTCATCGCCAACGTCACAAATATGGGCCAAGGTTATCCGGCCAAGCTGGGATTGAACAATCCTGCCGGCGATCTTTTCCCCGACATCTATATCGACGGAGTTTTCAGCGACACGATCGGAGTTGACGCCGCCGGCTTTGGTGGACCGGCGGTGGATGCCGAGACTACGTTCGTGCCTTCCGACGTTTTCACCTGGATAAGGGGAAGGCATATCTTAAAATTCGGAGGCGAATTTGAGAGGTGGCTGGTCAACTCAGGCTGGCCTATAGCCAACGAAGGAAATTTTGATTTCAGCGGCCTCTTCACCAGTAACCCCGCAGACCAAATCAACCCGAACCCCCAGCTCACTGAGGGGACGGGCTATGCGGATTTTTTCCTGGGCTTGCCGGACGGTTGGTGGATCTCCCCGCAACCGGTAGTTGGGGCGCGTAGCTGGAGTGCGCAGAGTTTCGCCCAGGACGAATACAAAGTCACCCCGAAACTCACTCTGACGTTGGGGGTGCGTTACATCATTCAAAGCGGATGGAGCGAGGTCAACAACAAGGTATCCGGCTTTCAGCCGAACATCATCAACCCGGCCACGGGCACGCCAGGCGCATTATGGTTTGCCGGCCAGCTTGGGCACCGGGCGGAAACGGACACGATTAAAGATTTCTTCGCTCCTCGGTTGGGATTTGCCTGGGCGCCCCGGAGTGACACCTCGATTCGGGGTGGATTCGGAATCTACAACGTCATCGCAGGATGGAATACCTACGCATCCGGCGGGTTTGGACAGGGCTGGGCACCCATTGGCGGTTTGGCCACTACTGATGGGCTTACGCCCGTTTTTCAGCTGTCCCAGGGGCCGCCAGCGCCCATCTATCCCGGTCCTCAGCTGCGGACTCCAGACATACTGAACGGCCAGAATGTTAATTATCCGCTGTTTCACAGTCCGCTCGGCTACTCCGAGGAATATCAGCTAAGCATCGAGCACGAGTTCAGAGGCGGCGTAGTGCTGGAGACTGCCTATGTAGGGAATCACGGGGTCCATCTTGCCTATACGCGGGATATCGACCAGGTGCCCGAGAGCAAATTGGGGCCAGGCAATGCTCAACTGAATCAACCTTATCCCAACTATCTCGGCGTCAATGCGTCGTTCTTCGACGGCATTTCCAACTACAACGCTCTCCAAACCAGTGTGAAGAAACAGGTGTCGCACGGACTGTTGTTGACGGCCAATTACACCTGGTCGAAGACCATGGACGAGATCACGAACTCCGGCTTCGTCGGTGGCGGCGGCGGACGCGCAGAGCATGGCGGGGCGCTGCAGAACCAATATGATCCGCGATCGAACTACGGTCCTTCGACCACGGATTTCCGTCATTTCTTCAACGGCAGCTTGGTCTACGAACTTCCCTTCGGGAACGGCAAGCGTTTCCAGAGCGAGAACGGCCTGTTGAACGCGGTTGTGGGCGGATGGGAGATTTCGTCTCTGTTCCAGATACACTCGGGCAGCCCTTTTACTCCGTACGTCGGCACCTTCAACGACAGCGGTTCGCTGGCGGGGGCTTGGCGTCCGAACCGCATCGGAAAAGGAACGGTTGCGCACCCCAACAATAATGAATGGTTTGATCCGAGCGCCTTTGTGGTGCCGGACGCGTATACCTTCGGCGATTCCGGGCGGGATATCTTGTACGGTCCACGCTGGACGAATATCAATGGGGCATTGCTCAAAAATTTTTCCATCCGGAAGCTTGGTGAACAGGGAAAGCTGCAGTTCAAGGTGGAGACCAATAACCTGCTCAATCACCCCAATTTCGGGCTGCCGAACGCCGCGATCGGCACAGCTACGGGTCCGGGCGGTGTGGGCACAATTTCAAGCGCCTCCACGGGCCGTACTATGCAGCTTGGAGCCAGTCTGACCTTCTAGCCGGGTGCCGCGCGGCAGTTCTTCGCTGAGCCCGCCAGGCTAGTTCCCGAAGCTCAGAGGTAGTCGTAGACATGTTTCCAGGAGGACAAGTTGTGAGCGCTCGAAGCAACGAGAGGACACGTGAATGAATCGCTTGCTGGTTCTGTCCCTGTTAGTTTTTTTGTGGCCGGCGCGGATCCTCGCTCAGCAGTTTCCACATCCCCAGCCCGCGACGCCGCACGATTTTGCCGTCATGCCGTGGGACAACACGCCATCCGACCCTGAGCTGCTGCGAGGGATGAAAGATGCGGGGATGAATATCGCCGGGTTCTGCGGGGCGGAGGATGTCGAGCGCGTCCGCGCCGCTGGTCTAACCTGTATCCTCCGAGACTTACGACTAAGCAACTACGACTGGGAAAAAGTGCCGCCCGAGGATCAGATCCGCAAAGACGTTGCCGAACTGGCGCGTGAGTTCGGCAGCAATCCTACAGTACTGGGATTCTTCCTGAACGATGAGCCTCGGACGTCCGAGATGCCTGCTCTCGGACGCGTAGTTGCTTTGCTGCGCGAAGCCATGCCCGGCAAACTCTCCTACGTGAACTTGTTTCCGTATCGAGAGGGGGAGCAGGCGTGGTACACAAACTATGAGGACTATGCCAAAGCGCTCGTCGATGTGGTCCATCAGCCCTTCCTGAGCTTCGATAACTATTCACTGTCTTATGGCGGGATGGGAGATGAGTTCTTCACCAACCTCGAGATTGTGCGCAAGGTCGGACTGGAGAGTAAGACTCCCTTCTGGAGCTGCATTCAGGCCGTCGCGCATTTCGGCTACATGGTTCCCACGGATGCCACCTTGCATCTGCAGGTCTACAGCACGCTGGCTTATGGCGGGCGTGGCATCCAGTACTTCACGTACTTCACGCCGGAGCGCGGCAACTACCGGATGGGTGCGACCGACCAGTTTGGAAACAAAACCCCAACCTGGGACGCGCTGCGCCGCATCAACTACGAGATTCACGCGCTGGCGCCAACCATGGCCGGACTGCGGAGCACGGGCGTCTACCACTATCCCGATGTGCCCAAGCAAGGCCAGCCGCTTTCCGAGAGCCGCCTGGTGCGGTGGATCAGCATGGTGAAAGACGAAGATGGGTATGTGCCGCCCTCCGTCGCGGCCCGCTTTCTGGTGGGTGAATTCGAAGACGAAAAGGGGCAATCTTACCTGATGATCGTCAACAAGGACTTGACCTATTCCTTCCGCTTCGACATTGAGTTCAAGCGGGAAGTGCACAACGTTGTGCGCGTGAATCCGTACTCCGGTCGAGCGGAGCCCTTCCGAGGGGAACAAAACTGGCTCGCTCCTGGGGGCGGGATCTTATTGCGGGTGGAGTAGCACATAGTAAGGGCCGAAGCATGTTGCACAAAGGCCCGATCCGCGCTCATCTGGCGGGAGTTGCGTTTCCGAAGACCCTACACTTCGAGCCAAAGAAAGTACGAGGAATTCCCGCGCTCCGGTTCTGCTCTCCAAGGTTTGTTTTTGACGCCCCAAGTTGTCACGAATATCGAACAGAGCCTCCGATCACAAAGCTGGCAGGTTCAGAACGGCAGATTGGCGAGCACCGTTCCCCACTGGTACGATTTACGTAACCCTAGTCCTTTAAAGAGATTAGGCAGGTGGTGTCATTTACGGAAATCAAACATGAGATGGGCTGACGCTTGCGAAGTTTGATTGCGTGGACGACCCTGACTGCTATAGTGACAGGGTTCCAGGAGGTGCGGGGGGTGGAACTGACGGGTGGACAGAAGCTGCGGGTGCTGAGAGAAGCGCTTGGCTACACTATGAGAGATGTGGAAACTGGCAGCCTGCAGGTCTCACGCCGGCTTGCGAACGACGAATTTGCCATTCCGCCCAGTCGACTATCCGATATCGAGACCAAAGGAGTCGTCCCCAGCATCTTTCGCCTATACACCCTAGCGGCAATCTACCGGTGTGATTACCACGAGCTATTGTCGTGGTATGGGGTGGACCTTAACACGATTCATGTAGATCTTCCTTCTGCCCGGCCCAACCGCTCTCATCTTTCTCAGGTCTCAGACAGCGCAAGCGAGGCTCTCATCCCGGTCCGGCTGGATCCGGGGTTCACCCTTTCCAAGACTACGAACATTCTGCGCATGATCGAACAGTGGGGCGCGGTGCCACTCACTTATCTTTCCACGCTTGCCGACGGCCGGTACACCTACGGTTACATCGGAGCTGAAGATTTCACCATGCATCCTATTCTTCCCCCGGGCAGTTTTGTGCAGGTGGACGAGTCCAAGAATAAGGTCGCGGAAGGTATTTGGCGATCTGAGTTTGAGCGTCCTATCTACTTCGTTGAGACCCGCAATGGCTTTGTGTGCTGCTGGTGCCATGTCAGCCGGGATCGCATCGTCCTGCAATCGCACCCATTGTCACCGGTTCCGGTTCGCACCCTTAAGCATCCTCAAGAGGCGGAAGTCATTGGACAGGTGGTGGGAGCGGCGATTCGTCTCGGGAGGTGGCAGGTGCTTTATTCCGAGCCAGAGCGGAGAGAGCCTGCAGAACTGACCTGAAGTGCTTTGCTGAAGCGTGCAGACTCTGAGCCGGAAGCACGTTCCCCCCAGGCTTCTCCAGACTTGACAAGAACTCACGGTCCGCGATCTGCGCAGCCGCTGCCGACGACTTGAGGTCGTCCGCGAGGTCTCGCAAGGGCGTTCGCAGTATCTGGCTGACCAAGGTCTGGTGAGACGCGCGGATCGCGTTCTCCGCCGGTCCGCTTCCGTAGACCTTTCCTAATCCCCAATGCGAGTAGGCGCCTCCGCCGTTATGCAGTCGCGCGAGGTAGCGCAATTTTCCCAGAAGCCCGGGTACTGCACTCAAAGTGCTGTTTTCGAAGTCTTCAAGAGCCGATCTGAGTAACACAAATTTACGTTTTCCGAAAAGGAAAGCAAATCACGACGTCTGCCCAATGCAACAGCTGCCGGTGGATAGTAACACGGTCCGTCCATTCTTGCCAAGGAGTAACATCGTGAAAAAGATTATTCGAGTTCTGGCCGTAGTCGTTTTTCTGCTGAGCGTTTCAACCGCCCCGAGTTTCGCCGACGGCAACCCCTTGCCGATCTGTAATGCCAGCGGGTGCCACTCGCCGCTCTAGACACAACATGAGGGGCGAAAAATCTGGATTGCAAGTTCTTTTTTCGGGAACTATAGTACCGTGTTACCGAGATGATGCCCTGGTACAAGTTCCTGCTGCTCTACCTCTGGATTGCGCCCCATGTTGTACTGGCGGTGGTTGCGGTTCTCCTGCTGACCAAGCGTTTGTACACGAGCTTCCCCGCGTTTGTCCTGTACACGTGGTACGAAATCGCGGAGTTTGTCGTGCTCTTCGCGATCGCTGTGACTGGGCTCAGCAAGGGAGCTTGGTATGTGCATGTCTACTTGCTGACTTTGGCAATGAGCACTGCACTTAGGTTCGGGGTTATTCAGGAGGTTTTTGACAACGTATTTCGCGAGCACGGACGGGTGGATGCACTCGCCAGGGTCTCGCTGCGCTGGACTACCGGATTTCTGCTCGCCGCCGCTGTTCTTTGCGCAATCTTTGCGTCCGGACAGACTTCTGGCAGTCTGATAGCCGGCGCGGCGTGGGTCGGCCGGGGAGTCGCGATCGTGCAGTGCGGCTTGGTGCTTTTCTTGCTCCTGTTCTCGCGTGCGTTTGGGCTGTCTTTGCAAAGTTACGTGTTTGGCATCACGTTGGGTTTCGGCATTCTATCGAGCGTGGAACTCGCCAACTGGGCCATGCATACGGGAGAACTCACAGAATCTATGGCCAGAGCGCTGAACCTGCTTCCAACCGGGGGCTACCACGTTGCCGTTCTGGTCTGGCTTGGGTACTTGGTTGTTCCGGAGAGGAAAATTCTTCAGACCAGTAATGTGCCTGTAGGTGGCGTGGATAAGTGGAACAGAGAATTGGAGCGATTCTTGCAATGAACGGCGCGTTGTTCTATGTAGCGATCGCGGTTGTCCTGGCGGCACTGCTGGCGTACCTTGCGGTCACACGCAGCAGAGATCCGCTCAGCATCGACAAAGCCCGGGCGTTGATGGGATCGCTGGATATTGAGGCATTCCGCAATCTAGTGGATCCCGAGGAGGAGGCATTCCTGCGGTCGAGCCTGCCGCCCGATCAGTTCAGAACCATCCAGCGCGAAAGAGCCTGGGCCGCCCTCTCCTATGTGAGAACCTTGTCCTGCATTGCCTTGGAGTTTTCCCGTTTCGGCCAAGCCGCGCGCCGCAGCCAGGATCCCCACGCCGCCGAACTGGGCCGGCAGATTACAGCGGGTGCGATTCGTTTGCGCCTCGGTGCGTTGGAAGCAACTGGGCGGCTATTCGTGACGGCCTCTTTCCCCGATTTCCCCCAACGCTGTCCCCATTCGCTGTTTGATCAGTACGCGCGTTCCACCGGATTGCTGCTGCACTACAGCACGCTGGACCGTGCTCGGAAAATGCATGCCTAGGGAAGGTCTGACTACGTGTTGGCGAGTTGAGCCGCTTTGAGACGTCGGTCCTCAGGGGCTAATGCCGGACTGAAAACAACGCACTTACCGCAGCGGGGAACCGCTGCGCCACCCAAAATCAAGTGCAAAATCGAGTTTTTCCCCAGCCTCTGAAGCCGTGCCCTTCCCGTTCTCGCTTGAACATAATTCATCGGAGGCTCGGGACGGGGCAGAGCCCCGTCACTACACGCTCTCTGTTCTGTTTCTGGAACGAGAATCATTCTTCCGTCCGCCACTCGGACTTACGGTCTCCAATGCGAGTGTCAGTGAGCGCACGGAGTTTGTGCGGTCATGTGTCTCGGAGAGTGTTCTGGAGAAGCCAGGCATGGGAACCCCGCACCCTCTCCGTATTTACACAAGCAGCTTGACATCGCCTTATGGAAGTCCTGTGCAACAAAAACGATATTCTGCTACACTCCCTGCCAGAGCACGAGGGTGGGGTCTGGACTCAGACAAGTTAAAACAGGAGCTTCTTCAAAGGGGTGTACTTAGAGGGTGTCTCGAAGAGGTTCTGGTAATGAGAATTCAGGCGCCTGCCGGAATCGATCTGGCCGATCAAAATGTGTACGATTCCGCGGGCGTCGATTAGGGGTGAGCCATGGCATTGCACCCTGGGGAACGGAAGCGCCATTTTCCGGATGAAGCGCCAGTCGTACAGGACCCGATCCGGCGGGCCCTGGAAGAAAACGAAGACTGGTATCGCGACTTGGTCGAGTAGAGCCAAGACCTGCTGTGTGTCCACGACCTTGAAGGCCGATTCCTGTCGGTCAATCCCGCTTCAGCGCGTCTGCTGGGTTACAGCGTAGAAGAAATGATGGGGAAGCCGATGCGGGATTTTGTGGATCCGCAATTCCGCGCTGAGTTTGATGCCTATCTGCTCGGGATCAAGCGTACGGGCGAATCCCGCGGTCTGTTGGCGGCGGTGACGCGATCGGGAGAAAAGCGGATCTGGGAGTATCACAACACGCTGCGCACCGAAGGAATGGCGGCGCCGATTGTCCGGAGGATGGCGCATGACGTGACGGATAGAGTGCGGGCGGAGAAGGCGCTGCGCGCGACCAACCATCAGTTACTGACGACGGCGCGGGAGCGGGAGCGGATGCTCCGCCCAGAAACAAGCGGAGAAAGCGTTGCGGGAAAGTGAACTGCGATTCCGGACAGTGTACCAGCGGTCTCCGGTGGGCATTGCTCTGGTGGATTCGCGCAGCGGGCAAATTCTGCAAGCCAATCCGAAGTACTGCGAAATCACGGGGCGCAGGGAAGAAGAGCTGCTCGGAGTCGACGTGAGGAGCATTACCCACCCCGATGACATCGAGCAAACTAGCGAATACCTGCAGCAGTTGGCCGAGGAAAAGACGACACATTACGAAACGGGGAAAAGGTATGTTCGTCCGGATGGATCGGTGCGGTGGGCAAGAATTCTGGTGGTGCCGATGTGGGGTAAGGGAGAGACGCACCGATGGCAGGTGGGTCTGGTACAGGACATCACCGAGCAGAAGCAGGCGGAGTTGGCGCTGCGGGAGAGTGAACAGAGGCAACGGCTGGCGCTTCAAGTCGGAAAGATCGGAGCGTTTGAGCTGGAACTGGGGAGCAGCCGGGGAACGTGGACGACTGAATTCGCCGAGATCTGGGGCATCCCCAGCGGCTTCGCGAAGGATTTTGGCAGCTTCTTTAGTTGGGAACTGGTGCATCCCCAAGACCGGGCGAGGATCCAAGAGGCATTTGCGCAGTTGGCGCAGAGCCGCGAACCGAGCGAGGCAGAGTTCCGCATCATTCGACCGGACGGCGTGATGCGGTGGGTATGCGCGCGAGGACTGGTAATTGCGGATACCGCCGCAGGGCTCTTGCGGGTTGTCGGCGTGATCATGGACATCACCGATCAGAAGCGCACCGAGGAGGCCCTGCGGCAAAGCGAGGAACGCTTCCGGGTGGCGCTGAAGCATTCTCCGATTGCGGTGTTCAACCAGGACCGTGATTTGCGCTACACCTGGATGTACAATTCGCAGACTCCTTTTTCGGACAGCGAATATCTGGGAAAAACTTCGGACGAGATCTTTGACCCCGAGGAGGTTGCGCGCGGCGCGAAAGTCCGGCGGCGGGTGCTGGAAACCGGGGTGGCAGTGCGTCACGAAATGCAACTCACTTACGACGGCAGGAAGCACTATTTCGACGCGACGATTGAACCGGTTTTCGACTCGGCGGGCGCGGTGATTGGGCTCACCGGCGCCAGCATGGACGTCACTGAACTCCGGGAAACAACCGAAGCCTTGCGTGAAGCCAAGAAAAAGCTCACGGAAGAAAAGCTATATCTGGAGCGGGAAATCGATTCCGAGCTGGGGTTCGGGGATATCATCGGCCTGAGCAAGCCCTTGCAATCCGTCATGGAGCATGTTGGCAAAGTGGCGGCCAGCGATGCGACCGTGCTGCTGCTGGGCGAAACGGGAACGGGAAAGGAACTGGTGGCGCGAGCAGTCCACCGCTTGAGCCAGCGGGCCAACAGCAGCTTCATCAAGTTGAATTGCGCTGCGATTCCATCGGGCCTGGTGGAAAGCGAGTTGTTCGGGAACGAGAAGGGCGCGTTCACCGGAGCGGTGAGCAAGAAGATTGGCCGGATCGAACTGGCCGACAAGGGCACACTGTTTCTCGACGAAATCGGCGAGATCCCGCTGGCGTTGCAGCCGAAGCTGCTGCGGGTTTTGCAGG
>PMMJ01000061.1 GCA_003162255.1 Acidobacteriaceae bacterium | reverse complement strand
CGCAAGGGCGCGGAAATCGAAAAGCTCAAGCAGGACATGGCCAGGAAGACCAAGCGCGAGGTGTTCATCGACATCCAGGAAGTGCACAAGCCCGAGCTCGATGCACAGCTCGTGTCGGAGTCGATCGCGCTACAGCTGGAAAAGCGCGTGGGCTTCCGGCGGGCGATGCGCAAGTCGGTGGATTCGGCGCTGCGCTTCGGTTGCAAGGGCATCAAGGTTCGCGTGAGCGGACGGCTGAATGGCAACGAGATCGCGCGTTCGGAATGGTATCTGCAGGGGCGGTTGCCACTGCACACGCTGCGCGCCGATATCGACTACGGCTTCACCGAGGCGCGCACGACTTATGGCGTGATCGGCGTGAAGTGCTGGGTCTATAAGGGCGAGATTCTGCCGGCGAAAAAGCGGGAAGCGACGCCAGCGCGCGAAGTGAGTACGACGGGAGCGTTTTAGGGAAGTAAGAAGTCAGAAGTCAAATTGAAGAAGTAAAGGCGAAAGCTTGCGGAAGCGATCCGACTGGAACGCCCTGAGAGCTGACAGCTAAGAGCTGAGAGCTGAATTATGTTGATGCCGAAGAAGGTTAAGTACCGCAAGCAGCAGCGCGGGCGCATGACGGGGAAGGCCTGGCGCGGGAGCGAGCTGTCGTTCGGCCAGTACGGACTGAAAGTGCTCGAACCGGGCTGGATCACCGACCGGCAGATCGAAGCGAGCCGGGTGGCGATGACGCGTTTTGTAAAGCGCGGTGGCAAGGTCTGGATTCGCCTCTTTCCGGATAAGCCGGTGACCAAGAAGCCGGCCGAAACCCGTATGGGCAAAGGCAAAGGCGCTCCGGATCACTGGGTTGCAGTGGTGCGGCCGGGAAAGATTTTGTTTGAGATGGAAGGCGTTTCGATCACGGACGCGAAGGAGGCCATGCGGCTGGCGTCGCACAAGCTTCCGCTGCGGACAACGTTCGTGAAACGCGACGTGCTGTAGGAATTGCAGAGGTTAGAGGTCAGATTGTAGAGGTGAAAAGCAAGTTTCCTGAGTAAGAGAGCTTTTCCTGAGACCTGAGAACTGAGACCTGACTTATGAAAGTAGAAAAGATTCGCAACTTAACCGACATTGAGCTCAAGCACCAGGAGCGGGACTTAGCGGACCAGCTCTTCAAGCTGAAGTTCCAGATGAATATGGGACAGACCGAGAGCCTGAAAAAGATTCGCGGGCTGCGCCGGGATATTGCGCGCGTCCAGACCGTCCTGCGCGAGCAGGAACTGGCCGGCGCGAAGACGGAGAAAAAATAATGGCGGAAATCACGAGCCAGGCCGGCAACGCTCAAGCCGAAAAAGTCCAGGCCGAAAAAGGCCAAGCCGAAAAGCACTCGGGTCGCAAGATCCTGATCGGCACGGTGGTCTCGAACAAGATGCAGAAGACCATCGTGGTCGAAGTGACGCGGAAGAAGGCGCATCCGATGTACAAGCGGGTGATCGCGATCCGCAAGAAGTTCTACGCGCATGACGAGAAAAACGAAGCGCATGCTGGCGACACGGTGAAGATTGAAGAGTCGCGGCCGCTGTCGAAGCTGAAGCGCTGGACGCTGAAGGAAATTGTGCGCAAGACGGCGCTGGTGCCAGAAGTTGACATCGACGCCGGTACGGGCATTACAAACGCTCACTAGCAACGCTGGCTGCGAACGAAGAAAGCCCGCTAGGAATTAGAAGCGGAGAGGGAGACGAACATGGCCGTAATGATGAGATCCATGCTTGAGGTGGCCGATAACTCCGGAGCGCGCAAGCTGCAGATGATCCTGCCGCTGGGCGGCTCGACCGGTCTGAACGCGGGCCTGGGCGACGTGATCACGGCGAGCGTGAAGGAAGCGGCGCCCGACGGTCAGGTGCAGAAGGGCAAAGTGGTGAAGGCGGTCATTGTGCGGACGCGGAAAGAGCATCGGCGGCGGGACGGGACTTACATACGCTTCGATCAGAACGCGGCCGTGCTGATCAACGATACGGGCGAGCCAGTGGGCACCCGCGTGTTTGGTCCGGTGGCGCGCGAACTGCGCGAGAAAAAGTTTTTGAAAATTGTGTCGCTGGCGCCGGAAGTGCTGTAGGGCGCAGCAACTTGAGGGCAGCGAAAAGCAGGTCCTTCGCTCCGCTCAGGATGACAAGTTGGAAAGAAGGTTTTGGCTATGGGAACAGCAACTACGACTGAACATAAGCGCGTGAATATCCGCCGGAATGACACCGTGAAGGTGATGACNNCTGGTGGAGCACGTGATGATGGTGAAGAAGCATGTGCGGCCGAATCCACAGCGCAATGTCAAGGGCGGAATCGCCGAGCAGGAGCGGGCGATCCCTCTGTCGAATGTGGCCCTGGTGTGTTCGACGTGCGGTCCAGTGCGGATCGGGCATGAAGTGCGCGGCGATCGCAAGGTGAGAGTTTGCAAGAAATGCGGGACGACGCTGGACAAATAAGCTGCGAGCCGCGAGCTACGAGCTTCGAGCAACCAGCAACGGCAGGGTGTTAGCAGTGTTTGCGAACTTAAGAGTTTTGAACGTGCTTACGAAACGGAGAGTTTTTGGGTGCTCGTAGCCCGAGGCTCGGAGCTCGAAGCTCATCCGAAACCGTAAGAGACAAGGCAGCATAGGCAATGGCAGACGAGCAAAAAAAAGGCGAGCAGCAGAAGAAACCGAAGGCTCCCAAGGGCGAGAAGGGGCACGCGCCGGCGGAGGCCAAGGCTGGTCCTGAGGCTCCACGGCATGCGGCGAAAGAACGGCCGCGGCTGCGGTCGCGGTTTGAGAAGGAAGTGGCCGTGGCTCTGATGAAGGAACTGGAACTTAAGAACCCGATGGCCGTGCCGCGGTTGCACAAGATCGTCGTGAACATGGGCGTAGGCGAAGCCACTCAGAACGCGAAACTGATCGATCCGGCGGTGAACGAACTGGGACAGATTGCGGGCCAGAAGCCGGTGGTCACGCGGGCGAAGAAGTCGATTGCGGCGTTCAAGGTGCGCGAGGGTATGCCGATCGGCGCGATGGTGACGCTGCGCGGCGACCGCATGTACGAATTTTTCGATCGCCTCGTGAGCATCGTACTGCCGCGCGTGCGTGACTTCCGCGGAGTCTCGACCAAGTCGTTCGATGGACGCGGCAATTACACGCTGGGCTTGCACGATCAGTTGATTTTTCCGGAGATCGATTACGCGAAGGTCGACAAGCTCAAGGGCATGAACGTGACCATTGTGACGACGGCGCGTTCTGACGATCAGGCGCGGTCGCTATTGAAGCACCTGGGAATGCCGTTCAGGGCATAAGTCAGAAGTAAGAAGTCAGATTGAAGAAGTGGAACCAAGATCGAACAAGAGGGTTGCTAGAAGCTAGCAGCTAGGAGCTAAGTTTGGCCACTACAGCAAAACGAGTGAAGGACGGCGCGGAGAGCAAGACTAAGCCACAAAACAGGAAAACGCCGAAGTTCTCGACGCGCAAGCACAACCGCTGCAAGATTTGCGGACGCCCGCGGGCCTTTCTGCGGAAGTTTGGCATTTGCCGGCTGTGTTTCCGGCAACTGGCGCTGCGGGGCGAGATCCCCGGAGTTTCGAAGTCGTCCTGGTAGAAAAGCCGCTGTTCGCTATTCGCCGGTCGCTGTTCGCAAAGCGTTGGCGAACGACGGACAGCGAATAGCCAACGACGGACAGAAGCAAGCTGCCGCAGGTTCTCTGCTGAACGCGGAGCGAACGGGCGGCTTTAGGAGAAGCAAACGATGAGGTTGACCGATCCGGTCGCAGACATGCTGACGCGCATCCGCAA
>PMMJ01000468.1 GCA_003162255.1 Acidobacteriaceae bacterium | reverse complement strand
TGAGAAACGCGTTCTGACTCAGAGAGCTCACAAGGAAAATACATGTTATAACGGGGCTGCGCTTTCTCCGAAATTTCTGCCTTGCAAGGAGCGAAATTTGGCGCTGTGCTGTAGATCTCAGTTGGAGCGCGAACGAACATTCTGCTGAAGAAAAGAGTCTTTCCATCCGGGCTTAAGGCAAGGTCGTCGTTGAAACCGGCAGCGAATTCAATCGGCCAAGTATGCGAATCGATAGTTGTTCGGAAGATCGGGGCATCGCCACTGTTCTCCGCAGAGAAATAAATCTCCTTTGAGTTTGGTGCCCACGCGAAAGTCCCAACCAATCTATCAAACTGTTCCGACAAATTTTTCTTCTCCCCCGTCTTGCGGTCGTAGAGCATCAGGCGGAAGCGGTCGCTCTCGTATCCCGGACGCTGCTGGGCGCGGTAGGCGATGTACTTGCCATCGGGCGAGTAGAGCGGAGTCGAGTCGCTGGCGGGATTGTCGGCGGTGATGTTCTTGGCCGCTCCTCCATTCACCGGGACGATCCAGAGATCGTTGTTGGTGGACGTGGCTTCGACCTTGTCGTGGTTCGAGGTGTAGCAAATCTCCTGCCCGTCGGGCGAGAAGGCGTAGTCGTCCTGCCCGCCGAGCNNGCGGGACAGGTGGGGGCACCTGTCCCTACGCAAGCATCTACGGGAATCACTAAGAGGTGGGTGCGCGTGCCTCGCTTGTACGCGTTCCAGTGACGATAAAGCAGGCGATCGAATATCAACGCCTTCACTTTCGAGGTCTCAGCGTCTTTGACCTTTTTTTCGTTGCACGAGAATTCCGCTTCCGGCGTTCCGTCGCACTCCGGATAAACATCCGAGGTGTAAAGAATGTTCTTGCCATCGGGCGACCAGAGNNGGAGAGCCGGGCGTCCCCGCCCGGCTGCCGAGCAGCCAACCGGACGGGCGAGACGCCCGTCGCTCCACTATTCGTATTCAGCGGGACGATCCAGATGTGCGGGGTCTTTGTGTTCGCGGCTAGATCCACATCGACGGCGCTGAAGAGCACCCACTTGCCGTCGGGCGAAGGCTCGGGCTCGCCGACACGCTTCAGCTTCATCATGTCTTCGAAAGTGAAGGGGTGCTTGGCTTGGGAGAAGGCGGGAAGAGTGAAGAGCAGAGCTAGAAGAAATGCTAGACGGCGCATGCGTGCCTCCGCGGGAACTAAAAAGTGTAGCATTCCGGCTGGCGCTCTCAGCCGTCAGCTCTCAGCCATCAGCCATCAGCGCCGAGGCTGCAGAGCTTCGCTCCGCGGGGCGGACGAATGCGTCCGCCCCTACGTGGGCGTTTTAGGCGGTCAGTTCTTCTAGCATCGCTGTCATTTCGGACTGCGCGTGGGCGTTACCGGTGCGGGCTGCGGAGGAAATGCCATCCACCAGCATGCGCTTGGCTTCATCGACGCGGCTGGCGCTGGCCAGGGTCTGGGCGGCCATGAAGTATGCGGGGGTGTAATCCGGATTTTTTTCGATCAGCGTTTTGAATTCCTGAACTGCTTGCTCGATTTGGCCGGCCTTCGAGTACTCCATGGCGAGGCCATAGCGGGCAAACGTGTCCGCGGGATTCGCGGTGAGGATTTCGGTTAAGGCTGCAATGCGATCCATAGGGAAGCTCTCAGCTTTCAGCTGTCAGCTCTCAGTAAAAGGCCAAAGGCTAAAAGCCTTAACAGAGAGCTGATAGCTGAGAGCTGAAAACTGATCTTCCCATTCATATCATGCTCGGCGTTACAATGGCTTTTCTCCGAGGGACAAAGTGGCTTGCCCTTTTTTTGTGCCGGTTGAAATTGTTAACGACGGTTTGTGGCTGCATCCTTCGCGGTTGCCGCTGGGCGCGGGATGGACGGGGAAATGTTGCGCCTCGGGACAGGAAATGGCGGCATCCGAAACGCACTTACGGGAATTCTGCAACCTTGGCTATGCTACTGCCTGTCCGCATCTTCCTCTCCGCCGGGATTGGGATGCGGTGCGCTTTTCGGTGGCCCGCGCTGGCCGGGAGCAGGTCACGATTTGCTTTGTCTGTGAGTTAGACCACGCTCCGGTCGAACATGGGGAATTGACCTTCGACCTGGGGCGCGAGGTTTGGCTGAATGCGCATGCGGACGCGGACGCGCGAGTGCTTACACTTGCAGGCCGCTATCTCGAAACATATCGCGCCCGGCAGAGCGCTGTTCTCATCTGACACTCTATGAGCGACGACAAAACGAAGCTAAGCCACCCGCGTCCGGTGCGCGAATCGATCTCTGAAATGACCGAGATCGTTCTGCCGAACGATGCCAATCCGCTGAACGCGCTGCTGGGCGGACGGCTCATGCACTGGATCGACCTGGCGGGGGCCATGGCTGCTCACCGGCATTCGCGCGCGTACGTGGTGACGGCTGCCATCGATCACATGGACTTTCTCGTGCCCGTTCGGGTCGGAGATTTCGTTGTCCTGCGCTCGTCGGTCAATCGCGTCTACCACACTTCGATGGAAGTAGGCGTGAAGGTCTGGGTGGAGTATTATCGCTCGGAAGAGAGCTGTCATGTGAGCTCCGCGTATCTGACTTTTGTTGCCGTGGATGCTGCTGGAAATCGCGTGGTGGTCCCTCCGGTTGTCCCCGAGACCGCGGATGAAAAGCGCCGCTACGAAGACGCTGCGCACCGCCGGGAGATACGGCGCAAGGAAACGGCACGCAGAAAAGATGTCTGGAGTTAGACGTTGTTAGATGCCCCTAAAGGGGATGTTATCTCGGAGAAGTTAGGGCATCGCTAAAGCGTATGCCCTGATAGAAAACTGGCGTCGCTGACGCGAGGCCGTGTACTAAACCCGAGTTATTCGGCAGCTTATTAGTAAGTGAGACCCGAGGCCGTACTTATGGACAGCGCACTTTTCGTTCACCGCCTTCACTTTGCTTTTACCGCTACGTTCCACTATCTCTTTCCGCAGCTCACCATGGGGCTCGCCTTGCTGATCGTCGTGCTCAAGACGATCGGACTGCGGCGTAACGATCCCATGTATCACGAAGCGGCCCGGTTCTGGGGAAGGATTTTTGGCATCAACTTCGTATTAGGGGTGGTGACCGGCATTCCGATGGAATTTCAGTTCGGGACCAACTGGTCGCACTTTTCGCGATTCGCGGGCGGCGTCATCGGACAAACACTGGCCATGGAAGGCATGTTTGCCTTTTTCCTCGAATCGGCGTTTCTCGGACTGTTTCTCTACGGAGAGAAGCGGCTAAGCCCGAAAGCGCACTGGCTGTCGGCCGTCGCCGTATTCGTGGGTTCGTGGTTGTCGGGGTATTTTATCATCGCCACCGACGCTTTCATGCAGCATCCGATCGGCTATTTCACGGCAGCGGACGGGAGTTTGCAGCTCAAGAGCTTCTGGGATTTCGTGCTGAACCCGTGGGCGGGATGGCAATACGCGCACAACATGAGCGGAGCGGCGATCACTGGCGCTTTCATCATGACCGCCGTGGGCGCATTCTATCTGCTCTCCGGTAACTGGACCGCGCACGCCCGCATTTTCGTCAAGGCCGGCGTGATCGCTGGTTGCGTGTTCAGCGTGCTGCAGATTTTTCCGACCGGCGACCGGCAAGGTAAGATGGTTACCGAGTCGCAACCGGTGACGCTGGCGGCGATGGAGGGATTGTTTCAGGGACGGTCGGGCGCACCATTAGTGATCGTAGGTCAGCCTAACGAGCAGGAAGGTAAGATCGATAACCCGCTCGCAGTTCCGGGAATGCTGAGCATGCTGACTTACAGACGGTGGAATGCCAATGTCCGCGGACTCGACGCTTTTCCCAAGCAAGACTGGCCGGGTAACATTCCATTACTTTATTACAGCTATCACATCATGGTTGGACTCGGGACATTCTTTGTCGCCGTGATGGTGGTTGCTTTGTTCCTGCTGTGGCGCGGCAAACTTTTTGAGGCTCGGTGGATGCTGTGGATCCTGATGCTGGCAGCGCCGTTTCCTTATATTGCCAACACTGCCGGATGGATGACCGCTGAGCTCGGCCGCCAGCCCTGGCTGGTCTATGGACTGATGCGCACCGAAGCGGGCTACTCCACGGTTGTCTCGGCCGGTAACGGCATGTTTACGCTTTTGGGATTTATGGGCATTTACACGGTGCTGGGCATTCTGTTTCTGTTCCTGATCCGGCGGGAAATTGAGCAGGGTCCGGTGAGCGAAGCGGCGTCCAATCTTCATCGGGCTACGGAGGCAAGGTGAATATGGCGAGCCTTTGGTTTTGTATTGTCGCAGTGATGATCGCGACTTATGTCGTGCTCGACGGATTCGATCTTGGCGCAGGCGCGATTTATCTGATGGCAGCTAAGACCAACGACGAACGGCGCCGGGTGTTGCGCGCGATCGGGCCAGTGTGGGATGGCAACGAAGTCTGGCTGCTGGCTGCCGGCGGCACACTCTACTTTGCCTTTCCTCAACTCTACGCGTCGAGCTTCAGCGGGTTCTACCTGCCGCTGACGATTGTCTTGTGGCTGCTTATGCTGCGCGCCATCGGCATCGAATTCCGGGCTCACGTCGAAAATCCAGTCTGGCAGGATTTCTTCGACGTGGTCTTCAGCGTATCGAGCATTCTGCTGGCCGTGTTTTTCGGGGCGGCACTGGGCAACGTAATACGCGGAGTTCCGCTGGATGCGACCGGCTATTTCTTTGAGCCGCTCTGGACCAATTTTAAACTCGGCCCGCGGACGGGCATTCTGGATTGGTACACGGTACTTACTGGCGTGGTGGCGTTAGTTACCCTGACCGCGCATGGTTCTTACTATGTCGCGCTTAAGACCGACGAAGACCTCGGCCGCCGCGCCCGCGGTTTCGCCTTGCTGTGCTGGCCGGTGCAATTTTTCCTGACCTTTAGCACATTGGTTGCGACTTATTTCATCCGGCCCGAGGTCATGACGAATTACGGGAAGCACCCGATCGGGTTGCTGGTTCCGATCGTCGTTGTCGCCAGTTTGGGAGTAATGCTGTGGGCTAATCCCAAGGGCAAGGAGAAACTCGCGTTCGTTGCCTCGAGCCTGTATATCACCGCCATGCTAGTGGGCGCGGCGTTTGCGCTCTATCCCGATGTGCTGCCTGCCCGCGACCGCCAGCACAGTCTCACCATCTACAACACCGCCGCCGGCAGTCACGGACTGAGCGTGGGTTTGGTGTGGTGGACGCTGGGCGCGGCGCTGGCGGTGGCTTATTTTGTGTTCGTCTATCGTATGTTTCGCGGCAAGGTGGTGCTGGGAGAAGGACACTACTAGAAAACGGCTGTCAGCCATCAGTTCTCGGCTTTCAATAAGACCGGGGCGTATCAACCGTGGCAGATCGCGAGGGATTGAAAGCTGACGGCTGATGGGCGCTCTTCCCCTCCCGTATAATCGGAAAATGAGCGCTCATTCCCATCATCCCGGGCAGCAACCGCCCATGCCGCAACCTCTACCGGGCGTCAACGCCATCATCGCCGTCGGTTCCGGCAAGGGCGGCGTCGGCAAGACCACGCTCGCGGTCAATCTGGCAATCGCTCTCACTAAGATGGGCTTCAAAGTGGGATTGCTTGACGGGGACGTTTACGGTCCGAACGTCCCGCTCATGCTTGGCACCAACGAGCAACCCAAAGTGATGGGCGAAGGCCAGATCGCGCCCATCAATTCGCATGGGCTCAAGGTTATCTCGGTCGGCTTTCTTAATCCTGGAGACAAGCCGCTGATTTGGCGCGGTCCCATGCTGCATTCGATCATCAAGCAGTTTCTGGGATCGGTGCAGTGGGGAGAACTTGACTATCTTGTGATCGACCTGCCGCCGGGAACCGGCGACGTTGCGCTGTCGCTGATTCAGACGGTGCCATTGACGGGCGCCATCGTGGTCTCAACGCCGTCCGATGTGGCGCTGCAGGATGCGCGCAAGGCCATCGAGATGTTTCGCCAGATGAAGGTGGACATCGTCGGCATGGTTGAAAATATGAGTTACTTCGTCTGCCCGCACTGCCAGCATGAAGTCGACATTTTCTCGCGCGGTGGCGCGGAGAAAACGGCGAAGGAGTTTGACATCGCCTACCTTGGAAGCGTTGAGCTCGATCCGGAGATTCGCAAATCGGGCGACGGCGGAGTTCCGGCCGTGCTCCAGGGAGAAGACTCGCCCCATGCGAAATCGCTGTTCGCGTTTGCGCGCAAGGTGGCGGCGCGAGTGGAGGAGATCAAGGCCGGCAGTTCGGATAGCGTGATTCAGATTCAATAGAGACCATGATCGGGATGTTATCCGATCGGTCCGCAGCTGGATCGCGCCTACTTGAACTGCAGATGCAACTGGCGGACACCCACCTGAGCGGCCGTGGTGCCGGCGTTGAATACAATAACGCGGACCAAGTAATCGCCGTTGGCTCCGGTTGGCATGCCCTGCCAGCCGCTCGTATAAGTTCCGCTGGGCGAGGTCACGGGTACTTCTCCCGATAGCGGATACCAGCTCGTTCCGTCGGGTGTGTACTCTGCCTCAGCGTAGCTTCCGCTGCGCAGAACGCTCGTCGCCATCGTGATCACGAAGCGGACAGAGGTCGCGCTCAACATGTCGATCTGATCGCGATCGAATGTGCCACCGACTTCGTTGGTACCCACAAGCGCCTTGAACCCAGCCTCGCCATAATAGAAGCTGTAATCAGGAGGAGCGGCTAGAGTTCCGGGCGGCCCTTGAGGGCCCGCGGGTCCGACGGCACCTAGCGTGCCCTGTGCTCCGACTGCGCCAGTAGTTCCCGTTGCGCCGGCTAGGCCGGCAGGTCCAGCGAGGCCGATGAGACCCTGTGCTCCGACTGCGCCTGGAGCTCCGGTTGCGCCAGCAGGACCGGCAGGTCCAGTGAGGCCGGTGAAACCTTGCGCACCGACTGGGCCAGTAGCTCCGGTTGCGCCGATCGGACCAGAAGGTCCAATGGGACCGGTGAGACCTTGCGCACCGACTGTGCCTGCAGCTCCGGTTGCCCCGATTGGACCTGAGGGGCCAGTGGGGCCACTAGGTCCTTGGGCACCCTGAGTTCCCTGAGGGCCGGCTGGTCCGGTTGCTCCTTGCGGTCCGAATGGCCCCACCAGGGAGTGATAGCTGTTTCCGTTGTCCGATTCCTGAAGGATGCCGCTGGCGATCGATAGCGTGTACTGGCCGCCTCCCGGCGCGGGCACGGGCAGTCCCAGATCCACAAAAGTAATTGCCGATTGCCCGGTGTTTCCGGCCTGCGGCTGCACGTTCAAAGGTCCGGTGCAATTCGTACCTGGAGTGCCAGTGGCGCACTGCGCCCATGAGGTTCCGGACAGCAGAACCAGCATACCGATCAACAAATAGTTCTTCATGTTATCTCCCGAGCTTTAGCAGGTTGCGGAAAAAGTCGCCTTGCGCTTCCCGGCTTTCCCGCAGGGGCTAAAGCCCCATGGATTTTGCTGAGCTTGCGGCGCAGCTAAAACTGCGCCCTTTCAAAACAAGATCAAGATCCGAGCTTTTCCCCAGACTGTCAGGGAATCACTACGGAAACTTCGTTGCTGTATCCGCTTTCGTTGCTGCCGTTCACCGCGGTAGTGACGTAATAGAGCGTTTGGCTATGAGTTACTTGTGCATCGTTATAAGTTGTACTAACGATCCCGGAAGCCATTTTTGTATAGGGGCCACCGTGCGCAGCCCCGCGGTAGAGGTTATAACTCGCCGCGTTCTGGCAGGCGGTCCAGGTTAGAGCGACGGAATGCCCAGTGGCGGTTACAGTGGCGTTGCCGCTGAGTTTTACGTTGCCTCGAAGTCCCTGCGCGAGGCAGAAACTAAGGCAGCTTAGAAATATGCAGATTGTAAATAGTCGTTTCATCGTTCCACACACATGGCTCCGCACGCACGCCGGAGTCCTGGCTCGTCAAGTCTCACGCTCGGCGCTTCGCAGGCACAAATCCTGCGAGCCACGGAGGCAAGAGAGTGACTGCCGGAATACGGCTCAGTTTAGTTATCGGCCTGGCACTGCGGAACTTGAACCGGCGAATGCGTTCGGAATCGTTAAGATGTCCCTTATAATTATGCGAAATCGGCGATGCGGGCCTGGTTCGCGCTCATGGCTGGTTACGCGACAAGTACGGGCGCGATGAAGAGCCGAAGAACAACTCGCAACCACCGGCCTGCAACGGACCTGCAATGACGGCAACACTCAGAGCCACCGCGCAAAGCGACATTCCAGCCCTGACGAAGTTGCTTGCCCGCGTGTATAAGTTTGACCCTTCGGATTTTCACTCCAACCCGCGGTTGCTGGAGTGGAAGTACCTTTGTCGAAGGACTGGTTGGGATGGGAGCCGCAGTTATGTGCTGGAAAGAGATGGGGAAATCGTTGCTCACGGTGGTGTTTGTCCGGTAACTTTCCGGCTGCCCAAGGGAGGCACCGTAAGCAGTCTCACCATCATGGACTGGGCCGCCGATCCATCGAGTCCAGGAGCCGGCTTGATGCTCTACCGCAAGTTGATGGAAATGGCTCCAACATCTTTTGTCATCGGGGGCGCTCCGGTTACGCGTCAGATTATTCCCCGCATAGGATTTCGTCGGGCTGGAGACGCGCTGACATACGCCGGCTGGTTGCGCCCGTGGCGGGAATTTCGGACACGCCCGCGCAACGGGAGGTCCGTTCTCCGGCTGCTGCATGGGCTGGCGCATCCCGTGCACATTCGCCGCGGGCTCAGCGAGCCGTGGGAATTCGTTTCGGTGAGTGAATTCGACGATTCACTGCAGCCGATATTGAATGGCGCGAGACGGACCTGGACGTTTTGCCAGCGAACGGTTGCGGATTTGAACTACCTGCTGCAGTGTCCTCACCTGAAAATGCGCGGGTTTCTGCTCAGGCGCCAAGGACTGCCCGGTGGTTATTTCGTCCTGGGGAAATCGGACTGGGAAACAAGATTGCTCGACTGGGTGGTCGACTCAGACGATATGAGCGATTGGAAACTGGCATGTGCCGCGGTCACGAACGCGGCTTTGCTCGACCCCGAAGCCTGCCGGATTCGCGTGCTCTCCACTCTGCCGATTCTAAGTCAGGCGTTAGCGTGGAACGGGTACTGGTGTCAGTACAAGGAACCCATCGCGCTTCACGATCCGGGTGATGCCCTGGGCCGGGCGTTTCCGGTGAGCTTTCAGCTCTTCGACGGCGATTCTGGGTATTGAAATGAACTTACACTTCGATGGCGCCAGGAGCCTCATCGGGCGCCACGGGCGGTTGAGTGACGCGGTACAATTCCGCGGAAGCGTTCGAGAGGCCGCCCTTTGAGATTCGTCAGTCCCGCCCTGAAGCACATTGTCTATCCCGTCCTATCTCGGAGCGGGTATTTTCGCTACACAGCCGGTGCTGGTCCCGCGGTCGTGACTTACCATGGCGTTTTCCCGGCGGGATACGAAATCAGAAATCCGGCTTTGGATGGCAACCTGGTTCGCGCAGAGTCGCTGCGGCGACAACTGCAGCTTCTGAAGAAGCGCTATCACGTGATTACTCCCGAGAGCTTTCTCGGTTGGTTTAAAGAGAAGGTGTCACTTCCTCCGCGTTCGATCTTGTTGACCTGCGACGACGCGCTGCGGAACACGCTGACGGAAATGCTGCCCATACTGCAGGAGCTTGGCCTGTCGTGCCTGTTCTTTGCCACGGGGGCATCCGTTGGTAAGATGCCGTCGATGCTCTGGTATGAGGAACTCTATCTGATGTTATTGGACGCCAGCGAGCCCATTGCGCTGAACCTTAGCGAAGCAGGCATCAGCATTCGCCTAACTGCGCGGCAGGAGAAACACACGGGTTGGTGGAACTTAGTCGAACGGCTGTCGCAGTTCGATAGAGAAAAGCGACGCAAGTTACTCGATCAAACCCGGGACCAGCTCAAGCTTTCCGCGAACTGGAGGGAGCGCTTTGTCGAGGACTCGACGCTGGCTTCCAGATTTCTTACGCTGGATCTAGCCGGGTTACGGCAGCTGGCCGCTGCGGGGATGAGTATCGGGGCGCATTCTCTCTCTCACCCGATTCTGGCGCGGGCACCCGACGACCTGGCTTGGCAGGAGATCTCCGAAAGCCGACGTGTTCTGGAACAGGCGCTGGGGCAAACGGTGTGGGCTTTTGGGTATCCCTTCGGCAATGCGGCTACGGTCACGGGACGAGACTTGCGGCTGGCGGAGCAAGCGGGTTTCCGCTGCGCCTTTATGAACGCCCAAGGCGGGTTTGGCGCGACGATCAATCGCTTCGCGGTGCCGCGCGTCCATGTCACGGCCGACATGAGCCTGTCTGAGTTCGAGGCTCACGTCTCGGGCTTCTACCGCGCACTGCGCAAACGCCTGCTAGGCGGCGGTGAAGTGGAAGCGGTCGTGGGCGGTTGAGGTCGAGCGGGAAGTCGTGGGGTGCGACAGCAGAGGTTGTGTCGAGGAAAAGTCGACGGATGCGAGCGCGAACCCGTCAACGAGGGTTATCGGGATTTATCGACGGTAGTTAAGCAGTGTCAATGTGTGGCGACTTCCGCTGCGATCTTTGCTTCTACTGGCTCTCCGTCACAGGTTGCAGGCCTGAATCTCCACTGGCGCGCTGCTTCCAATGCCGCCTTCTCAAGCTTAGGACTAGGGGAAAAATTGACGCTGAGATTGCGGGGTGTCCCGTCGATACCGACGGTTATAAGAATTACAACAACGCCCGAGCCGTACCATCCAACGGGTTCCGGCTCGTAGACTCCTCTGGGCGGCCTAACTGGGTCGGGGCAACTGGTCAACTCTTTCGCTTCTTCCGGGAGCGCGAACAGTTCTGGATCGACTTGGGATAGCGCAACAAGTTCCACAACTCGTGCTTCAAGTCTCACTTGCTCGCCTTCCAAGCATTTATAGGACCTAGCGTATATGCGTTCCCCGAATTTCTGATAGTCGACAAAGAAGCAGGTCTCGTCCTCAGAGCGATTCATTGCGGGTTCAATTTCTGCCACAAGCACTCCGCTGCTTCTATCGAAGCACAATGCTGGTGCATCGCCCCAAGCTTCCGGCTCCCTTGAGGTTAAGAGATGAATTCCCGCACGTACTACTGGCGCAGTTTCCACGCAACGAAAGCCTGAACCATTGAGTTTGCGGTTCTCTATCTTCGTTGGCTTCCAAGTCTCCGGTTGAAATCTGCCGATATCAGATAGAGCCGGAAGGTCTCGCATGTCCTCGGAAAGCGCTTTGACGGGTCCGAGAAGAAATCGCTTCTGACCTGCAGCAACTTCAGTCCTGTGGAAATCGCCAACTGCGGTTTCCCTGCGCCACTGAGCCTTGGAACGCCATACTTCGGTGTAGGTCCCCTGCAGCACAGAGCCATCCTTCTTTATCGCCTTGAAGTCCAGCCTCAGGCGGAAGGCAGGAGCACCATCGGCGCGAATGTCGGAAAGCTGTTTTGCATGTTCGATCAGAGAGGCAGCTTCTTCTTGCTGGTTGCTGGCGAAACCCGTGGATGAAAACAGAAAAAGCGTGGCCGCAAGAAAGAAAATGTGACAGGAGGTCATAGAGTTCAATCCGAAAACCAAGGGTTAGCTTAGACCAGATCGGCTAGGCAAGGTAAGGGTGTTATCAAATTGACGAAAACAGCGTTAGCACTCAGAACTCCGCTGAACTTCTGGCGAAAGGACAGGATTGCTGATCCCGTCCCTATCCTTGACACCCTTGCTGGCGCTTTCTAGAATTCAACTAAGGAGTGGTCGAATCTTAATCTAAGCCACTGCATCTAAGGTATTTAGATCGGCGGTTCAGCTCCGAGACTCGGGTCGATATGCCAGCAGGGCCAGCCGGCGGGCGGGAACGCGAAATCCTGACCGCTATCGTCGAGACATTCATCGCCAGTGGAGAGCCGGTAGGGTCGCGCACACTGGCGCGCGCCAGCCGCGAAGGACTGAGTGCGGCCACGATCCGCAATGTGATGGCCGACTTGGCCGATGCGGGATTTCTGGAGCAGCCCCACGCTTCGGCGGGGCGCGTGCCGACGGCCGAGGCTTATCGCTACTATGTCGAGCAGCTTAGTGGCGAAGCGCATCTTTCGCACGAGAACCAGAGCATCATTCAGGACACGCTGACCGGAGTTACGGATGTGGAGGAGTTCATGGAGCGCACGTCGCATGTGCTCTCCCTGATCTCGCACAGCGTGGGTATCACGGTGGCGACCAGTGGGCCGCGGAACGCGCTGGAGCATGTTTACTTTTCGCGCCTGGGAGATCAGAAGGTGCTGGCGGTCGTGGTCACGCGCTCGGGAGTGGTGCGCGATCGCGTGCTTCGGCTGGATATTCCGCAGTCCGATCTCGACTTGGCCGCGCGCTACATCAATGAAAATTTTCGCGGCTGGACAATGGGCGACATGCGTGCCGAGTTGGCTCGACGGCTCGAACAGGAACGCAGCGAGTATGACCGGTTGATGGAGTCGATCGAGCAGCTCTACCAGCAGGGGGCGCTGGCTGCGAACGACGACACGCAGGCGGTGTTCGTGGAAGGAGCTGCGAACCTGGTAATGAACAACGTGACCGGGGCGGAAGATCGCCAGCGGTTGCAGGATATGCTGCGGACCCTTGAGGAGAAGGAGAAGGTTGTGAAGCTGCTCAGCGCTTATCTCGACACACGGCAGGAAGCGGTGCGCGTAGTGATCGGGCTTGATGAGGCGCTGCCCGCTTCGAATCTGCATAATTTCGTGCTGATTGGAGCTCCAGCGCGGGTCGGCGGAGAAGTGATGGGATCGCTGGCCGTGATTGGACCTACGCGGCTGGATTATCAACACACCATGTCGGCGGTGTCTTACATCGCGCGACTTTTTGACAAACTTCTGAACGAATCGGAGTAATCGGCAGGATGGGAAAAGGAAATGGAAAGACCGATGCGCGCCTCGATGTGAGGCGGCAGGATCTGAAGCGCGAGGATCTGGAGCACGAGCTTCCGCCCGCGGAAAGCGTCGAAGAATCTGCGCCTGCCGCGGTTGCGGGCAAAGTGGCGGAGACGATTGCGCCATCGGAAACGGAAAAGCTCAAGGCTGAGCGCGATGCGCTGCTCGACCGCCTGGCTCGTCTGCAGGCGGAATTCGACAATGCCCGCAAACGCGGAGTGCGGGAGCAGCAGGATTTCCGCGAGTTTGCCGCGGCCGACGTGATCAAGAACTTTCTGCCAATCCTCGACAATTTCGAGCGCGCATTGAAAGCTAACGCCGACTCCACAGAATTCCGCAACGGCATCGAACTCATCTATCGTCAGTTTCAGGATGCGTTGCAGAAAATCGGAGTGCAGCCGATTGTTGCAGTCGGGCAGCCTTTCGATCCGCGGATTCACGAAGCGGTTGAAATGGTGGATACGGCGGAAGTCCCGGATCATCACGTCGTCGATGAACTGCAGCACGGCTACAAGTATAAGGACCGGCTGCTGCGTCCCGCGATGGTGCGGGTCGCTCGCAATAGCGGCGGATAGAACCAGTCGTTGGTCGTTAGTCGTTCGGAGGTTAAGGTTCTGCCAACGACTAACGACTAATGACCAGCGACTAATGACCGAAGAGTAACACCGGCGAACGAATATAACCTGGGGGGAGTTTCTGGCCGCCAACACAAAACGTGATTACTACGAGGTCCTCGGTGTGACCCGCGCGGCCACCGACGTTGAAATCAAGAGCGCTTACCGCAAGCTTGCGATGACGCACCATCCCGACCGCAATCCCAACAATCCCGACGCGGAAGAGAGGTTCAAGGAGATCACCGAAGCCTACGCAATTCTCGCCGATAGCGAGAAGCGATCTTTATACGATCGCTTCGGACACGCGGGCGTGAGCGGCAGCAGTGCAGGCCCGGCTGGATTCGATCCCGCCATCTTCCAGGATTTTGGCGACATCTTTGGCGACATCTTCGGTTTCGGGGACGCGTTCGGGCAGGGCAGCCGTCGTCGCAGCCGCGCCCAGCGCGGAGCCGACCTGCGCGAAGATTTGAATCTCGAATTTGATGAAGCGGTTTTCGGCACCGATAAGGAAGTGAATGTCCGCCGCCATGAGACCTGCGATGCTTGCCGCGGAGCCGGTACGGCGCCGGGCAAAGCTCCGGTCAGCTGCCGGTCATGCAATGGCCGAGGCCAGGTCCGGTATCAGCAAGGGTTCTTCAGCATTGCTCGAACCTGTCCCACTTGCCAGGGTGCGGGCAACGTAATCACCGATCCCTGCCCGAAGTGCAAGGGCGAAGGCCGCTTGCTGCGCGAGCGCGTGGTGGAAGCGAAGGTGCCCGCGGGAGTGGAAGACGGCACGCGAATTCGTTTTACGGGCCTGGGCGAAGCGGGATCGTTCGGAGGGCCAGCCGGCGATTTGTATGTTGTCCTGCACGTCAAAGAGCACGCCTTCTTTGAGCGCGAGGGCAACGACCTGCACTGCGTGGTTCCGATTTCGTTTCCGCAAGCTGCCCTGGGCATCGAAATTATGGTTCCGACGCTGGAAGGAGAACACAGGCTGAAAGTTCCTGAAGGGACTCAGTCGGGAACCACGTTTCGCATACGGAGCAAAGGCGTGCCGGTGCTCAATGGGCACGGCAAAGGCGATCTTTACGTTGAGGTACGGATACAAACACCCGGGAAACTGAGCAAACGCCAGCGCGAACTGCTGGCCGAGTTAGGGGAACTGTCCCCGGTGGAGAATAAACCGCAGAGCCGGTCGATCTTGGGACGGGTGAAGGATATGTTCGCTTAGAGCGGTTGCCAGTTGCCAGTACCCAGTTGCCAGT
>PMMJ01000307.1 GCA_003162255.1 Acidobacteriaceae bacterium | reverse complement strand
GGGAGCCACTCTGCTACGCGCAAATCGGAGGACTGACGGTAGCCACATTTGTTACCCTCATTCTGGTTCCGATCCTCTACTCTATTTTCGTGCTCGACTTCAAAATTGTGGATTGGCAAGCGCCCGACGGCTCGGCGCAAGTTGCGCAAGCTGCCGAGTCAAGTTCGCCACTTCTTCAATAGGGCGCAACAGGGTTGGCATTCTCAGCGCGGGAGATCATTCCAATGTTCGAGTTCAATCGTCGCGATCTGCTTCGTTCNNGACCCCGCTCGCGATCTCGGCTTTGGCGCCTCGCAGGGGGATTTTTCCAGGAGCGGCGCCTTTGACTTCGCCCTGGCAAAGTACAACGACGCGAGTTGGCGGCCATTGAACCTGCCTCACGATTGGGCGGTTGAGCTGCCTTTTGTCCACGATGGCGCGCTGGAGGATCATGGGTTCAAGCCGCTAGGCCGGAGGTATCCGGAGACGAGCGTGGGCTGGTACCGCCGGGTNNTTCGTTCTGGCCTGCTTCTTTCTGCCGGCAACTTCCTCCTCAATCCTCGTCTTGCAATCACCCAGGCTCTGCTTGGCGCCACCGGGCAGGGAGAGAATAGAGACGCGATTCATGCTCCGGCTGCGATCGATCTTGCTCCGCGGGAGCAACTCCTTTTTGACTTCAACTGGCGTTTCTTTCAGGGCCACGGCTGCGACCCCGCTCGCGATCTCGGNNAGCGTGGGCTGGTACCGCCGGGTCTTCGACGTGCCCAAGAGCGACCAGGGCCGTCGCGTGTTCCTCGATTTCGATGGCGCTTTTCGCAGCGCGCTGGTCTTTTGCAATGGCAACTTTATCGGCCGCAATGACAACGGCTATGTCCCGTTCCGCTTCGAGCTGACCGATTTTCTTTTCTATGGGGANNGCTGGTTCTACGAAGGCGCGGGTATTTATCGCCACGTGTGGCTCACCAAGACCGATCCCCTGCATCTGGGCCAATGGGATACGGTTGTACGTACAGACGTGCAAGGCAGCAACGCCACTTTGAAGCTCAGCACCGTCGTCGAAAATGCCGGGAGCGCCGGGGAAAGCTGCCGCGTGCGCTGGCAAATTCTGGATGAGGCAGGAAAAACGGTGTCCACTGCCGAATCGCCGGCCGCGGAAGTTGCCGCGGACGGCAAACAAAGCTTCAGCGCGACCGCGAAGCTCGAACATGCGGCCCTGTGGTCACCGGAAGAGCCGAATCTCTATTGCGCCGTCGCTTCCGTGGAGGCCGGCGGCCGCACACGTGACCGTGACCAAGCTATGTTTGGCGTGCGCACGCTGGCTTTCGATGCGAATCGAGGCTTTTTCTTGAACGGCAAGAGAACCCCGATCCAAGGCACCTGTAACCATCAGGATCACGCTGGCGTGGGTGCTGCCTTGCCCGATCCCCTGCAAGCTTTCCGCGCCGGGGTGCTGAAAGCAATGGGCTGCAACGCCGTACGCACGTCGCACAACATGCCCACCCCGGAGTGGGTGGAGGCTTGCGCGCGGGCGGGCCTTTTGATGCTCTGCGAGACGCGTCAGATGTCGTCGAATGAAGAAGGCCTGGCGCAGCTTGAAACCATGGTCAAGCGCTATCGCAATAACCCCGCGGTCTTCCTATGGTCCATGGGCAATGAAGAGGATGTGCTGCAAGCGAATGAGATTGGCCCGCAGATCATTCGGACCATGCAGGAACGCGCGCACGAACTGGATCCGACGCGCCTCTGCACCGCGGCCGTGAACGGCTCGTATGACAAGCCGCTCGCCTTCGCGCTCGACGTGATGGGCTTCAACTACGAACTGTCGCTGGCGGAGACATACCACGCCGATCATCCCCGGCAGCCGCTGATCGGCACCGAGACCGCGAGTACGGTCGCCACGCGCGGCATCTATAGCACGGACAAGCTGCGGAACTGGGTGAGCGCGTATGACGCAAATCACCCCGCGTGGGCCCACCTCGCCGAGGAGTGGTGGCCCTACTATGCCGTCCGTCCGTGGCTCGCGGGCGGATTTGTCTGGACCGGTTTCGATTACCGCGGCGAGCCGACGCCCTACTCCTGGCCCAGCGTCAACTCACAATTTGGCATCGTCGATACGTGCGGGTTTCCCAAGGATAACTACTTCTATTACAAGGCATGGTGGAGCAAGGAACCGGTGCTGCATCTTTTCCCCCATTGGAACTGGGCGGGCAAAGAGGGGGAAGAGATTTCCGTCTGGGTGCATTCGAACCTGGAGAGCGTCGAGCTGTTGTGCAACGGCCAGAGCCTCGGCGCCAAGAAGGTCGAGCCGCTCCATCATGTGGAGTGGAAGGTCAAGTACGCTCCCGGCTACCTCGAAGCGCGCGGCACAAAAGATGCCAAAGTTGTGCTCATCGCGAAGCAAGAAACCACCGGGGCCCCAGCGAAGATTCGCCTCACGGCCGACCGCGCCGAACTCGCCGCCGATGGGGAAGATCTGGCGATGGTGCGCGTGGAAACCGTCGACAGCATCGGGCGTTTCGTTCCCACTGCGGATAACAAGATTAGCTTTAAAGTGTCGGGCGAAGGCGCGCTGATAGGTCTCGGGAACGGCGACCCGAATTGCCAGGAGTCCGACAAAGGAAACGAGAGAAGCTTGTTCAGCGGTTTGGCGCAAGCGATTGTGCAGGCTTCGAAGAAGCCCGGCTCTCTGACCATCGAAGCGGCCTCCGACGAACTGGAAGCGGCGTCTCTCACCATCGCGACCAAGCCGTCGAAACTGCGCCCCGCTGTGAGCTGATACTGGGGCCACGCGAGGTGGTCCGAACCCCAAGCAGCCGCCTCTTGGCCTTTGATTTCGGAGGCATTCCCATTGCGTGATCCCGGCTTATTTCATGAGTGCGCAATTTTGCACAGACATCCAAATGGCACCGTTGTACATTCTCTCAGCAAATGGCTTCGGTGGATACGGACACTGGAGAGTTTCAGGAAAAGCGGCTAACGCATCCCGAAGAGGCGGAGAAGTTCTACCGTGCTCTGATAGGCAAGAAGCGATTAACGTCACCGTCACACACTGAGGGAGACTGTCTGGTAGACCAACTGTACCGGACGCCTAGCGGCAAAATTGCCAAAACGATACAGCCTCGCGAGTGCCAAACACTGGCTCCGCCGAGTTAGGCGAGCCGATCATGAGGTGCCAGAAAGGTATTCCTTTCACGCGGGGCAAAACTGAAGAAACCGAGCGTTCAGAATCAAAGGGTTCCAAACCTGCCCGCGGCTACCCTTTCACGCGGCTGTCCCGAAGGTGGAGCGGGCTACCAGGGGATACCCAAGGCTAGGTGAGGGGCCAACTACGTCCCAGAACAAACCCCAGCAAGCCCACGGGTGTTTTGAAAAAGGAAGTGCACGGCAACAGCGGCCTCCCCAGAGCGAGATAGAAACCGTCGGCGTTGAGCGTGGTGATCAGGATGGCCCCAGAGCGACTTCGCGGCTCCGGCGAGGTCTAGCGATGGCATGCGGCTCCACTCGCTGCAGGTGGGGCTCTATACGAGTTTCATTCTGACCATCAACTTACTGCAGCACTTCACACTCAGTAATAACCATATCTACTCTCCTTGCCTTCGACTTACTGCTGCATGGAGAAGTTGCATTTTGGATTGGCGAGAGAACTCTGGCGAGTCCTCTCTCGGCACCAAATTTGCAGTAGCGGAGAGCGAGAAACTGCAGGAAAGCGGCCAAATTGAATTCCCAGAATTGCTCCCAGTAAGGCTAGGAGAGCCCAGGAGCAATTGCAGGAGGTTTCCAGGTACCCAAGGAGGGTGAATTTGCCCTGCAGTCCAGAAATGGGGTTTACAGGAGATTTCCTGAGATTCAAGATTTCTGCATTGGCGTGGGCTTTCGAGATCAAGATCGGGACAGGAAACAACCAGAATTGCCGCATCGGCATGATGGTGTTTCAGACTCCCATGTATACGAGTTTGATTGACAGGGCAGTTCAGAGCACGCGCAACTGCCGCTCTATATGAGTTTCGAATTTGCCGTTCGGGAATGGCGGGAGCAGTCTCCAGATCGCAGCGAGAATGGTGTTCTGGATGAGTGGTTTCCAGAAAGTGCGGGACAGGGGCGAACATCAGGACGTGCGAATCGTCACTGCTGCCCTGCGGAGGATCGACCAAACCGCAGGAAGGCTGGCTTCGATTTCTTGTCGATTCCGTTATGCCAACAGCCTAGGATGGTTCGTTGAGGTGAGGAGGCGGGAGCTTCTTCCCTATGGCCAGCCACGGGCTAGATCAAGATTTGCGCGTCGGCCTTGAACTGGGCCACTACCGCATTGTCGAGAAGTTGGGCGGTGGCGGCATGGGCGTCGTCTACAAGGCTGAAGACCTGACCCTGCACCGCTTTGTCGCGCTGAAGTTTCTGCCCGAAGAAGCAGCCAAAGACCCCCAAGCGTTGGCTCGGCCTGCATCCCTTGGATGCTTTGTGCGACCAGTGGCGAGTAAAGCGCCTTGACCCTCACCTCGTAAAGCATTACTCCGGTAACTTTGCTGACGACCCCTGACAAGGCATATTTGCGTGATGAGGAGGCGCGCCATGTCTCGCTCCTCGTCCCTGCGCGCGCTCCTTACTTGTCCAACACGCACACTAGCTCTCTTTCGTATTTGCAGCGGAAACAAACATCCGGTGTTGCCGAGGCCGCACCGGGCCGGTCGAAGGGGGTGTCATGATTCGATGCCTGTTCCAATCCTGCTCATTGTTGCTCGGGCGCGAAGGCTTCGCGAAATGGGCCAAGTTCCTTCCATCCTTGGCTTTAGTTATCGCATTGACCACGATGGTCGGCGGCTGTGGTACCGGCCACAGCGACACGCCCCCCCTCCAGCGTTTACGATTGCCCGGACGGCAAATCCGCCCGACGGTATCGTGGGTCATGCGTACTCGGCTTACATCGCCACTTCTCTCGCCGGGGGAAATACCACTGCTGATGTGGTTACTGCATGCAGCCTGACTGGCAGCGCTCCAGCCGGCATGACGGCGGCCCCGGGTACATTGCCCGGGCTGGGTGCGACGCCGTATTACTGCGTACTTACGATTTCGTCTGCCGCTGCCCCTGGACAATACAATTTCACTCTGCGGGCGGCTGATAGCAGTACGCCTCCGCAAACCACTTCACGCGCTTATACGCTTACGATCCGCCCAGATTTCATTTTCACAACTTCGACACTTGCCCAAGGTGTGCAGGGCCGCAGCTATGGAATTGCTCCGCTATCGCAGCCGGAAGCTACGAATGTCGGAACCACGCAGGGAAGCACTACGGTCGGGAACGGGCCGCTTCCTGTCTTCCGAGTTCCCGCTCGATCACGCCGGCGGCGTAGATCCATATCCCTTTGAGCGATCTGGTCTCGATCTCTCCTTCAATGCCAGCCAAGGCGGCTTCCAACCGCGGCTGCCAGGTTGAGTCGTCGTAGCCAGGCAACATATGCGCCGCGCGCCGTGCCCAGACGATCTCAGCGGGACTAATCGAATCGGCTGCCGCGCGGAAGTGGGCTGCCGCCTCGTCGGGCCGGCCACACTGAGATTCCCCCGTTCCCAGCAAATATTGCACGCGCGCAGACTGAATCAATGGGTCCATTCCGTCCTGCGTGAAATCCAGGGCAGCGACGCCTTTCCCCAAGTCTGGTGCGATGGAATGAAACGCGTCGCAGTGACCGGCGCGGGCAAAGTCCAGCAATTGGAGGATTTTGACTTCCAGCCAAACTTGACGTACGTTCGTCCCGCCTTCCTGGCGCGGAAAGAATCGTCCCGGAAAAAGCGCCAGCGCGCCATCATAGTCTCCGGATTCAGCGCGGTTGAGTGCGAGTTTGTAAACCAGTTCGGTGGGCATTCCCGCCGAATCTGGATAGCGCTGCAAGGCCTCTACTCTTTCACGAGCACTGCGGCCAAGGAGACTGAGCGTCTGGTCCATGCCAATGTAGATTTCTGGATTCTCTGGATCGGCAGACATACCTTCCTGAAATACTTCGCGCGCACGCGCGGGGTCATTTCGGATATGGAGCAAGGCCCTGCCAAGGTCCGCATGCAGAGTGGGAAGGCGAGGATTCAGACGACCCGCCTTCTCCCAGGAAGAAATCGCCGGATCGGTCTGCCCGTACGAAAGATACAGTGTTCCGAGCAGGTAGTGTGCCGCCGCATCTTGCGAATCTCGTTGCAGCGCCGATTGGAGCACATCCAGCGTGATCGCGCCGCTCGGGAATATGTAAGCAAGAGGCATCTTTTCGGCCAGTGCGTCGTCAGCGTTGGGCGGCTCGTTCAATTTCTCCCGGCAGTAGGCGCGATAGCGGGCGACGATAGGATGGTGCTGAGGGAGCACAGCGCCGGGTTCAGTCTGATCCGCCGGCACGGCCGGATACTGCAATGACAAGACCTCAAGAGCCCGGCGATAAAGCCCCAGGCGCATGTACTCGGCTGCAATGTTCAGAACACGATCCGGGTCCGCGGCGAGGAAGCGCATCAACCGCTCATCCTGGCTGGGTTGCTTGGCTTGTTCGAATTCCAGAAACGGACTGAGTGCCGGTGCTTCGCCGCGAAAGAGAACTCGCGCCTCGTCAGGGCGCCCCATGGCGTTATCGAGCGCCACGGTTTCTTCAACCGCGCGCAGATCGCCCGGGATCGACCGCAGCAGGGCCAGAGCTTCGTTGTCCCGGTCGGTCCTTGCGAGCAACTCCGCCAACCGCAAATGGGCGGCCTCGCGAAATGCCGGCAGGAGCGCGGCGCTCTCATACATCGTTTGAGCATCACGGTTCCTGCCGAGTTGTTCATGGGCGAGGCCGAGATAGTACGCCACTTCTGGATCCTGGGTGGCACGAGCGGCAGCCGATTCGAGATACCGGACGGCATCGGCGTAGCGAAGCAGGCTGACCGCAAGCCGCCCCGCCGCTTTTTCCAGGGCGAAACTTCGCGGGAAGCTGGTAAGACCGTTCTCATAGGTGACCATGGCCACCAGCAACTTCCCGTTTAGTTCCTCTTCTTCCCCCACTTTAGCGAGTATTGGATGCCCGTCCGCGGCATCGGCGGTATCACGCGGCGAATCTGGGTGGCGTGCTCAATCTCAGTCGGACTGGAACGGCGTTTCCCGGCTGCCGTGGGCAAATAGCGAAACTGGGCCTTTAGTTTGGTTTCGGATGACACTGAGATCGGCGCCGGACGAATCCACCGGCCAGGTATCGACTTCCTTGAACCCGTGACTGGCAGTGAACCGCATCGGATAGACGATGCGTGCGCTCCCGTCCGCA
The DNA here is from genome assembly GCA_003162255.1 of Acidobacteriaceae bacterium. GTDB lineage: Bacteria > Acidobacteriota > Terriglobia > Terriglobales > Acidobacteriaceae > Acidiflorens. The sequence continues at coordinate 1,485 of PMMJ01000307.1, read as the reverse complement.
AAATCCATAACACGCCCTCCAGCACTTGCCGAGTGTCGCGCCACGGACGCCGCGCCGCTTCACTGGCGTCCTCGGCTCGACCAACGGCTTGAGCAACTCCCACTGCACATCGGTCAGTTCCCTACCCACCGGTGTGCCTGTAAATTCAACTCCGCACAATTACTTAGTGCGGTTCGTATTTATGAGATAGGTTCTAGTATGTTCGGAACGTTGCCTGCCACAGGATTCTTCCTCCGCCATGCCCGTAATCTGGAGTTCAGCAACACCGAGATCGCCAGTGCCATGCCGGACGCACGCCCGGCAATCTGGGCTGAGGATGTGGATGGGTTGGATTGCTTTCGGCTCCGCATTGAACGCGGCTCGGCGGCATTTTCACTTCGTAACGTTCAACAGTTTCGCAACTTCGGCAGCCAGCCTTCCAGGGAGGTTTCAGAGGCTGTTGTGAACTCCGCCAGATTCTAGAGTTGGATGCCGAACACCGGCTGGCGGAAGACCAGGCATTCGACGTGGCGTACGAGTTGCGCTGCGGCTGGTGAAAAAGGCGTATCGACTGTAAGGAGAGCAAATGGCTGGCAAGGCTTGTGGTCACTCCACGACAGACTGTAAGTTGGGAGAAAACATGGGAAATCACCGTTTAAAGCTCAGCAAGTATTCCATTGGGACCGGAGACCGGTTCGCGCACCAGGCCAATGCGCAGTTACAGGCCTGCATGCAGGCGCTCGATAGCGGCATCGTGGTAGTTCCCGTATGGAACAAATCGAACCGCGAGCACNNGACGTGGCCGACTTCATCGGCCAAGCCGCACCGGCAGCCGACATCGATAACTTCGTGAAGCGGCACCCTGAGTTGCTGGGGCGCATCCGGCTGGAAGGAACCGACGAGGTCTTCGAGATCGCGNNCGGAAGTCTCCATGGACGAGACCGACCGCGCGCAGAGCCCCGTCGAATTGCTGATCATCCTGGCGGCGATCGCCGATGAAGGCATTCCTATCCAGACTATTGCCCCAAAGTTTAGCGGCCGCTTCAACAAAGGAGTGGACTATGTTGGCGATGTGACACAGTTTGAGCGGGAGATGGCGCTTGACGTTGCAGCCATCGCCTGCGCCGTCCAACACTATGGCCTTCCAGAGAATCTCAAACTGAGCGTGCACTCCGGCAGCGATAAGTTTTCGATTTATCCCGCGATTCACACCACCATGAAAAAATTTGACGCGGGCATGCACCTGAAGACCGCCGGAACCACATGGCTGGAGGAGTTGACAGGCCTTGCAGAATCCGGGGGCGATGGGCTGACGCTGGCGAAGAAGATCTACGCCGAGGCCTTGGCGCACCGCGAAGAGCTCTGCGCACCATACGCCACCGTTATCGATATCGACCTGGCAAGGCTTCCATCTCCCGCCGAAGTGAGCGGCTGGTCTTCCGAACAGTACACGTCTGCCTTGCGCCATGTCCGAGGCGCAGCTGCCTACAACAGCAGCCTGCGCCA
>PMMJ01000188.1 GCA_003162255.1 Acidobacteriaceae bacterium | reverse complement strand
CTTGGCCAGCGTCTGCTCGTGGCGGAACACGACGCCCGCGGAATACTCCTCGATCCGCCCGAGAGCGATGAAGCCGCGCCGCTCGGCCCGCGCCTCGGTGCCCGGACCGCTTCCTGGAGTGGCTCCCGGAGCGCTTCCCGGAACTATGAACGTCTGGGAGTAGCGGTAGAGCGAAGGCTCGGGATCGCGTCGCAAAACGCCCGCCTGGCGCCAGTTCTGGAAGGACGCCGCCGCTCGGGTATAGACGTTCTCGGCGTCCCCGTCCCCGGGCAGGCGTTTCCCGAGAATAATCCGCACCAGGTTATAGGGACTGGCCTGATAGTAGCGCTCCTGCATTGCGGGGGTAATTTTGTCGTAGGGTTGGGTCAGAACTTGCTGAATCGGCACGCGCTCCGGGTCGTAGCGCCAAGCCTTAAATGGAGAAATAATTGCCATAAGAGGAAGTCAGAATTGTAGCAGGGACGATCCGACTCCGGTTCAGATTGGGAAGAGAGAAAAAGGATGCGCACAGGCAGAAGACAACCTCTGACGATCCGCGGAATCTAAGCGGTTGTAGACAAAAAAGTGACAACACTTTTTTGGCTTTGTGCTAGTATCCGGCTGAGTAGAGATTCTTTGGCCTGCCTTTTGGGGTGCGGGTCGCCTCCCTTCACGGCGTGGATTTAGTAGGGCCTATGTTGTACGGCAAACAGTTCTCGGCTCGCCTCTCGTTCGCTGCACTTCTGGTGTTCGCTGTGTGCAGCAACCTCCCGCTTCTGGCGCAGACTTCTACCGAGGACGTTCACGTCCAGCCCCGCATTCAACCGCCGGCGCCAAAGCCGCTGGACGTGGATCCGGCGCTCAAGACCCACACCAAGCCCTTCAAAGTCGACGTGGACATGGTGCTGGTGCCGGTCACCATCACCGATCCCTTAAATCGGCTCGTAACCGGCCTGGACCGGGAGAACTTCAACCTTTTCGAAGGCAGAGAACAGCAGGAGATCAAGACCTTTTCCAGCGAAGATGCTCCGGTTTCGATCGGCGTGGTCTTTGACATGAGCGGCAGCATGGGCAGCAAGATAGAGCGCGCCCGCGAGGCGGTTGTGGAATTTTTCAAGACCGCCAACCCACAGGACGAGTTCTTTATGATCGCCTTCGCCGACAAGCCGGAAGAGATCTCCGATTTCACCAGTTCGGTGGATGACATTCAAGGCCGGCTCGTCTACACGATTCCCAAGGGGCGCACCGCGCTGCTGGACGCCATATACCTCGGCGTCACCAAGATGCGCCAAGCCAAGTATCCGAAGAAGGCTTTGTTGATCATCTCTGATGGCGGCGACAACCATAGCCGCTATACGGAAGGCGAAATCCGTTCCATGGTCAAAGAGGCCGACATCCTTATCTATGCCATCGGCATCTACGATCATTACTTCCCGACCGAAGAAGAACGGCTCGGACCCAGCCTGCTCAGCGATGTTACCGAACTGACCGGTGGCCGGGCTTTTACCATTGATAACCCGAACGACCTGGCGGACGTTTCCACAAAAATTGGCATCGAGTTGCGCAACCAATATGTCATCGGATACCGTCCAAAGAACCCAGTGCGCGATGGCAAATGGCGTAAAATAAAAGTGAAACTTTTGCCGCCAAAAGGACTGCCGCCGCTGAAAGTCTACGCCAAGACGGGTTATTATGCGCCGACGGAATGACATTCCTCTACTGATTCTCTTCCTGCTGACGGCGCTATCCCTGGCGAACTGTCAAACCAAAGCGGAAGCCCCGAATCAGTCATCTTCGGCCCCGGCTGCAAGTTCCCAATCACCCGCAAGTTCCCAATCGTCGTCCCCGGCGGCCACCAGCTCCGCCCAGGGTCCGGATGCCGCCGACAGCGGCGTCTTCGTTTTCCGCAAGGAAGTCGAAGAAGTTGTGCTGCACGCCACGGTCGTCGACGACAAGCAGCGCATCGTCACCAGCCTCGACAAAGGCGATTTCAATGTCTACGAGGATGGGCATCCGCAAATCATCACGTCATTCCGCCACGAAGACATTCCGGTGGCAATGGGCATTGTGGTCGACAACTCTGGTTCCATGCGGGAGAAGCGTCAAAAGGTGAACGCAGCGGCTGTGAATCTGGTGCGGTCTTCAAACCCAAATGATGAGGTATTCATCGTCAACTTCAACGACGAGTACTATCTTGACCAGGACTTCACTTCCAACATCAATAAGCTGAAAGAGGGACTGGAAAAGATCGAGGCGCGCGGCGGAACAGCACTTTACGACGCGGTCGTCGCCTCCGCCGACCACTTGAAAAGGGATGCGAGGCTCGAGAAGAAAGTCCTTTTTGTGGTTACGGACGGAGACGACAACGAGAGCGCGGAAACTCTTGAGCAGGCGGTGCGGCGTTTGCAGGGCGACGGCGGGCCGACCGTTTACGCCATTGGCATCCTGGAGAAAGAAGAGCATCCTAAGCACGCCAAACGCGCCCTGCAAATCATGTCCGAGAGAACGGGGGGCCTCGCTTTTTTCCCCCAAACGCTGGACGAAGTGGACGCCATCAGCCGTACTGTGGCCCACGATATTCGCAGCCAGTACACCATCGGATATAAACCGACGACACCGAAAACCCAGGGCGGCTATCGCCAAGTGAGAGTGGACGCGCGTTCGCGCAGCTACGGCAAACTCACCGTCCGCACGAAGAGCGGTTACTACGCCGGCAGCGAGCCTGCTTCGGGGGCGCAGTAGAAGACAATTTGTAATTTGCGATTTGTAATTGGCAATTTGAAATCGATTTTTGGTTGCCCGCGGTGGCCGTCCCAAATTCACGGAGCTTTGCAAAATTACAAATTACCAATCCTCGCATTGACGCTTCCCCCTCCTGTTCCTTACCCTGGAATGTGCCGACAACAACCTCAAACTCGCGCTTGCGCGTTAGCGACGATATATCGAAGCTCGTCGGCGAAACGCCGATGCTGCAAATGAAGAAGCTGGCCCCTCCGGGAGCGGCCGATATTTTCGCCAAACTCGAATACCTGAACCCGGGCGGCAGTGTGAAAGACCGCGCTGCTATTGGCTTGATCGAGCGCGCCGAGCGCGAAGGCAAGCTCAAGCCCGGCGGTACCGTCATTGAAGCCACGGCTGGAAACACCGGTATCGGCCTCGCTCTGATCGGCGTGTCGCGCGGCTACAAGGTGCGCCTGTTCATCCCGGAAAAATTTTCGGAGGAAAAGGCCATCATCATGCGCGCCCTTGGCGCCGAGGTGATCCGCACACCGGAGGGCGAGGGGATGCAAGGCGCGATCCAGCGCGCGCGGGATCTGCTGGCAACCGATCCCTCCGCTTTCATGGCCGCGCAGTTCGACAACCCGGCCAACACGGACTACCACTACGAAACTACCGCGCGCGAGATCTTTGAGCAGATGGAGGGGCGCGTCGATGCCATCACGGTCGGCTGCGGCACGGCGGGAACCTTTAGCGGCATTGCCCGTTTTCTCAAGGAGCGCATCGCGAGTGTGCACGCGGTTGCGGTGGAGACGCAAGGCTCGATCCTCGGTGGAGGAAAGCCCGGTCCACACAAGGTGGAAGGCATCGGCAATAGCTTTATTCCTGGAAATTTCGACCGTTCGGTTTGCGACGAAGTGATGATGGTGACCGATGACCAGGCCTTCGGCATGGTCAAGGAACTTGCCGCACGCGAAGGCGTTCTCGGAGGCTCAAGCGCTGGCGCCAACGTGTATGCGGCAGTTGAAATCGCCAAACGCCTGGGGGCAGGGAAACGCGTGGTGACGCTGATTCCCGACTCTGCGGAACGGTATTTGTCGAAGAAGATCTTTGAAGGCGGAATATAGAGAGACGCTGTTCGTCGTTCGTCGTTCGACGGAAAGCGAATAGCGAACTGTGACAGGTGAACTCAGGAGAACCCTGTGACCACGAAACTATCGGGCTTCGCAACCCGCGCCATCCATGCTGGACAAGAGCCCGATCCCCTTACCGGTGCGGTCAGCGCGCCCATCTATCCGACTTCCACTTACGTTCAGGAAGAAATCGGAAAACACAAAGGCTACGAATACTCGCGCGTATCGAATCCCACTCGCGACCGGCTGGAGACGAACCTTGCCGCGCTCGAAGGCGGGACGGCAGCGCGCGTCTTCGGCAGCGGAATGGCGGCGATCAACGCCGTTGCTACCATGCTCAAAGCCGGCGACCACGTTGTTGCCGGCCACAATCTCTATGGCGGGACGCCGCGCCTGTTCAATCAGATCCTCGTCAACTTTGGCCTTACATTTACCTATGTCGATACATCCGACCTCAGCCAGGTTGAGCGCGCATTCCAGAAGAACACGCGGCTGCTGTTTCTGGAGACGCCGACCAATCCTCTGATGGAGCTTTGCGACCTTCGCGCCATCGGCGAACTGAGCCACAGGCACGGCGTTGAGGTCGTCGTCGACAATACTTTCATGTCGCCATATTTTCAGCGTCCCATCGAGTTCGGCGCCGACATGGTGGTCCACTCGACCACGAAATTTCTTAACGGACACAGCGACGGACTGGGCGGCGTTGTCGTCTGCACCAAACCTGAGCAGGCGGAAAAACTTGCTTTTCTTCAGAAGTGCGCCGGCGCCATCCTGTCACCCTTCGAGTGCTGGCTAATCTTGCGCGGCGTCAAGACTCTGGCCGTGCGCATGGCACAGCACNNCAACGGCCGCGAGGTCGCTGACTATCTCTCGAAACACGTCAAGGTGCGCAAGGTCTTCTATCCAGGATTGCCCGATCATCCGCAGCACGAACTGGCCAAGCGGCAGATGTTCGGCTTTGGATCGATGATCGCCTTCGAGACCGGATCGCTCGCGAACGCCAACAAGATGCTGCGTAAGGTGCGCGTGTGTTCGCTGGCCGAGTCGCTGGGCGGA
>PMMJ01000082.1 GCA_003162255.1 Acidobacteriaceae bacterium | reverse complement strand
GACTTCGCGGACGTGTATGTAGAGAGCGTGCGGCGATTTCTGGAATCGCGAGTGGAGAGCGAGCCGAGGAGTTCAAGCTGACAATCGGACTGGAGTTTTGCGGAAGTTCTCGATGAGGTAGGGACAAGGTCAAAAACTCGAACCACAGGGGGACCCTTCGGCTTCGCTCAGGACAGGCAGGGAGGAGCACCGGGAAACCTGCAGGGCGCCGCTCGACAGAGCGGCTTTCTTATTGGCCCGAACTGAGTGGCGTGCGCTTACGAGGAGAGAAAAAGACATGCGGAGATGGTTCGCGGTGAATAGCAAGTGCTTTCCGACGACGGCGAAGGGGGCGATTTTTCCGGCGCTGGCGCTGCTGGTCGCGTTGACGTTGTCGACGCAGTCGCGGGCCCAAGGGCCGGCGCTTACCACGATCAGCGGCACAGTGTATCGAGCGGACGGAACGGCCGCGTCGGGCACGGTGCTGATTTCATGGCCGTCGTTCGAGACCGCAGGGGGAGACGCGGTAGCGGCGGGCAATCTGGCGGTGACGATCGGGACGCTAGGGGCGTTCAGCGCGCAACTGGTTCCCAACGTGGGTGCGACTCCGGCGGGGACTTACTATGTCGTAGTTTTTCAACTGGATGACGGGACCGTCCGGACGGAATATTGGGCGGTTCCGGCGACATCGCCGACGACGATTGCCGCGGTGCTGACGACGCCGGGGACGGGCCTCGGGAACCTCGCCGTGACACAGCCGTATGTGGATACGGCGGTGGCGAATCTCGGCGCCACAGTGGTGCATCTGACGGGAACGGAGACGATCACCGGCACGAAGCAGTTTGCCGTTTCCCCGCGGCTTCCAGCGCCGGTTGGAGCCAATGACGCTACGAACAAGGGTTATGTGGATGCGCCGGTGTCGAATGTCGGGTCGGGAGCGTACGTTGCCATCGCGGGCGGCACGATGACTGGTCCATTAACCTTGCCCGCAGATCCGACCGCACCCAACCAAGCTGCCGACAGGCACTATGTGGACAATGGGCTCGCGGTGAAGGCTGACTTGATCAATGCGACTGTTCCACCCAACGAATTGGGAGCGGGAGTCGCCAGCTCAGCTACTTGTTTGAACGGTAACTCCACGTGGGGATCTTGTGGCAGCGGCGCGCCCGCCGGGATCACTTATGCCACGAAGGCGCTGAATTGGACACAGGGTTTGACAACTTCCCTGGTGGCCGGCTCGGCCGCAACGGTGACGTTGAGCCCTTGTCCGGTTGGAATCGACACGAGTTCCGGCGCTGGCTACGATGTCTACATCAACGACAGCAGCGCGGAAGCGGTCGCGGTGACGGGGGGGACATGCACTTCGGGGGCTTCCTCGGGAACGATCACATTTACGCCGTTTTTTTCGCACTCATCCTATGTCATTCAATCGGCGTCATCTGGAATTCAGGAGACGATTAACGCAGCATGCGGAGTAAGTTCCACAACTTACGCGAACGTCCAGTGCAACGTCACGATTCCGGCAAATGGTCCCTATATCAGCGGCTTCGCAAACCATGCCTTCAATGACTATAACGTCTATGGGACGATCTTCTTCCATGCCAATCAATCCACGTTGAGCGGGTATGGGGTGTCGATGAACTGTCTCGGACGCGGAGCATGTCTTCAAGTCGGAGACCTGGTTAATTCCAATCACTCCTCGGCGAACTTCGTCAACGGTCTCAGTTTCCGTAGTCCAACGAATCACTCGAGCAGCCCCGCTTACGCAGGCGTGAACATCACCAACACGTTACTGACAAGCAATTATGCGACGATCACTACCGCAACGGCGCATGGCTTCCGTCCTGGCGATATGGTCACGATTCTGTTCACCGACGACGTACATTACTGGGGGGACGCGGTGGTTACGGACTGTGGAAGCGGCGCCACCTCCGCGGCCTGCACTGGAACATCGACGACTTTCCGTTACGCCCGCACCGAGCCCAATATCGCATCGCAGCCGACTCCTGGAGTGGTTGCGCTCGCGTATACAGCGATCCTGGATAACGGCAATAGCACTCACTTCATCGGCATCCAGTATGACCTTGGCGGCGAGGCCGGGACATTTAATAACTTCTTCGATATGTGGGACGACGAGAACGCGACGATCGACCATTTCAACAACAATGCGATCTCACTAAACCCAAACGCAAACTGGACGGGATCGTTTGTGTTCTCGGCGGGAAACCAGAACCATCAGGTTGCTCCGGTCATCACGCTGCGGGATTCGAACATCACAGCGAATTACTCGAACTGTGCAACTGACTATAACTCTAACGGACTGTATGTCGAGAATACGGTGTGCCAGGCGTCAGGCCCGTGGCAGATCTACTCCGCGAACACGACTGGGAACTATGCGGGAGCTTACATTAGAAACATCTACTCCGAGAGCGGTGCCGCTCAGAATCCACTATCTCCGGCGCGATCTCCTTTTCCCGGTCTGGGAATTGCGGGCTTGATTGCCGGGTCATCGAGCGGAGCCTCAAGTTTTCAGGTTGTCGGGAACGGCAGTACTGAGGGAGCGTTTTATTCGGGTGGGACCGGGTCCACGCCTTACTCATACTTCATTGTAGCCAATGACACAACCGCTGGTACGCAAACCTCTCCGATGCAGATTCTCAATTGGCTCTCTACGGGGAGCGATTCCATTCCGGTTCGTTGGCCAAGGGTGGCGAACGGAAAAGATTCCATAACCTATGACGTAATCCGTATAACAACCCCGGCTGGGGTGGGAGCGGTTTATCCCTACAACGGCGGATGCCCAGGCGGCCCGGGTGGCGTATGCGGGTATGTGGCAAAAGGACTTACTCAATCTGCGGCGTGTTCGGGTGGTCTGGTTTGCACTTACACAGATAACGGGTCATCGTCCACTTCTTCGTACACGATTAAACAAGGCAACTACAACGGAGCCCTGAACTTCTGGCCTGGTTCCCTGGTATCGGTCAACAGGAGCGTTACGGTGGATGTGGAAATGGGGAACTCGGTCGGAGTGGGACTGTCCGGGAATCCGCTGGAGCTTGCGCATGAATGCACGGGCAATGGAGCAGCCTCAGCTGGAGGCTATACGACGTGCCTGGCGAGCGCTACATCTTTCAATAACAGTGTTCCAAATCAGACGGCCACGCTCGTGACGGATGGAGGCGCAAATACTGGCGGCACCCAGCTTTTGACTAAGGGAAGACTAAATTTTAATACAACTCCATTTACCAGTATCCAGCCGCACCACATCATAACTCTGATTGATTCGCAGCCCGCTCTAACTCAGGCTACGACAGGCTATCGTCCGCCAGCGAGTGTGAATGATACCTGGATCGGAACGGACGTGGCGAGCGGTGGGGTGGGACTTGGTTCGGGTCAGCTTGCGTTCGGGGCGCCGGTTTCAATTACGAACTACATTGCCCAGACGGGCGATGGTATTCATGCCAACTGGCTGGAAAGGTTAAGCGCATCGCTGAAGGAGTTCAACGTTCCGGTTAAGTTCGATCAGAGCGTTACGGTCGCCGGCCTGTCGAATGGTTGCCTCAATGTTACATCTGGCGTGATTGCATCCACCGGGAGTTCTTGCGGATCTGGCGGTGGTGGCGGAAATGTAAGTTCAATTTTTGGGCGCACAGGGGCAATTGTGGCGGTCAGTGGCGATTACACGGTATCGCAGGTTACAGGTGCGGCCGTGGACGCAACCGTAGTGCATAACACGGGCGCGGAGACGATTGCCGGGGCGAAGACTTTTACCAGCGCTGTCACAATGGGCGGAAGCTTGTTGTTGCCGCAGGGGAGCGGCTATGTTCCTGCTCCTGGCGGCATCGGTCTGGATACAGCAGCCGGGCTGCCCGTAGTCAACATTGGCGGGACAACGGCGCGAGTTGCTCTCACGAGCTCGAATATCAGCGGACAGGCGGGGACGGCTCTTGCTCTCGCGGCGGTTCCGACGCAGTGCAGCGGATCGTTTGCCACGGGCATTGCGGCGAATGGGAATGCGAATTGCACTACGCCCGACGTTATCCAGTTGCCTGAAACCCGCCGCCTGCTGGAATTCCTAACTGGGGCGTTTTCTGGTTTGACGCCCAGACCCATGCACCGCACTTCATTGAGAACAACGGGCAAGCTGTGCAGCTGGGACTAACTAACCTGTTTAACTCGGATCCGGGCGGAGATCCGGCGGATAATCTCGAGGAGCGCAATGGGACTAGCGCGCAGAACCTGCGTATTTACTCGAGTTATACGAGCAGCACCACGTGGCAGCGAACGTCGCTTGGATATGATGCGACGGACAATTATGCAGTGGTAAAGAGCGAGAACGCGACGTCGTCATCGGCGCTAGGATTGGGATTTTGGATTGGGAGCGGCCTGAAGTGGGTGGTGGACTCTACGGGAAATGTGAAACCGTGGACTGACAATCAATTCAATTTTGGCAGTGACACGGGGAATGCTCTCCAGAGCGTGTTCGCGAAGACCTCATTCAACATGTATAACTCAGGCCGCCAGGATTTTGAGTTCGTCAACGATGCCACGAACGGTACGACGCTAAACCAGCTCGCGGTTTACAACAGCACCGCCGCAGGGGTGCAAACCGCGGCGACTTCGAGCACGGATGGTGTGGTTGGTGTGGTCAGCGGAGGGGCCGGCACATCTAACAAGGCCGTAATCACATGGGCCGGGTTCGCGGCATGTAACTTCGATGCTGCCAATCCGATGGCGGGAGACTATGTGGTCGCCAGCACGACGCAGGCTGGCAAGTGCCATGACACTGGATCAACGACACGCCCGAGTGGGGTGCAGGCGATCGGACGAATTGAGGGTGGCGGGTTGCGAGTTAGCCTTGCACCTCCGAGCGGGAGTGGCACAGGCGGGGCGGTCAATTCGGTTTTTGGACGTTCGGGGACCGTGGCGGCAGCGAGCGGCGACTACTCGGTGTCGCAAGTTACAGGGGCGGCGGCGGACTCTGCTGTCGTTCACCTGGTGGGCGCGGAAACCATCACCGGGGCGAAGACATTCTCCAGCAATGTGACTCTCGGCGGGAATCTGAACGTAGCGGGGACTATCAACCAGACGGGCAGCGGGCCAACGCAGTGGTCAGGTCAGGAGTGGACGGGAACGACGGTCACGGTGCCGAGCGGGATGGCCTTCTCGCTGGGAGTGGGGTCGGATAACACGTTCAGGTGCCAGTTATCGACCGGGGCGTCGTGCATGCCGGCGTCTGGCGGCATGGTATGGCCGGGCACAGGGATTCCTAACTCGACGGGATCTGCGTGGGGGACGTCGTATGGTACTTCGGGAAGCGGAGCTACGCTGGCACTCACTGCGTCACCAGTCTTCACTGGCGCTCCCACGGTCCCAGGATATGTTCCTACCGGCACTACAGTTAATGGTCACGGACTTTCGTCTAATGTAACTGTGTCGGCGTCAGACCTGACTAGCGGGACGCTTCCGCACGGACAGTTACCGGCGCTGGTAAGCGGCGATATTCCGAACAATGCGGCGAACACTAGCGGGACGGCCGCTAACCTTAGTGGGACGCCGACGTTGCCGAATGGGACAGCTGCGACCACGCAGAGTGGCGGGGATAACTCGACGAAGCTGGCGACCACGGCGTACGTTCGCAGCGAGATTCAGATTGCATGGTCATGCCCCGTCGCCGGGACGAGTTCCACCGTGCAGTACTGCAACTGGACGCTGCCTGCGGCGATTACCATTACTGGATTCGATCTCTCGGACAGCACTGCCGCGGCTGGGTGCACGACGTATCCAATTGTGCAGGTGTGGGACGGAACGGCGAATGCGGAAGTGGGTAGCTATTCTGTCGCTTTCACTTCCGGCACTAATTTCTTTCCGCAGGTTACTGGAAGCGCCAACGTGGCTTCGGGGCATTTTCTGCGGCTGAAAATCACGACAGCTGCAGCGGGGTGCACCAGTGCCGCAGGAATCGTCGGGACCGTTACATACCAGATGCAGAACTAGTATCGCGACCGCCTGATAAGTCGTACGGGGGAAGGCTGGTACACTCCACACTCACCCAGGTTAGCGCCCAAAGAACGGGCGCGAACCTGGGGCACCGTGCNNGGCGCGAACCTGGGGCACCATCAGGCACACCTTGAGGAAATCATCAAGCGGTCACGGTAATAGCCGAACCACGGAATCAAGAAAACTATGATCAGAAAAGTATTGTTGCTTCTGTGCCTGGGAGCGCCGCTGGCGTGTGCCTCGAACTATTACGTCGATTGCAATTATGGGTCGAATGGGAATCCGGGGACGAGCCCGGAGCAGGCGTGGCGGACTCTGCTGAAGGTTGGAATCTCCAGCTTTCAGGCGGGGGACACGATCAGCCTGCTGCGGGACTGTACCTGGAATGAGACGCTGACGCCGCCCTCGAGCGGGACGAATCCGGCTACGGGCGGCGCGCTCATCAAGATCGACAGCTATGGCAACGGGCAGCCGCCGCACTTGACTGGCTATTTGCCGATCGCAGCGAAGTGGTGGACACAAATTCCGAACATGAACATCTGGTCGGCACCACCTTATTCGACCACGAGTGGACTGGCGAATGTGGTGCAGTGCGGGATTCGGGGTTTCTACTGCCTGACACAGCCGCCATCGCAGTTAGAGTATGTGCGGTTCGGAACGACTTGGGGGACAGCGCAGGGGAGCCAGACGGCACTTAGTCAGGACCGAGACTTCTGGTACGACGCGACAAACTACATTTTGTATGTGTACAGCGCCGAAGGCAATCCGGCGGGGAATATGGCGTATTCCTACACGGTTGCGGCGATTGTACTCAGCGGCGAGACGGTGCTGAATCTGAACGGGGTATCGTGGCTGGAAATTCAGCATCTGCAAATCGACTGGTTCGACGGCTACGGAGTACAGGTACAGGGCGCTAGCGACCATATTTGGCTGGCGAACATGGCCGCGAACAGTGAAGTGGAAAACAGCACGGTGCCATTGGGATTCTATGTGCAGCCAACCGGCACGCCGGTGGACATCCATCTTTATAACACCGACGCAAATATGAACTATGTGGGTTACCACTTCGACCGATGCGCCGGTGGCGGATGCGCATTTGAGATCAAGAACTGCCGCGCTTATGGGAACCGCACTTACGGGATCATGGACAACACGCCGGGGACGGTGAGTTATGACTATTGCCATTTGTATGGGAACTACCTGGCGACGGCGATCGCGGTCGATGTTGCGGGAACGCCGGGACCGACGGCGGGGGCGCACAATATAGCGGCTGAAACGGCGCCATGGATCCGCGCGTGGCAGCGGTGGCCGGCCTATACGACGGTGACTTATGACGATCCCGGACTGGTGCAGTACAGCGACACTTATCTCAACTCTTTGCTGCCGATCATGACTACTAAGACAGTACCGCTCTCGATTGGGGTGGTTACCGGCGGGACTTATTCGCAATCGATAGTGGGAGAGGTTCAGGGTTGGATCAATGCAGGATGGGACATCAACACGCACTCGGTCTCGCATCAATACTGGAATCCGCCTTCAACGACACCATGCGACGATGTCAACGGGCCCATTCCCTGTGATGCTTTTCTGTTGGCCTACGTGGGTCCGGGGAGCTACACGATGAGCATCACGCACAGCGGCGGGGGCGGAAATCTTACACTTACAACGTCGCCCTACGATGCGACTTGCTATCACTCATGGGACCTGACTCCCGTGCCTCCGGGGGAAACGGCTGGGGCGGGGCAGATCGACACGCTCGCCAATATTATCTCTACGCTGCAGGCGCAGCCGGCTTGCTATGCGGTGGGTGCGGCCGCATACAGCAATCAATTCGCGAAAGGGCGCGCACACGCCTTTTCGCTGGCGAACACGTTTTCGAGTCCAGGTGTGGCCGGTCCGATGACGTTGCCCAACAGCTTGCCCGTGGCCTCGAGTTGTACCGCAATTCCCTCGACGCCGGGCTGCGTGCTCTTTGACGAAACGAACCTCGAAACCGACGAAATGACCTGGGCGTTGACCTGGTTTAACCAAAACCTTGCAGGGCTATCCGGGCTGAACCTGAACAACCTGATCTACGGAACGTCTGAACAAGTTCTGAT
>PMMJ01000268.1 GCA_003162255.1 Acidobacteriaceae bacterium | reverse complement strand
ATGCGCGGGGTAGTGAGGCCAAGATGAAGGCAGAGCGCCTCCAGGATTGCCACATTCAGCTCGCAGAGGCGCAGCCAGGGGCGTTCTAGGAGCGCCAAGAGAAGCGGGCCGAGTGGTTCCCAGTAAGGAGACTTTCCGTAGTGGAGGCGCAGGGCCTGGCAATGCTTCCGCTGCCAATCGCTGTGCGGATTGATCTCCACCCGGTCGATGCGCTCGGGGAAGCGATCGATGATTGGTACCGTCAGCCACTGCCAGCCCTCTTTGATGCGAATGCGGTTTCGGTTCTGCCATTCGTGTTTCTTGAATTGGACCGTGTCAAGCAGGATGAAAATATCAGCGGAGTCCAGCTTGTCGAAGTATCCAAGCCAGGGATANNTGGGCAACGGGGTAATTGGGCAAACGACCAATTAGGCAATGGGGCGACGGGGCAATGGGGGAAGCGAAGAAATTCCGAATCGCCAAATCGCCGAATTGCCTGATCGCCAAATCGCCAGATTGCCTAGTTGCCAGCAGTGGTTCCTGGCGACTCTTGCTATTGGCCTGCCGTGACGAAGATTGGATTGCTCAGGATCTGATTCCCGCCCGGACCTCGGACGTCCAGGCGATAATAGAGCTTCGATCCTGGCGGCAGCGGGGGTTCTGTCCAGTGAAGCGTGATGGGCGTATCACCTTGGATCGAGTGGACCACCTTGCCCGATCGGATCAGGTGCACCTCTGTGGAGAGAGGTCGTCCTCCCACAGTTTCAACCACGGCTTGGACTTCGGGTCGGTCGCCAGCCCGAAGGGTGAGGCGGTCGCCCATTTCGGCCGGGGCCAGACCGGAAGAGATCGCCTGGAACTGAACGAGTCTCAGACCTTCCTCGCGCGTNNGCCTGTCCCTCGTAATGGTAGGCGGATTCTCCGATCGCCCACGCGGGTGTGACGCGAAGGCCATTCAGGTAATCCAATAAGAGTTGATCCCAGCCCCCGCCTGGCTCCGCAAAGGTTGTGGTGTCTTCGTAGATTCCGCCAAAGGCGGCGAAGCGGTCTGTCCGGAGGAGATCGTCGGGGTATGGGTCAGTGTGGATTGTGGCGTGGAATCTGGCTATGCTGACCTCCTGATGATCGCGAGCCTCGGGTAGCGACCAGACCGCGACGCCTTTGCGGGCATTGACGAAGTCAATTACATCTTGGTAAGGCTTCAACCCTGCGGTTGGATCGTAGGGGGACGCAGGATTGCTGCGAAATGGATAGTTATTGACAAGAAGGGCAATTCCAATTCCCAGGCAGAGAAGGCCAGGGAGGATCATGCGGCGTCTTTCGGTTAAGCGAAAATGCTGGAGCTGGATGACGTGTTGTCGGTGTGTCCGGATCAACCAGACGCCCGAGATCGCAAGCAATAAAGGAGATAAGAGCCAGAGACTCCAGAGACTCCAGCGGGCGGCCCCGTAGTTGCCAACCGCCGGCAGCTCCCGATAATCCTCCGGATGATAGAGACCCAGGGCCAGGAGATTCTTTTGGGTATCGTGCAACGTGAGCGTGCCGCCAAGCAGTGTGCCGGTCCAGAAGTAGTGCGGCACTACCAGAACGCCTGGGATGATCAGTACATCCTGCTGTTTGGCGTTTGCCGCTCTGACCGCGTCCAGGAAGGCCTCCGGTCCTTTGGAGAGCACCGAAGGAAAGTCGACACGATATCGCAGCAGGCCTCGCAACGGCGGCACGCCATATTCATATCGCTGCAGGTGGTTGTCGGTCAGGAAGATCGCCCCGATCCCGATAGCCTTGGCTCGCGCAGCCAAGTCGTCGAGGGAGTACTCTCCAGCGCTCCAATTGAAGTGGACGCGAGCCGCGGTCGAGGAGTTCTCTCCAGCGCTCCAATTGGAATGGACGCGAACCACGGTCGGAATGAAGGTGAGTTGTGCGGCAGGAACAGCGGTGACCCAGAGGAGAACAATCAGCAACGCTAGCGCGCCGGGCCTAATCACGACCGAGGTCTTCTGCGCGTGCTTGGCGCACCCTGTGGTTCAATTGCAGAGCGCTTGATGCGGGTTACTCCTTCTCCAACCCGATAGAGTGTCACCACGCCGCTCCTTGCCTACCGATAGATAGTAGAATGGGCGACCCGCAAATGCTCCGCAGCCTCTGCAGGACTAGGCCATTCATTTCTATATCTCAGCATTTTGTCAACTGTGATCCAATGGATCCGTAGTGTCACAGCGCTCGGTGAGCCCAAGAGATCGGATTCCCGCTTTCTCGGCGAGGACCTCGCGATAGAGTCTGGCGAGCGCCTGCACCATGGCGTCGGCGCTGTAAGCCGGGGCGCGCCGCCGCCCGGCCGCACCCAGCGTCTTGGCACGAACAGGGTCCGCCAGGAGCGTGCAGATGGCGTCGGCAAGCGCCCGCGGATCGGCGGGCGGCACGAGGATGCCCGCCTCGCCTTTGGCGAGTAACTCGGGGACTCCGCCCACAGATGCGGCTACGATTGGCTTGCCCAAAGCCATGGCCATCACGAGGACGCGGCCCATACCCTCGTTCAATGAGGGTAGTACAAACACGTCCATGCCGGCGATCAGGGCAGGAATATCCTCTCGGTAGCCGGTGAAGATGACACGACTGTCCGCGCCCAGGCGGCGCGTCCGCTCCGCAAGTGCTTGCCGCAACTCCCCATCCCCGACCAGGACGATGTGCGCCGCCGGGCAGCGCCTCAGAATCTCCGGCACGGCGTCGATCAGGTGTTGGTGGCCCTTGATTGAAGTCAGACGCCCCACGGTTCCGATAACGGGGCCGTGCGGGGCGAGGCGAACGGGGGCTGCGGAGATGATGTTGCCCAGGTCTACACCACTGGCGATCGTGATGAACTGCCCAGGCCGTCCGATGCCCAGCGCCAGGTGCTGCGCCGCCTCGGCGTCGGTGAGCGTGACGATCCGGTCTGTCCAGCGAGCCGCGAGCCGTTCCAGTCCGATNNTCAAGGCGCACAGATCTCGCAGAGGATGGATCTCGCGACGCAAGGCCGGGACCACCGTCCATTGGATGTTTTGCTCAGCGAGGCAGCGGGCGATTCCCGGGGATGGCTCGATGGTCCGCCCGGAGACGAGTCCACAGGCAAACTCCTCCGGTGGCATCCGCGTAACAGAAAGAATGGTGTTCTCGGAGGAGCCGCCGACATCCAGCCGTGTGATGATGTGCAAAATGCGGGTTACTGAATGGCTCAAGATGGATTCCGAGCAGCCAGCAGGCAAAGAACCGCTTGAACGACCTCGGCGACTGGGAGATCGCGAGCCCATCGTTTCGGATCGCGGGGTGCGGACCTACCCTGGATGATCGCTATTCGATTCGGTACACCCCGGGGGCCAAAGCTGGCTGGGTCGGCTGGTCCAAACAGAGCCACCAGAGGGGTGCCCACTGCTGCGGCCACGTGCATCGGTCCGCTGTCCGTTGTCAAGACTAGCCGGCTCGTGCCGAGGATGGCCGCGAGCTCCAGGAGACTCGTCCTGCCTGCCAAGTTTCGTGCGGCGTGACCGATCTCACTGCTGACTGCCGTTACAGCAGGAATGGCAGAGGCATCACCCGTGAAGAGAATCGGCCAGTCAGTTGCGCGGTGTACCTCGCGAGCGATGCGAACGGTGAGATCGACGGGGAGGCGGGCCTCGGGTCTGGCGGAGCTGATATTCATGGTGATGTAAGGCGATTCCGGGGACAGGTTTACCTCCTGCAAACGCTGACAGGCCGCCTGTCGCGGTCCGCTTGGGATCCAGAGTTCCGGGAGGCGGTCGCTGATCGGACAGCCAAG
Organism: Acidobacteriaceae bacterium; assembly: GCA_003162255.1. Lineage (GTDB taxonomy): Bacteria > Acidobacteriota > Terriglobia > Terriglobales > Acidobacteriaceae > Acidiflorens. The sequence continues at coordinate 7,913 of PMMJ01000268.1, read as the reverse complement.
AGCCTCCGCCACGGAGAGCATCGCATCTACCTGGTGTGGATGGTCTGGGGTCCGAATCCTATAGAAGGCTCCCAGACCTCCGCTCCAGCGTCCAACTGTACAGCCTGCGCGGACACCATGAACAAGGACGGCCATTCGGAGGGCGCCTCCCAAGGAGGCAATGTGATACAGGTTGACTGCATAGTGAAACTCGTGGCTACGGAGTGTGCGAAGTACATCCCAGAGTTCACGCCAACCGACCCAGCCCATTCCGGTTCCCAGCGGTCGGAAGGTGCGCAGGTCAAACGTGACCACTTCGTCCAACAGAGGACAGGGGGAAGCTAGTTCGGCCACCTGGGGGGTGGTCAGGAGTGTCAGGTGTGTTTCTGGAAATCCAGTTCGAATTGCCCGCAGGGTTGGGGATGCCATCACGAAATCCCCAATGCCGGCAACCAGAATGAGGAGAATGCGGGGTGAGCGTGGACGCCCCAACGCCTCCGGCATCAGCCGACCTCCCGCTCCTCAAAGGCCGGAAGAGATGATGGCAAGGGCACGCTGTGTCGCATGACCGAGGCAAATCTGTGAGGACATGTCGAATGGAGCGAAGAATGCCCGAGCGCCACCATATCGGTAGGTGTCCCTTTCCATCTGTTGAGGGGAGCGTTCATCACACGGCATGCTGGAACCGTTCGGGGGCCTGGCATGGCAGAAGGAAGTTGCCTCCGTCTAGGTACTGCCGTGCCCAGAGTTCTAACATCATCAGAGTCCAAAGACGGTCGCTGTGCGTTCGGATTCCATTTAGGTGTTCCAATTTTAGGGCGTTTACCGCCTGTGGCTCAAAGAGGCCGCGTTCGCGCAGCCGCTCTGGGGCCAAGAGATCTTCCATGGTATCGCGCAAATCGGTACGCAGCCAGCGGGCCAGTGGGATCATGAATCCCTGCTTGCGGTGGGACAGCACCGGGGAGGGCAGGATATCGGCGAAGGCGGCCTTGAGCAGCCCCTTCAACCTGAGCCCCGGCATCTTCATATGCGGAGAGATGCGCAGACTTTCCTCGATCAGCAGGTGATCGCAAAATGGGGCGCGCAACTCCAGGGAGTGCGCCATGCTCATCCGGTCGGCCATTACCAGCAAGTCGTTTGGAAGATAGGTGGCGAGATCGATCCGGAAGGCGCCATCCACCGGGTCGTCGTGTCCGCGAGCGGCATAGGCCGTGTGGTGCGGGTCTTCTATTGGAAGACTCCAGCGCGCTCGCAGCGCCGGTGTGGCCAGCGCAGCCAGATCCGCGTCGCTGAAGAATCGCGTCCAGGCAATGTATCGCTCCGGCATTGGCAGCTCGGCGCTGCGGACGAAGCGGCGGGCTCGATTCCCCCAGTTGGCGCTGCCGTCGGATTCCGGCAGCATGCGGTCTAGTGCGGCCGTCACCGGGTTCCGAAGCCAGCGGGGTAGCCGACCATACCCGTTCGAAAGACGGACGCCAAGATAACGCGGGTAGCCGGCGAACGTCTCGTCGCCTCCGATGCCGGAGAGGGCTACCTTGACGTGCCGGGCCGTGGCCTGCGCGATGGCAAAAGTCGGGATCGCCGACGAATCTGCAAACGGCTCATCGAAATGGTGGATGATCGTCGGCAACAGGTCGGCCACCCTGGGCTCCAGGATCTCCTCGGTGTGGTCCGTGTCGAATCGTTCTGCCACCATCCGTGCATACGGCAACTCGTCGAAGGAGGGGGTTGCCCTGCCGAAGCCGATGGAGAAGGTGGCGATGCGCTGATTCGACACCTCGCGCATGCAGGCCACAATGGCGCTGGAGTCAATGCCTCCGCTCAGGAAGACGCCCAGGGGGACGTCGCTCTCGAGCCGAAGGCGTGCAGCCTCCCGCAGCGCGTAACGGATCCGCTCGGTCGCCTCGCCTGGCGTCGTCGGGTTCTCCCCCGCCGGCCGGCCGGGAGGCAGATCCCAGTATCGGCGGAGCATAAACCTGCCGCCCTGTAGGGTGGCGGTGTGAGCGGGCGGCAGCTTGGCGACCTCGGCGAAGATGGATCGTACGGCAGGCGTATATCCGAAGGCGAGGTAGTGATGAAGGGCCTCGTGGTCGAGATCGCGTCCGACGTCCGGGTGGGCGAGGAGTGCCTTGATCTCGGAGCCGAACAGGAACAGGCCATTGCGGTGCCAGTAGTAGAGGGGCTTCTTGCCCAATCGATCCCGGGCCAGCAGCAGGCGTTGCCGAGGCCGGTCCCAGATCGCGAAGGCAAACATGCCGCGGAGGGCCTCCACGCATTCCTCACCCATATCCTCGTAGAGGTGGAGGATTGCCTCGGTATCGCTCTGGGTGGCGAACCGGTGCCCCTTGGCCTCCAGATCGTGACGGAGAAGCCGATGGTTGTAGATCTCCCCGTTGAAGACGATCCAGATCGAGCCATCCTCGTTGGCCATGGGCTGGCGGCCGGCGGACAGGTCGATGATGGCGAGACGGGTCATGCCCAGGCCGACGCCGGGCTCCTCGTGCGTGCCGGCGTCATCCGGTCCGCGATGCCGCAACGTGGCGAGCATCGCCGGCAGCAATTCCGGCGAAGCATGCCCGCCATATCCTGCTATCCCGCACACGCTAAGGTCCTTCCGTTAGCACACTGCTATTCCGTCTCGGCGATTCGCCGCAAGAATCGCCAGCCTTGGCGGGGTGAGGTCTACCTGTCGCACTTCAGGGGGGGGAGTCAGAGTGTGAGTCCGCTCCCCAATAATTGGAAAGGTGTTCCAGGCAGTGACGCATCAAAACCTCGTCGGCCGTGTCCGTCACGAACGGTCAGGCATATTGATCCAGGTCGCAAAAAACATCAACTCTAGGCGTACGTGGGCTCTTATCAATATTGACATAACCTTCATGAGGTTCGCCACTCAATCCAGGATACAGATTCACGATGATATTGCTCCCATGCTGGGAGTCGACTTTACAGAACCTCCTTTAAGGATCAACCCTAAACCAGCCCAGCCTTGATTTGGATTTTCTATAAACTCCAGATGTTCGTGGCTATTCCTTATTTCATCCCAGAATCTGTCGACACCACAGTCGTGCTCCCAGCGGTGAGAAACAATATCGTGAAATACGATCATGCCCCCTTCCTTGACGAAAGGTTCATACATTTCAAAATCCGCCCTTACCCCTTCATAGGTATGGTCCCCATCGATGAATAACAGATCGATTCTATTCGCTTGCAGGATGGCCTCTACTTTCTTCTGGGCAACCGGCTCGTGTGAATCGGCGCGAATCAATCGGATGACCTGATCTTTCCGGGCAAACGACTTATAAAACAATCGCTTCCATGCGGGATAGCCGCCTCCATAGGGGCCCAATGGAAGATCAATGCTGATCACGCACGCATCTTCCGTCGCAACTCGGGACAACAAAAACAACGTCCCTCCGTTGGATGTCCCGATTTCAAGGATATACTTTGGTGGTCTTGATTGTATGCTGTCAAGAAGTTGTAATATTTCAGAGCGAATCTGCAGTGGCATAATGAGATTAGAGTAACCCGTAAAGGCAAAATTCACCCATTTATGCAAGTCCAAACCACAACCAGAATTCAGACGCATCATCTTCAACGCAAAAAGCAGGTAGCTAGGCCATTTATAGATATAATGCCAAGTCCTCCGTGCGCACGACGCCAGCCCCTCTCTACGAAGGATCTGACGGGCCATTCTCATTTCATAGAGCACGGGATTCTCAGAATGTGAGCTATTGTTTCGTCTCTTGTGTTCGTCTTAGGGGAAGAGCATTTCATTATTATGAATTATGAAGCTTATTGCACATATTGTTATCGACATTTAAGTCTATTCAAATCCTGCGGAGGCGTGTAACTCAAACTCTTGCCCAATCTTCCGGACAAACCATCGATTACGCCGTTGGTCACGGCTCTGACCGCTCCTTGACCTATCTCACCCTCGGTTATCATTATCCATAACACAACTTTCGCAGCATACATGAACGTCTGAAACAGTTTGAATATAAGATGGTATTGTTTGTATATAGAGATTTCATTTCTGAATGCATAATATAATCGAAAGGGGTCCTCGTAACGCACGCCCTTCTTTCCTAATATATTTGCATGAGTCTTCCCGTCTTGATCGCGATGACGTTCCTGACAAATACTTGTGGGGATCCAGAAAAAGCTATATCCTGTTCTTATGAGCCGCAGAGAATACTCAAGATCCTCACCATAAAGAAAATAATTCGTAGAGGGAAGTCCCGCTTCCCGTACAATGCTTGTTTTGAACAACGTCCCGCGCCAAGAGCAGATATCCAGTCTTGTCGGTACATCTACGGGATGTCTCTCACCCACGCTCCGGACAGCACCGACCCTGGATGGTGATGATCTTTCAAGCAATTGGAAACCCTTGACGATTTCGGAAAGTGTATCGGGCTTCAAGCAAACATCGTCATCCAAGGTATAGATGAAATCACTGGATTCAGCGGCACGCTTGATCCCCTCATAGAATCCACCCGCACTCCCCAAATTCTGTATAAGTTTAATATAATTCACCGCGGGGTAATTAATCTTCACCACGCTTTCCGTTTGGTCAAGGCTCGCATTGTCTACAACGATGACTTCATCGGGCAATCGGCTCTGAATACGAAGATCGTTTAGGAGATCGGACAGCATGCCGGCATTATTGAATGTGACAATGACCACACAAAGCTTTTCACTCACGATGCAATTCCATTCTTCAAACAGAGATGTACTGACATACTTGAAGAAGAACCGATAGCCATGACGCGTCGGGCAACATCGTGCCTGGAGATCGCAAACAAAGGCCGAAACGGATCGCCTCTTACTTATCGCAAGAACCAATAAGCGAGATAAAGAGAGGAAGTGCCGGTTAGGAAGAGGTGAAAGGCTGACCTTGACGTACCGATGAGTAAACCGTCAAGCTGTCTGATTGCCATACCGAGTATTACCAAAATAGCCGGCACAATCGTCCACGAAAGACGCGTCTCATAAAAACCCATCAGGCCATAGAATGATAGATTTGAAACGATATAGATAACAATGGCTTGCCACCTTTCGTCACCGTAGAGTGCTCTCGGTTTACCGGCGTTCAACTTGCGGGTAAGGAAAATAACTACGGCTAAGACCAGGCATGGAAAAGCGACTACACTGAGCAGCGTATCCAGATATGCGGCAATACTGGCTGATACATCGGTCATAAGGGAAGGCGCCCCTTTTAAAAAAGAATCTTTCAACCAAATGAACTGGCGATACTTGACAATCTCGTGATTGTAGATGGTACCAGTGGCCACCCTGATAAATATGTACCACGATATCATCGGCATCAGGAATGACCCGCCCATAAGGAAACATTTCTTTAACCTTTGTAATATATCCCTCTTGAATGTCTCTCTTTCCTTAGCCCACAAGATACAGATTATCGTACCGATTGCTGTTACGGCAAATGCGCCGTATATGAGGCTGGCGAGACCTATCATAAGGCCAATAAAACACATTTGACGCCGCGTAAGAGAGTCTTGTTTCTCCAATACCCGGCAAAACATATAGATCGAGACAACCGGCATGAAGATATTGAATATTTGGAGATGAGGCGTCCAAAAGGCATACTTTGTTATTTCGTTAATCAGCAATATGGTGACCGGCAGTACTGCCCAAACCCTGAAAACAACAGGATCACTCTCAATTAGCCTCAGGAATATAGCAATGGAGGCAATCATCAACAGCCAGTTTAGAAAAATGAATGCCATGAGTTCCGGCAAAAACCCGATTGACCATCTCCTGTCAAAACCGGACAGATACTTTACGACAGGCGCGAATTGAAAGATTCTAAAGGGAGTTGACAAAATCCAACCGATGACAGGATAGAGCGGCCTGCCCTGTCCTGCTATGTAAAGCTTGTCTTTGAGAAGTAGGCTCGGATTATCGGCCAGAACAAGGAACAGATTAGAATCACAGTTGAAGTCAAATTGGAATGGCTCATATATCCGTATCGTCTTCATGCAATCATCGGACTTCCATTGTTGCATCAGCCTTGGCGAAGCCAAGAGCGAAACCATAATAATTGCCACCGACAAACCAATAAGTAATATACCTTTAGAATGTTTCACAGGGAACAGTTGTTATCTAATTATCTGCATGTCTTGCCGCAATCGCAATAAGAGAAAGACCGGGCCAGGGAATGATGGGATCGATTACCCTCCACATCCAAGTCAGCGAATCATATATTTTCATCTGCAACTTGGATATGCGCGTCCGTCTAAACATCTTTGCGTTCATGATCCAAGCCAACACGCCGACACGATTAAAGTCTATTATATGTTCAACTGTATATCCGGCGAATGTCAATTCTTCTAGCAAAGCTCCTCGCGTATACCGTTTTACATGGCCGACCGCCTTATCCAAAGAAGAGTATAGATATGGGCCTTGTGGAACCAATATGACGAGACGCCCTTGTGGTGAAAGGGCCCCGTAAAAATTGCTCAAAGCCGTTCTAGCGTCTTTGATATGTTCAAGCACGTTCAAACATATAACCGTGTCGAACGCCCCCTTATAATGTTCAAAATCTTCAGTCTTCGAAGCGTCAATACGGGTGACTTCCACACCAGAACGCCTTAAGGCAAGATTGTTTAATATGTTGACGAAAATCGGATCGAAATCACTTGCCACATACCTTTCCCGGGGCAACATCTCTTTGGTTAGGTTTCCCATCCCAGCGCCGATTTCCAGTACATGCGCTCCCAGATGCGGCTTGATCACNNCCACTTATTGAACCGATGTGCATAGGAGAAAGAATCGAGGATATCATGACCCTCCCGCTGGCGATAACAATCGTCAATAAGCCAGTATTTCATAACAGTGTAAAGCGCTTTGCAACCATCCTTCCAGGTGATCTTCTTCCCTTCGGCATAGGTGCGCCCATCATAACGGATCGGCACCTCATAGATGCGAAAACCGCGCTTGGCGATCTTGGCCGTGATTTCCGGTTCCAGTCCAAAATCATTGCTCCGGATGGGGATTGTCTTCAGCAATTCCGTGCGAAAGGCCTTATAACAGGTCTCCATATCCGTAAGATACAGATCCGTGAAAAGGTTAGACAGATTAGTCAAGAAACGATTCCCGAGGCTGTGACGGAAATAGAGAACGCGGCGGCGTTCCCGATAGAGGAATCGCGAACCATAAACGCAATCGGCAACGCCCTCCAGGAGGGGTTGCAGCATAGCATCATAATCGCGGGGGTCGTATTCAAGATCGGCATCCTGGAAGATGCAGAAATCCCCCGTGGCGTTGGCAATCGCTTTTCTGATCGCAGCCCCCTTGCCGAAATTTCGTTCCTGAAAAACACATCGGATCGTTTGGGGGTATCTAGACTCAAAACCCGCTAAAATATCTCTCGTGCCGTCTGTTGAGCCATCATCAACGATAATGACCTCTCTATCCATTTCGTTCGGAAGGGATACAGACAAGACACGTCGCAGGAGTTCACGTATCGAGTACCGTTCATTATAGATAGGAATCAGAATGCTTAGCTTCATCGTCACAGGCCTTATGAAAACCGCCGCCGGTGCACCGGCGGCGCGCCATTATCCTCTCGCATCACAGGAGAATTCCGCCTCAGGGTATCCCGTTCAAGGTTTGGATTATCTCCAAAGGCACTCTCCGTTTTCAAAGCCCAGTGCCATGAAAGAGATCCCTGTTCTTGCCGACCCAGTCATACAACCGCGCCACCCCTTTCATCGCCGGGATCTGCGGCGTCCATCCCAGTTCTGCTTTAGCTCTCTGGATATTGCTGACGTACACCCTCTGATCCCCCGGGCGCCAATCGTCGTATCGGACGGGAATCTTCCCGCCCTTCAGAATTTCCAACTGACCGAGCAGATCGTGGAGGGAGAGGGTATGTTCGGGGCCGCCGCCGACGTTATAAATCCTTCCTGAAG
>PMMJ01000328.1 GCA_003162255.1 Acidobacteriaceae bacterium | reverse complement strand
GCGCACCGTCGGAACTGCAATCAGCGGCAAATCTCGGAATGCCGCCGTGTACTGCGCCGCAATTTCCCGCCGACGTGCAAGGTTCGCCGCCAGCCTTTTCAGTTGTGACAGTCCCAGCGCGCAAGCAATGTCAGTCAGCCTGTAATTGAAGCCCAGCAGCACCATCTCGTAGAACCACTGCCCCGCTTCTTGCCGCTGCCTTGCTTCGCTGCTGATGCCGTGATTGCGAAAACGTCGCAGAGTCTCCGCCAACCGCTCGTCGTTGGTCGCAACCATGCCGCCTTCTCCGGTCGTCAAATGCTTCACCGGATGAAAGCTGAACACGGTNNGCTCCGCGCGTCTCCGCCAACTCCCCCAGTTCATCAAGCGCGGCGGGATGCCCCGCATAATCGACCGCGATGATGGCCTTCGTGCGTGAAGTAATTTTCTTGGAAACTTCGCCCCGATCAAGGTTCAGCGTGTCGGCCGAGACGTCCGCGAACACCGGCGTCGCGCCCTGGTACAAAATGCAGTTGGCAGTCGCGCAGAAAGTCATGGGGGTGGTGATCGCTTCATCCCCTGGCCCCAGTCCAGCGGCAAACGCAGCACCGTGCAAAGCGGCCGTGCCCGAACTGAAGCTGACCGCGTGCCGCGCACCGACCCACGCTGCAAACCCTTCTTCGAACTCGCCGATCTTTGGTCCCGTGGTCAGCCAGTCCGACTTCAGCACCTCAACCACCGCCTGCACATCTGCGTCATCTAGGCTTTGCCGGCCGTAGGGCAAAAATTTTCTCCTCGCGGGCGTACCCCCGTGGATGGCGAGCGTTTCCAGCTTTGTGGGGAAAGCACTCATGCTAGGCGGAGATTGGAACCGCCTCCGCAGCGCTGGTTTCAGGGGTTACCAGTTGTTCCAGTTCCGGCCGAGTGAGCCAAAGTTCGTTGGTGTCGCTCGAATAACGGAATCCTTCCGGAAGCGGCCTCGCGTTGACCCAGTTTTCCGATTTCCACCACGGATGCGCCGGCTGAATCACGAACATGTCTTCGGTTTCGAGCGTTTGCCGTGACTCGTCTTCAGAGACCAGCACTTCGTGCAACTTCTCGCCGGGACGAATCCCGATGTAGTCCACCTCGCATCCGGGCGCGATGGTCTCCGCTAAGTCTACCAATCGCATGCTGGGAATCTTGGGAACAAATATCTCGCCGCCATGCATCTGCTCCAAGCAGCGGATCACAAACTTCACGCCCTGCTCCAGCGTCAGCCAGAATCGCGTCATTCGAGGATCAGTGATCGTGATCTTACCGCGCCGGCGCTGTTCCAGAAAAACCGGGATCACGCTGCCGCGGCTGCCCACCACGTTCCCGTAACGCGCACAACTGAAGCGCGTATTTTTCGCACCCGCATAAGCATTGGCCTGCACAAACACCTTTTCCGCGCACAGCTTGGTGGCGCCATACAGATTGATCGGATTCACCGCCTTGTCGGTGCTGAGCGCCAGAATGCGGCGCACGTCCTGATCAATGGCTGCATCAATCACGTTGCGTCCGCCCATGATATTGGTCTGGATCGCTTCGAACGGGTTGGACTCGCAAACCGGCACCTGCTTGAGCGCCGCCGCGTGCACCACCACCGTCACAGCCGAGAGCGCGCGCTTCAACCGCTCCACGTCGCGAACGTCGCCAATGAAATACCGCAGGCTCGGATGATCGAACCCCGACGTTCTCATCTCATGCTGCTTCGACTCGTCCCGGCTGAAAACCACCAGCCTTCGAGGCTGGTAATCGCGCAGCATGATCTTCACAAACTTCTTCCCGAACGAACCGGTTCCACCCGTTACCAGTATCGATTCCTGCGACCAATTCACCATTCTTGTTCCTTCGAACCCTCTTCTGTTGAGTCACGCGTCGAGCTTTAACGCGGAACCTGAGACTTTCGATCAGCGCAGAGTCGGTGGCCGCTAAGCCTTGACGGTTTCGGAATCCAGAAGTCTTCTCTTCTCAGGTAAGTTTTTGTGTCGACAGTATAGCTGAGGAAGTGCTGAGGACGTATACGCGGAGGATTCACCGTGGTGGGCCCGGTCTTCACCTCCGCCTAGCTCTGAAGAGTGTCCCCCATGACAAAAGATGGCGGCGATAGCGGGTCACCCGCCCGAGAAGCTCCCGCTAGCTTAAAGAGGGAACGCTCTCTCCACTTCCAGTTGAGGTGAGGTATGGCGGTCTCTCCTGTTTTCTTTGTACGCGCGGGTCTGCCACATTTACACTCGAACAGAATAGAGCCATGGGGAAAAGCCTGCCGTTGAGGAATCCCAGCGGCGCCGCGTGGTTCGACGGCACAGTTTGGTCGTGGAACCCAGCCCGGAGACCCCGGCGCCGTGAGCCTCGGTTCTACAGGCGTTGCGCGGCAGAGTGGGCGGCCCACTTTTCTTTGCCAACACTAAGAGCAATGTGCACTACGCTTGCCCACCGGAGCTATCTCCACGGTGGAAGTTAATCCAGAATCTGCGGTCGAGTTAGCGGTCGGCGAACGCCCCCAGCAGCTTGGACGCGAGGCCCGACCACCCCAAGAACCTTACCCCGACGCGATCGCCGTGACTGTGGTCACAGACGGGCAGTTGCCGTCAGCGTATTTTGGCCGCGTACGGAGCTACCTGCAATGAGAAAGTGGTTCATACGCGCCGCAATTACACTTCTGGCGGTCTTCGCGGCTGCTGGAGTGACCTATCACTTCGCGCTGCGTGGCTGGTGTTTGCGATGGGGCACAACCCCGGCGGAGGTCCATGCCACCTTGCCCGGAGACGATCTATTCCCGGTCTATGCGGGAGAGGCGACGCATGCAATTACGATTCAGGCCTCGTCGCAGCGGGTGTGGCCCTGGCTGATGCAAATCGGGCAGGATCGCAGCGGGTTCTACAGCTACACCTTTCTAGAAAATCTGGTTGGATGCGACATGCCCAAGGTGGAGCGTCTCATGCCGGATTGGAAGNNCCAGGAAAGCTCTTGGAGCTTCACGCTGGAACCTCTGGGCGACGGGCAAAGCCGTCTGATCGCTCGCGTGCGTGGAGGAAAACCTCCGACGCTTCTGTCACGCGCGGTGGGCAGACTGTTCTGGGAACCGATGCACTTCGTCATGGAGCAGAAGATGCTGCGCACCATCAGAGATCTATCGGAGCGTGGCTAGCTCAATTGCTGCAACTACAGGGCCTACAGGCTCATTCGCTGTAGGCGAACTTACTAATAAGTTATTTAGAATCTGTATTTTACGCGACTATGCAGGATGTGCCTCCTTGATCTAAAAGATCAGAGCTTCTGCACCGCCCACAACGTGTCCCACTTAGCTGAGAACCGGGAACGCTTCAGAGCATTTCTATTTGTGCCGCGAATTTATGCGGCGCGACACGAGCTGTACTGAAAATTCCGCTTGTCGCGCATGGCGATGGTCCTGGAGGCCAGCGAGTTTCGTTTGGTCTGGGAGCCGGAAGCGGCTGTTTCCCGCGCCGGATTCGGGGAGGTACCTAGTTCCTACCGGGATTACTTCGGTAATCTATGCTTCTTTTGCGGTATTTTCCGTGATATAACGCCGATAGCTGCTCGTCAGGCTCTGGGCTAGCATTTCGTGGTCTTCTGGCTTTGGGTTGAAACGCAGAGCCAGGGCAGAGGAGGAGTCGTGTCCGAAGCGCGTACCGGGAAAAGATTTCCGCTGCACTTGCCGATCAAGATCCACAAGGAAGATACCGCGGTTGACACCAGCGGCATAACCGGCAATCTGAGCGCTGCCGGCGTGTACATCCGCGCCGACGCTTCGCTTGAGGTCGGCTCACCCGTAGAGTTTGAGATCACCCTGCCGCCGGAGGTAACGGGCGGCAAGGACGATGTTGTGATTCAGTGCCGCGGCCGCGTAGTGCGGACCGATGAGCCTAACGCCAACGCCGACTCCGGAGACAGCCGGGGCGTCGCTTGCGTAATCGATTCTTACGAATTCGTTCGCAATAGTTAATTGGGAGCGCGATCCATGCTGAAGCTTATTCTGGCCGACAATCAGGCGATTTTCCGCGCTGGCATCGCCAAAGTACTAGCCGTGGAAGACGAAATGCGCATTGTGGCCCAGGCGCAAACTGCCGAGCAGATGTTCATGGCGCTCGACAAGTTTCGCGCCGCGGTGCTGATCATTGCCGGAGGTTTTCACTCCGATTTCAACTCGGTCCTCGTGGCCGCCAACAAGAACAAGACACGAGTCGTCGTCCTCGCCGACACCGGCGAGAGCGCGCAGCGCTACATGGCGGCAGGCGCCCATGGCGTCGTCTATCGCAACGTCACCAGTCCGGCGCTGGTGGACTGTGTCCGCAAAATCGCCCGTGGCGAAAATTGGGTACAGGATATGGCAGTGCCGAGCGAGTTGACCGAGAACGATATGGTCGGGCTGCGCGTTCGTGACCGCTTGACGGCCAAGGAACTGCGCATCGTGGCGCTGATTGTCCAGGGATACAAGAACAAGGAAATTGCCACCCAGTTGGGCACAACCGAACAGGTGATCAAGAATTATCTGCGCAACGTTTACGACAAGATCGGGGTGTCGGACCGGCTGGAGCTGGCGCTGTTCACCATTCATCACCGGATATTGAATGAAGCCGCAGCCGCGACCGCAGCGGCAGCCGTGCCGCTACCGCCTCAGAGTGCGGGGATCAGCAACTAGAGTGCGTTCGATGGAATGACAAAAGGCCGCCTGCGAGCGGCCTTTTGAGTTTCTCCTACAAATCACTCGGTGTCCTTTTTCTCTACACCAGCATCGAGACCGGCGCGCGCCAGTGACCTGCGAAGGCGTCTTTCTCCACCCGATCCCCGTTGCGTATCGACGATTTTGCCATCGCGGTCGACGACAACGTAGATGGGATAACGATTGGCGGCGTACATGGCGGCGAGATTGGTATCGCCGGTCATCACGATGCGGCACTTTCGAGGATGGTCCTTCAAATACTGCTGCACGACCTTCTTGGATTCGCCAACGTCGACTGCGAGCACGACCAGACCTTTGCCGGAAAATTCGGTGGTGATGTCATTCACCAGACGTTCTTCGCTCTTGCAGTACGGACACCATGTGGTCCAGAACTGAAGTAAAACGACCTCCCCTTTTGTCGAGTCGTTCGTGAACTGTTCGCCATCCAGTGTCTTGGCGTGAAAACGAGGCGCGGGCTCGCGTTCGTCCTCAATCGTGATGTCACGATGGACCGATTGAGCAAAGGCCAGGGGACCCGTCAGGATCGCTGCCCAGAGAATGCAAACGGGCAAAGCGCGTTTCGCTAGCATGGCCCGAGACTATAGCATATTCTGCCAACCATGCGGATCAATCAGAGGCTCTGCCGTTGGGCCGTGGTCGCTACGATTGTTGTCTGGTCAGCAGGTCCGGCATCGGCCGCGGATCAAACGGATGCGGTCGACGACTACGTCCGGGCAGAAATGGCAAAGCAACACATTCCCGGACTCGCGCTGCTGGTCTCGCGTGGAGGACAAGTCCTCCGAGCGCAAGGATACGGCTTAGCGAATGTGGAACTGCAAGTTCCGGTCAAGCCCGAAACCATCTTTCAATCCGGTTCGGTGGGCAAGCAGTTCACCGCGGCCGCAGTCATGATGCTGGTTGAAGAGGGCAAGATCGGTCTGGAGGATCCGCTCACGAAGTACTTTCCCGATGCGCCTGCGACCTGGAAGCAGGTCACGATTCGTGAACTGCTGAGCCACACGGCCGGGTTCACGGATTATCCAAAAGATTTTGACATGCGGAAAGATTACACCGAGGGGGATTTGATCAAGATTGTCGGGAACATCCCGCTGGCATTCCCGCCCGGCACCCGCTGGAGCTACAGCAATCTGGGCTTTCTCACGCTGGGAATCGTGATTCACAAGGTCACCGGCGAGTTTTATGGAGACTTTCTGCAGCAACGCATCTTCCGGCCGCTGGGTATGCGCGCAACTCGCATCATCAGCGAAGCGGACATCGTGCCGAATCGATCCGCGGGATACCGGCTGGTTAAAGGGGAGCTCAAGAACCAGGAATGGGTTTCGCCCACCGTGAACACACCGGCGGATGGCAGTCTGTACTTTTCCATCGCGGATCTTGCCCGATGGGATGCCGCGCTTTACACCGAGAAACTTCTGAAACGATCGAGCCTGGAGCAGATGTGGACGGTGTCCAAGCTCAGCAATGGGCAGCCGAACTCCGGGCACTATGGCTTTGGCTGGTTTATCGAGAGTAAGAAAGGCCATCGCGTCGTTGAACATGCAGGTGCGTGGCAGGGTTTCGAAACGCAGATTTCGCGCTATGTGGACGACCGGCTCACCGTGGTCGTTCTGACCAATCTTGCGGAGGCAGAGCCAGCGACCGTCGCGGACCACGTGGCCCAAATGTATTTGGCGGGAAAGGTGAAATGATCGTTAGTCAGCCGGAGGAGCGTCGGGAGTCCGCGCCCAACTGGGCTAGCGAGACGCCCGTCGCTCCACCGACATCACGGTGTTAAATTTTTTCGCCCACGCTTTTGGCTTGCGTAAACAGGTAGAGATAGTCTGGGCCGCCGGATTTCGAATCGGTGCCGGACATGTTGAAGCCGCCAAAGGGATGTGCGCCTACCATCGCTCCCGTGCACTTGCGGTTGAGATAGAGGTTGCCGACGTGGAACTCGGCCACGGCGCGATCGAGTTTTTCGCGCGAACTGGAATAGACAGCGCCGGTCAGGCCGAACTCGGTGTCGTTGGCGATTTCCAGAGCGTGGTCGAAGTTGTGCGACTTGATCACGACCAACACTGGGCCAAAGATCTCTTCCTGCTCGAGCGTCGACTTCGCCGGGATGTCGGCAATCACGGTCGGCTGAATGAAGTAGCCTTCGCCCGCGCTGGTGTCGCGCGCGCCACCGGTGATGAGGCGTCCATCTTTTTTGCCGATCTCGATGTAGCGGAGAATGTCGTTCATTGAACCTTCGTTGATGACGGCCGCCATGTTCAGGTTCGCAGTGGGATCGCCAACCGTGATGCGCTCGACGCGAGACTTCAGCTTTTCCAGGAACTTGTCATAGATGCGCTCGTCGACGATGGCACGCGAGCAGGCCGAGCACTTCTGGCCCTGGAAACCGAAGGCAGCAGCGGCTACGCCTTCGACGGCGGAGTCGATATCGGCGTCGGCATCGACGACGATAGCGTCTTTGCCGCCCATCTCGAGGATCGTGCGCTTGATCCAAAGCTGGCCCAGTTGCTGTTGCGCGGCGCTCTGGTTGATGTGCAATCCGACTTCGCGCGAACCGGTGAACGCGACGTAGCGAACCTTTGGATGCGACACCAGCGCGTTGCCGAAGCTCGCGCCGCCGCCGGGGCAGAAGTTCACGACGCCTTCGGGCAGGCCGCACTCTTCGAGCAGTTCGACGAACTTCGCCGCAATTGTCGGCGAATCGCTGGACGGCTTCAGGACGACGGTGTTGCCGCTGACGATCGAAGCGAGCGTCATGCCGGCCATGATGGCGCAGGCGAAGTTCCACGGTGGGATCACGGCGCCGACGCCGAGCGGAATGTAGGCCAGGGTGTCGCGCTCGCCCGGCAATTGCACGGGCGGTTCGACTTTGGCGAAGCGCAGGGCCTCACGACCGTAAAACTCGCAGAAATCGATGGCCTCGGAGATGTCGGCGTCGGCCTCGAACCAGTTCTTCGAAACTTCGAACACCAGCCACGCCATGAATTCGAGTTTGCGCTCGCGCATGACATCGGCCACGCGGAACAGGAGCGATGCTCGCTCCTCGCCTGACGTGCGGCTCCAGTGAATAAACGCCTGCAACGCGGCATTTACGGCGGGCTCGACGTGCTCAATGCCGGCTTTCTGGTGGACGCCGACCACTTCCGAAGGCTTGGCGGGATTGATGGAACGGATCTTATCGGAGGTCTTGGAGCGCTTGCCGCCGATGATCAGGTCATACTCGCGGCCCAATTGTCCGCGAACTTTCTCGATGGCAGCACGCATCTTGCGCACGTTTTCTTCTTTGGTGAACTCGACGAACGTCTCATTCTTGAACGCACCTTCGTGCAGGCGGATTTGCAGACGCGGCGGGGCTTCCATAGTTGCCATAGGATTTCATTCCTTTCCAGGACGGAACATTAATCTAGCGCGGATGATCGCGACATGTAATTTTACACCGGCTTCAAGAGACTGGAAGGCTGCGGAAAGCCAATCCGCGTCGCAGCCCGACCTCGGCACTTAAAAGGCTGCTGTGCCTGAGCGTCCTATCTTTTCGACCTTGCCGCGACTCTCGGCAACCACCTATTTACTCTTAAGTTATACATCGGTCACGGGAACGGCTCGGAATTCCGATTCCACGCCTCGCGCATCAATTCGAATCGTCGGGTTCTGGAGCACGTTCTTGTACCACTGCGTGTCCGAACCTCGCATGGGCAGTAGGTACAACCTTTCTCCTTCCAAGACGAACCAGGCAGGAACTGAGATCGTCTGTCCCGACTTCCTGCAGATCACGCTGAGCTTGATCTGCCGGTAGCGGGTGAGACGGGATTTCAGTTCGCTCTCCTTCACTCGATGGCTCCGTATTTCTTCAGTATCTCAGTGGGGTTCTCAATCGGCAGAGCAGAGCCACTCTTCTATCTCGCTGCTGCGGCAGCTTTCTTGAAAGAGTCTGCGGTCGCACGAATTCCTTCGGCGTAGGGCATCCCGGAGAAACCGAACGCTTTGGCGAACTTGGAAGAGTCGAACAGGTATGGCGAATCACTCTGATAGAGCATCTCGTAGGACTCGCCCACGTCTGAGTTGAATAAACCAGCTAAACGGATCATCGGTCGGCTCAAGACCCGGTACTTCGGCGCAATGCCGAATTCCTTTGCGGACATGGCAATGAACTCTTTTCCAGTCGGCGGATTCGGTGTCGTCGGAACGTGCCACGTCTGATTCCAAGCGGATTCACTCTCGGCGAGAGTCACGAGGCTCTGTGCGGCATCGACCATGTAGGTGTAGGAGTGTGGAACGGAATCGTTTACAAGCCATGAGGCTTTCTCGTTCTTCGAGAATGGCTCGAACACGAGGATATTCGGCATGCCATTTCGTGTGTCCGGCCCGTAGAAATCGGCAGCGCGGGCGATCATTGCGGTCAGGGTACCGGACTTCCATTCGCTGATG
>PMMJ01000410.1 GCA_003162255.1 Acidobacteriaceae bacterium | reverse complement strand
AGCGTGCAATAGCGTGCAATGGTGCGCGGCGAGTGTGGTAAATTTGGCATCCATGTCAGCATGCCCTTGAGCCAATCAACATCGGCCCAACGCAAGGCCATGCATTCGCTGATTCTCAGTCCGAGGCACACAGAGACGACCGCGATTGTGCGGAAAGGCTCGTCCAAATGCTGCACGAATCCGTGGAACTCTTCCACGGTTAGACTACGCGGTCGCTGTGCTCTCGTCGTCGCAGCTTTTACGCTGACGAGTTCAATGGGATTCCGCTGGGTGGGGATGTCGCCCCTCCACATGGCGTAGTCCCACAGCTTACCCAGCAAGCCTCGAATGTGGACCTTGCTCTTAGGTGAGAGGTTCAGCGAGCCAAGCCACAGTTCGACAGGGCGGGCTTGGAGATCAGTCACCGGACACACGCCCCACTTCGGCAAAATGTGGCCGCTGATCCAACACTCGTAGCTTCGCCGTGTGCTAAATCGCTGTGGCATTTTTTCCGCTCTGTACTGCTCAACAAGTGTCCTCACGGTTGGTACAGTGGTGTTCCTCGCTGGTACTGGTGCGGAGCGCAACTTCTCGGCCCNNAGATTTTGTTGGATACTGCTGTTTCGTGCCGATCAACTTGGAGCGTCGCTTCCCATTCTCACTGGTCAGGAAATTCCAAGTCTTCCGGCGCTTGTCGAAAACTACCGATCCTTTTTGATGCCGTGCCCGATTCATTTTCCTTCTCCTTTCGTTACGAGCACGGACGGCGGAATGGAGCATAGCACGCCTGCATCTTGAGCAAAAAGCATTGTGTCTAAATCGACCCTTCGGAATCGCCACACTCGCCTCTTGATCCCAGACAACACGTACCCACGAAATTTCTTCTGGCGCACCCAAAGGAGCAGCGTCCGGGCCTTGACCTTCAAATGAGCGGCGGCTTCCTCTGCGGTTAGCCATTCCGTCTCTGCTGCGTATAGCCCACCAGTCTCAGCCATCTCCCACTCCTTTGCCTGCTTTGCCGCGCTTAGGGGCAGGGGATTTTCCACCATCTAGGATCACCTTTTTGAGTTCTGACTCTCTGATCATTGTCCGGTTTCCGACCTTCGTGCGTCGTAACCTTCCCTGACTGAGCCATGCGTGAACCGTCGACTTTGAAATTCCACCTAGCCTTCTGGCCGCTTCCGAAACTGATATCAACTCCTCCAAGCTGCTACCTCCCGCTCAAAGTATTTCTAAGCGGATGCTACTTGACGATGCCCCGGTATGCGTATAACTTTCTAACTCATGCCAAAGAAGCAAAGCCAGTCGTTAGAGTCCAAGAGGGGATTCGTGGGGCGCAAGCCCGGTGAAGCACTGGCTAAATGGCTAAACCAACCCGACCTTAACCCAAAAGCCGCGGAAGAGCTGCTGATGAACGCTCAGGTCGTGTATCGGTGGACCGCAGAATACCCAACTCTGCATAGCTTGAATGCCGCACGAAAGCAGCAGAAGCTGCCTCCGGCATTTTGGGATTCTTATCAGGAGCTAAACGATGCGTTGGCAAATTTCGCTTTTGCACCGCAGATCGACCTGCACCAGCTTGAAGATGGGAAGCGGGTGAACTGGACTTTGATCGCTGAGAACAACCGAATAACCATTCCCACTGTGCAAGTCAGATGGTTGGTGCAACTGATCGAGCAAGGGGCAATTCTCAAAATACGCAGATGCAAGCAATGCACCTCATGGTTTTTCGCTCACTTCTCGCATCAAGAATTTTGCAAGACCTCCTGTCGGATCAAACACTTTGCGGGCAGCGAAGAATTCAAAGAAAAGCGGTGCAAGTACATGCGTAAATACTACAAGCTTCAAAAGACGAAGAACGTGAAATGACAGCCTCCTCCGCTCTCTGCCTCCGGCACAGCAAAACAGTTTGTCAACGATTTGCAATCAAGTGCAGAGACCGGATCAGAAGGGTAAGGGTGGCTTGGAGTCAATCCCACGCAATCCGGACTAGATTACTGAACTTCACTCTGCCTCTTTGCCTCGGCGATCTGATAGTTTTTCTCAGCTTCCTTATCAGCCTTGAACAATGTGTCATTGGCCTTTTCCAACGGCTCTCCATTCAGGGCGTGCTGAGCGTTTTTCACTTCAAAAGCAGCTCGCTTCCACGATTCGTGTACGGCCAATTCGTAAATCAACCCCGGTGAGCTTTGAGGCGTTTTCGGGTATGCCAAGAGTAGCGCGCTGAATCGCTGATTCGCTACGGCGAAACCAACGCTGTTTCCGGACGATGGGGGCGTACCCGCTACAGTTGTGACCAGCTCTGGGTATTCGCTACAAAGATTGCTCGCCTCAAATTCAGACAATCCAGCGGCACAATAACCCACCGGAACAGGCGCGCCCAGCTGACGGTTCCAGATTTCTCCAGCTGCTTTGTACCACTTCATTGCTTTGCGTAGTGAATCGGAAAAATCTGGCTTGGCATCGGCATATTTCTTTGCTTCTTCTAGCGTAGGAATATTCTTTGCCACCACATAATTTTCATGAGGCCAAGGAAACGCATCCGTACCCATCACTACAAATTCGCTCATCGATTGTTAATGCCCCCATGGTACTGTTTCTTGCAATGCCTTGAATCAGTCTCAGTAGACGTTCATAAGAGCGGTTGCCGTTGCCAGTGACGCTTGCTGGTCAGTCGTCGCGACGTAGCGCATGGTGCTATTTATGCTCTTGTGGCCAAGTTGCTGTTTCACTAATGCTAGATTGACGTTTGCCGAAACCAGATGACTGGCAATCGAATGCTTCAGTGCGTGGGGATGTTGCTTTTCTGCAGGCAGTCCGGCTGTCCTAGCAATCGTCCTGAACAATCGGAAAAACTGAGAGCGATCAAGCCGTCCGCCCTTTTGACTGGTAAAGAGATAATCAGAACCGTCGTCCGGACGGTGCCGCAACCATTCCCGAATGGCCTTGAGTTCATTTAGCAACGGCTCTCCGCGGTGCTCGGTTAGCGCCTGCGTGGTGCGTAGCGAGCCTTTGAGCCGTTCGACAACGATGCTGCCGTTCTTCATGTCGATGTCATTTAAGCGAAGATTGCAAACCTCGGAAGCTCTCATGGCGTGCTTATATGCCACAACGATCATGGCCCATTCCCGAACGCCCTTGGCCTTTGCCGCCTTGAGCACTGAGAGCACCTCAGCGGGTTCGAGATGAATCATCGTTTGTTTGAGGATTCTAGGACTTTCTGGCATTGGTTTTCCTCGAAAATGCAACATTATGTTCAAATACTGCTCGTTAAATAGTTTGGTAAGCCGTTTGTTTTGTGGCGCAGTCCATCCGAGAATGCACCAGAATGGTTAGTTTGATGTATTTCCATTTGGCCTCCGGTCACAGATCAAGCGTCCCTTGCTGGTGCAATTGATTGCAAAATTCTTGGCCATAGAACTGGTGCAAAACTTCCTCTCTGATCCGATCTACGACGCCTTCCGCCAAGGCTTTCTCGACCAGAATCCGAAGTTCCAGCCAATCATTCGGTGGCAGGCCCAATTTATAGGCAGAGAGTCGTTGCTCTAGACCGCACAGCGGCTCGTAGATCAGCTCGCCCTGAATACGACCTCCCTCCACAAAGAACAACGCCTCACCCACAGCCCTATGGGCACTCTTGATCTTGTGCCTCTGAAACAACTCCCTGATGCCCTCTGCTCCTTCGACCCCTTGCACCAGCCGCTTCAGCATCGCCAGTCCCAAACGGGTATGCATGTCAAAGCAATAGCTTGGAAGATCGAAAAGCGTTTTGTAGGGCGGAAGCGGTGTTTGTACTCTGGTCATCTCCAGCGGGAGGGTCAATCCGACAAACCTCAACAGCCCTTCAGCCCGCCAATCATTCTTCCTCTGCCATTCCTGAAAGGTAGTCGTCGGCGTTTGCACCGCCGCTTTCCGCTGCATGATCGCCGAGACAATCGGCTTGTCCTCCGCTTGAAGTTCGGGCAATTCACACTTCATGGCCGCAGGCTCAATCGTGCCGTAACTGCAATAGATACGGCTGCGAGTTGAGAGATCACACATCTGCGCAGCTAGAAAGCAGAACAGCCTGTAGTTTTCGCTGCCAGTTTTCTTTGGCGGAAAGACAGTCGAGCAGGCGACTACAAAAGCAGCAAGAACATCATCGGCGGGTCCCACGTCTTCACAGGCGATGACACAGAGCCGTCTCCAAAAGTAGGCATACTCCTCCGGCATGCCGTTGATTGCCGAAAGGAGAGCCGATTAAATCCACCAAGCAGCTTCTTGTATTCCTCTTTCTGATTGTCCGCGATCCATTGTCTACGTTCCCACGACCTCGTGAGATAGTGACCCACGAGGATTCCTACCAGTGGTCCGACTGGTGCCCAAATCGTAAGAAAGACCGTCACCCAAAGCGGAAATAGCGCAACCTCTTGCATGAGTGCCTCTCCCTTTGACGAACCGCGCCGACATTATATGCTCTAAGTAACCCCCCGATGTTCATCCAAGAAATTCAAGTCTTGAAGTGGCAGAGCCCTATTCTGCGTATCCGGGTCTACACGGCGCTTCTACATCCCTTGTAATCTACAACCACAATTCTCAGTTTTCGACCTGGGTCTCGCACGGCAGATCGCTGATAAACCTGATGAAAATGGGACCACGGCCTCTGAGTCTCTGTGGTGTAGATTCATTCGCCCATCTTCCGTGTGTAGATTTCTACAGGTGCAATCAATTTCCACAACAGAACAATTTGTCAATTCCGGGTTCACGCAGCCGCGCTCTCGTCCACTATTTCGATGAACACCCTCTGTATGTCAGTCAGCGTTTTGGCCTTTTGGATATTGGCCAGTAGTTTGGGTATGCCTTCTGCCAATACCAATGACAGGGTTTTCATCTGCTCATAACGGATTTGGTCTACCCTCCGCACGAAATCTCTTGCTTGGCTTGAATTGCGCAGTCTGCACCGCATGATTTTCACGCCGATTTCATGATGGGCAAGCAAGTAACCGACGTGTGGATAATCAGGTGCACGACGTGATCCCGACTCAGCCCGAACCTGCTGGCAGAAGTGCCACCAATTCACCGGGTCAATCATCCACTCGACTACGTCTCTCGTTAAATCGCCCAGAGCTTTCCTCAACGACTTCAACTGTCCCAATTCCTTGGGGGCTAACGGCCTTCCTGTACCTCGGAAGTTGGCTGTCATTCGCTGCTGCCACACGGCAGCAAGAAATCGCACCGGATGTTGCTCAGGGTCTCTTTTCAATGCCCAATTTGGTTTCATCTGAGATCACCTTCCTCAACCACTTTTTTTCAATGTCGCTCATGCGACTTCAACCTCATTTCTACAACTTCAATCTTTTCACCTCGCAAGCGAGCTTTGCTCGCAACAGTGTTGAGCGCGGCGTTACAACGCCGACTTGGCTTCAATTTCATTCCCTCTCTCACAGAGGGTGAGCACACTGAGACCTTCACCAAGGTCTCAGTATTTGTGGCCTGCCACTCTCACAGTGTGGAGCCACACACCCGCTTACGCGGACATCCTCGGCTGCATCCTTCCTTTACGAGACGGTCAGGATGTAATCAAAGATGCTGGTGGGGTTCTGGCTCGCTTGTGTAGACATCTCTGAGAGATGCCCGGTCTAACGATCCGAGCCACGGTTCACAACTGGACTGCGCGACATACCCACATCGGCTGCCTCACGTTGGGTGGGCCTCTTTACATACGCCCACCTTCCGCCGTCCAGTCCCGCTAAAGCGACCACAACCGCTTCACAACCGCCTGCCGTCACCGACAGGATTTAACAACCAAGAATCTGCGATCACTCTGCAATCAGTTAACGTAAACTGGTACGTTCTTGCGTATACTCTCATTGCCGTCCGTGCTCTGTAAGTCCTTGCGTTTACGTTTACAGGCGGATTCGAATCCCACTCTCTCCGCCAGTTCTTCTAAGCCCTAAAGACTAAGGGGCTTATCGAGAGACGGGAAAAAGCTACAACAAAAATCACTGATTTTCTCGACTTTCAGAGTGCTAGACAGACGAGGAAATCAGAAATGGCAAGCAAGCTACAGCGAGTCTCCTTGATACATCCGCATCCGTCTCATTGACGGTTCCCAACCTTACTGTCCTGCGATCTGGGAGTCCAAGAAGCGGCTCCGTCCCCACTGGTGTCTCGTGCGTGGCAAACCCGAGCACCATCCTGAGGGCGTCTACCACGTCCGCTACCGGGTCAACGGCAAGCCCGTCTGGGAAAAGGTCTGCGTCGGTGATGACCCCTACGCAGCAGCGGACCTTGCCGCCCTACGCCAGTCGCAGCTTGCGGACCCACATGACGCTTTCTCGCAGCGGATCGTCGATGAACACAAGCCCGAGCCCGTGGAAGAGGGAGCAGCAAGGCACCCAGAACGGCAAACCCGTCTCGTGTGCTGATGCCCCTGTGTGCGAGCACTGGATTCTACATCGGTTTCGCAAAAACTTCGCGACCGACAGGCACCAAGCCGGGGTCTCTGCCCGCCAAATTCAAAAATGGTTGGGTCACAGCAGTCTGGAAACAACGCTCCGCTACTTGGCAACCTTGGATGACACTAGCGAGCAGGTACGGGACATCTGCAATGGTGCTCATTCCGGGCTGTGACCGTGTACCGAATCATGAACCTGTGTAGAAGTCTGCCAGTGGATTGCTCTCGGAGCCTGAACCATGCACTTCTCCCCTTTCGGGGCTGGGACCAAGCCTGACGCCCGGCCCTCGCCTCACCAGAGGAGTGACCGTACCAAGGCCCCCCTTCGCCGGATTCACCCCGATCCGCTGTTTTGCCGGCTGGTGCCAGCGATCCTGATCCACCCTTAGATTTTCCCAATAAAACCGGCAAATTCCTCATGGGTCCTGTTCCCATGAGGAAATTTTCGATCACTAACCAAAAAATAAATTGTTTTTCAGTATTGATGTAGTAGAGACGCTTGGAAGGCAGAGATGCCGAGCAAGTCCGAGTGCAGAGCCGTGACGCCAGTCACAGCGGTCGCTTAAAGATGTTCTCCGAGTTGCGGAAGGTAACCTGCCCGTGCAGTAGCCCGTCACCGAGCCGACCAGTTCTAGTGCGGACGTAAGGGGAAATGGGTGCATATCGAGAAAATGCGGCTGGTTCGCGAGTGATCTCCATGCGAACCCCCTCCCGAGATTCTGCTTACAATAAAGTCAGGACTACGGTGGGCAGCGACGATGGTCAGGGTGCGTATTCGCCAAAGCACTCGCTCGGACGCGCTGGCAGGCAGTGACTTTTTAAAGAGCTGCAGACCATAACGTAGGGTACTTGGAGTGAGCGCGGAGCATGTCTCGATTTCGTATCGGCAAGCGGCGGTCGAAGAGAACCAGATCAGTCGTACCAGTACGAGTCTGGATCGCCGGGACTAAAGATTGCCATCTCGCGTATACCCTCGATGTCAGCAACGATGGTGTGAAGCTGGGTGGTTGGCTAGGCGAGATCAAGGTCGGCGACGAGATTGTAATTCAATACCGCCAAACCCACGCACAATTCCGTGTCATTTGGATCACTGCAAGCGAGGGCTCATCGGAGAAGCAAATCGGGGCTGAGTGCTTGGAGCCAGAAAAACAGGTGTGGGGTATGTTGTTCCCTCAGCAAGTGGATGAGTACGAAGAACAAGATTGACCGTGAGGAATTCGGAATGCCGCTGGAATGGTGTTTGGCGGATATGAAAAACAGTCGCTATGGCGTCTGATCTGTTGAAACCCTAAGATGCTCGGCTGATGCGGTGCTATCCCGAGAGCACGCGGATCAATTCCGTGGCGAATGAAGACGAGGAATGCTCCAGAACGGTGGAACCTGCACAGATTCAGAATAGACTTTTCTTAAGGGGGCTGTGATCATCGAGAAACCTGCAAACTCGAAACACTTAGGTAACGTTGACTGTTATAGAGCTAGTTGTCATCCTGCTTACAATGCGGCGTAAGACCGACAAGCCTGTCAAGCACACGCGACCACCTCGAATCCGTGTCCCCAACCGGGAAAAAGCAGTCTTTGCAGTTGATAACCAGAAGTTCGTTGGCATCGTTCAGCGCCTCTCGTTGACAGGGGGAGCTGCTCTGCTTGTTAGAGGGCCTATTCCCGAGGGAACGTTCGGCGAAATGACTTTGAGTACAGTTTTTGGGAAAGTGAGTGCGCACATTGAATTTCTGCATACCGGAGCAGATGGTGTACCACTCGCGCAGGCATTCCGCTTTCTTGCGATGGATGCCATAAGCACCAAACGCTTCAACGCTGCTGCCGAACAAATGCAGAGTGCAGGCTTCGCGGATGTCGAACAGAAACAAACGGCTCTCGACGGGGCGGTCGAAAGCTGGAGTAAGTTCCGGGACAGCGTCCGCCAGCTTTCGGGGATGCTCACTTCGGGGCGACGGACGAGATCGAAAGTGACCTAGCCTGAGATAGAGCAGTCTTCGGGGGAGGGCTGTTCAAACGAGCGTCCCGCGACTCTAAACGGAGTCCGGGGCGCTTTCGTTTTTCCATCCGCTGCCGTAATGTCTCCGCCTGCCTACCGCCAAACGGTATAAGGAGTTTGCGATACCATAGCCTTCACCAACGTCTTTTTAAGAGGTGCAGCCCATGCACAAGGTTTCGCGGTCTCACTGGATACGCCGTTCTGCCGCCCTGCTCGCGCTTGCGATTGTCAGCATGGTGCAGCTTCCTGCGAAGGCTCAGGGCACCAGTCCCGCCCCTAACGTTCAGAGCGCACCTGTCCAGATTCACGCCCTCAAAATCACCCTGCTATCAACGATGCTGGTGGGCAGCACAACCGGGCTCGGCGAGTGGGGATTTTCGGCACTGATCGAAGCCGATGGTCATCGCGTACTGCTCGATACTGGAGCCCATCCCGATACCGTGCTGCAAAACGCACGCGACTTGAAGATCGACTTGTCCGATGTGAGAGAAGTGATCCTTACGCACAACCACTGGGATCATGTCAGCGGATTGATGACCCTTCGCAAAGAGATGATGAAAAAAAATCCCTCGGCGCTCTCCGTGGTGCATATCGCACGCGGCATTTTCTACAGCAGACCAGCGCCCGAAGGTGAAGACAACAAGATGATCGCATTGAAGAAGGAGTACGAAGCAACTGGCGGAAAGTTCGTCGAACATACGGAGTCGGCAGAAGTCTTTCCCGGCGCGTGGCTCACGGGGCCGGTGCCCCGCAAATATCCGGAACGCAATTGGAGCGTCAGCGGAAAAGTGCAAACCCCAGCGGGCTTGGTCGAGGACACAATCCCGGAAGATCAATCGCTGGTGCTCAACACGCCGGATGGGTTAGTCGTGGTCACTGGCTGCGGGCACGCGGGAATCATCAACATTCTCACGTTTGCCCGGCAGGAATTTCCCAACGAGCCAGTTGAGGCGGTCATCGGCGGGTTGCACCTCTTTCCAGCGACGGATGAGCAACTGGATTGGACTGCGGACAGGATGAAAGAGTTCAAGGTGGCGAACCTTATGGGGGCACATTGCACTGGCATCGAAGCCGTCTATCACATTCGGGAGCGCCTCGGCATGCCGCGAGCATCGGCTGTTGTGGGCAGCGTGGGATCAAGCTTCGTCCTCGGCGAAGGAATGCATCCCGGTCCACTTGCCAAATGACCGTAAGCCCATCCGATCTGCCGTAATTTCCCGATGTACGGGCGCTACCGACTCTCGCGGCGGAAGCAGATCAATGAGGAGTTCGACCGAGCGTGGCACAAAGGGAGTAAGCTCCAAACAGGTTCATTTAGCTGGCTTGGGGTGACGAGCATGGCAGAAGTTCGACTGCAAGAAGGCGAATCATTGGAGAACGCCTTGCGGCGGTTCAAACGCAAGGTCATGACGGAAGACATTATTAAGGACGTGAAGCGTCACTCCTACTATTTGAAGCCGGGCGAAAGACGCCGGGTCAAACAAGCTTTGGCTCAAAAGCGTGCCCGAAAAAAGCTTCGTAAGGACTCGGACCAAGTTGCACCAAGGAGGGGCGCTGCTGCCAAACCGGACAAACTGCCGAATTCGACCTAACGTTACCCTCATCTGTAGTTCAGTCAGAGTTCCCGTATGATTTTCGGAGTGAACCCAACCAAGGACGCAGTCGTCATCGCGCAAGCCACGGGCTCGGGGGAGACTTTCGTGATTAAGTCGATCAGGTCGATTCAATTTCAGGCGCGATCTGGAGACGGATTGAACGAACTCTTGCAACGTCTTGTCGTCATATTCGATCTCAGCACTACGAGCCGAGGCTCGACAATCGCACTGCTCGGATCGTCGTCGGGTCGGTTCAAGTCTTCCGTCGAAGCAATAAAAGGAGAAGCGATCACTGAACTCGCGGCAGCTAAGAGCGGAGTGCCTGTCGTCAGGGTGACAGCCGCGAGTCTCAAAAAGGTTCTTGGTTGTGCGCCGGGGCAGAAGTGGCAGGCCCGTGCGGAGGAACGGTTCAATCCGGGGAGCAGTCGTAAGAACTGGTCGCACGGCGCAGTTGGCGCTGCGGCTGCCGCCTTCAAGATCGCTGCGGGACAGTCTACAGGTACCCGATCTGCCATAATCTCCCCATGTGTGGCCGCTACCGACTCTCCCGACGAAAGCAGTTCATCGAGGAACTTTGACAGCGTGTCAGGGGAAGAGGAATGGACGCCTCGTTACAACATTGCTCCAACCCAGCCGATCCCAGTCATCCGCCAGAACCCCAAAGAGCCGATCCGCGAAATTTCTCTCATGCGATGGGGACTGATTCCGTCATGCGTCATGGGCAAAGGATGCCTCTGGTGCTGTAAGGATGATCAACGCAAGGTCGGAAACCGCGAGCACAAAGCCCGCGTTCCGCGATGCGATGAAATCCCGCAGGTGCCTAATTCCTGCGGACGGCTTTTACGAGTGGATGCGGACAGGGAAAGCCAAGCAGCCCTACTGCTTCGAGGTCAATGAAGGGGAGTTGTTTGCGTTTGCGGGAGTCTGGGATCGTTGGAAAGACGCCAGTGGCAACTGGGTCAAGTCCTGCTCGATCCTGACAACGACGCCGAATGCCGTGACCGCTCCTGTCCACGCCCGAATGCCAGTGATTCTTGATCCTGATGACTACAATCTTTGGCTCGATCCCGGCATGACAAAGGTCGAAGCCGTGTCCGACTTGTTGAGACCCTTCGATGCCCGGATGATGCGGTGCTTTCCAGTGAGCACGCGCATCAACAGCATAGTGAATGATGACGCACAATGCTCCGCACCCGTGGAACTCGCCGAGATTCAGAATCGGCTCTCCGGGCTTACATTGTGACCATCCGCAGGTGACAAAAAGCAGAGCCACACAAATAACAGAGACGGGAATGAAGCAGAAATGGCGATTCCGAAGGTGGCAATGAGGATAGCACGAAGCGATCACCGACGTTGATGCCGGATAGACGTGGCTTATTGATGTTCGTTCGCTTAACACTTGCGTGCGGCTGGATGAACCCCTCCCCGTCCCGTGAGGGTGCCGCCCTCGTTGACTTCGCCTTCTCCTCATGCCGCCTTGCACTGCCTCTTGCCGGATCATGACCCTGTCTTTTCCAAAGGCATAGGACGGTTCTCGCGGTATTAGAAGGCTGTAAATTTTGTATGCTTCCGCAACGTCGTAGGCTTGTGGAGAGACTGACTCTTGTGATCCGCTTCTCGCTGTCAACAGGCTGAATATGATCAGCAGTGCCGCACTGGTTCTCCGCAAGATTTTACCTCCTCGCGCTGTACTCTCTTCAAGAAAAGGACACCGGAGCGTGCCAGACGGTTCCACGGGTGTCGAAAAGCAGCGATTACACTCAGAACCAGATTACTTCGTATGAAAGACTGACAAAATCTTCCCGTCGCTTTGCCGAAGTTCCAGAGTGGCAACGCCGCCAACGCATTTGCCGACTTCGCAGGTGCGCCGCCCCTTGCGGTCTGGACAACACAAGGTTCCATACACGCTCCAGATGCCGTCCTCCAGTATTGCGGTCAATGGTTTTTCATACTCGATCTGACGCTTCCCATACACCTTCGTCAGAGCAGGTTCGGCAATCCTCAGCGCAGTCGCGGCATCAGGCACGCGAACATTCGTGGCAGGTGAGTCCTGTGCCGACACGGTGAGCACCAACAACAGCAGCACTCCGAGAATTTCTAGTCTCATGGTCACAATCTATGCCCCGGACTGAGGGGAGCTCAATCGTTGCTGTAGTCAGGTGATTACGCTCGAAACCCCCGTCGCCGGGTCGTGAGTGTAATGGGGATTTAACAACAATCATCAGAAC